>JANWVJ010000055.1 GCA_025056895.1 Thermoflexales bacterium
CGTGCCGGATTGCTCGTTGCTCGCCACTTGCAGGACTGTGGTGACAAACACGACCTGGACGACGCTCAGAGGTCGCGTCTCTTGAGCAGGGTGCGGCGCGCGGCTGTGGCTGCGCCGCGCAACGTCTCCAAATCTTTGAAGCGCGGGCGCGAGCCGAGTTCTGCGCTGAGGGTGGCCGGCAGTGCGGTGCGCAGGCGCTGCAAATCGCCGGCCGTGAAAGGTTTTGGGCTGTAGGCCAATGCCTCGGCAATCTGCGCTGCCGGCAACGCCCATGCAATTTCGCGGCGCAATTCATCGGCTTTGCTGTGGTAAGCGCGCTTGTCCCAGGCGTTGGCCGACTTCTCCCCGTCGGCAGCAAACCGTCGCAAGGTGATGGCAATCACAGCGCACATGTCCTTGCATAGACTCTCGTCATGGAGTGAGGCCGGCAAGTGCACCTCGGCTAGCTCGGCTACCATGCGCAGGTCTTGGTTGCGTTCTTTGATCGTCATATCTAACACGTATCTCCACGCACGCATCTACCTTGAGCAGTTGGTTTGGATCAAGCGCGCGGATTATACACATCTTAGAACATCTGTGCTACGCTGTGTGCAGCAGCAATTTCCGGAAGCCCAGGCAGTTGATGTGCGGAACCGTGTCTCAACAGATTTTGCTTGCAGAAAGTGCTTGAGTGCAGCAGAATGATCCGCCGTCACACCGCTCGCAAGACGATGCCGGCCCGCTTCTCCAGGCGCAGGCGCAACCGCCCATCCTCGATCACGTACTCGGGCGTTTCGTCCGATTCATAGCGTGTGGTGTCTAGCTCGCGCAACAAATTTGTGCCATCCGGCAGAGCGTATGTCTCGTGGATGACGATCTCCACGTCAATCGGCGCATGGCCGGCGTTGAGCACCACAATCAGTCGCTGATCCTGCAGACGGCGCAAGTAAGCCACGGCGTGTCCGACAGCGTGGATGAACTGGAACTTGCCTGTGCGCAATGTCGTCCAGCGCCGCCGCAGTCGAATGCACGATTTAAAAAAGTGCAATAGGTCGTGGTCCCACTGAGATGGGGCGTGCCACGGGAAGGCGCGCCGGCAATCTGGGTCTTTGCCTCCGACCATCCCGATTTCGTCGCCATAGTACACACATGGCGCGCCCACGTAGGTCATTTGAAACAAGGTGGCAAGCTTAAGCGCGTCTCGGTCGTTTCGGGCAATCGTGAGAAAACGAGCTGTGTCGTGGCTGTCAAGCAGGTTGAGTTGAACGCGATTGATGGCCGGGTCGTACAAGCTGAGGAGATGGTTAATGCTGTGAGCAAAGCCGGGCGCATCGAGGATCGGCGCCGGCGCATAGCCGGTTGCAGCGACCAGGTTCTCGTCGAAACGTGAGGCGAAGAATCCAACGCAGGCGCGTGTGAACTGGTAGTTCATCACCGCGTCGAATTGGTCACCGCGTAGCCAACGTTGCGCCTCGTGCCAGATTTCTCCGACAATGTAGGCGTCGGGGTTGATCGCTTTCACGCGACGGCGAAACTCTTGCCAAAAAGCATCATCGTCGATCTCACCGGGCACATCCAGCCGCCAGCCGTCGATGCCTTGGCGAATCCAGTGCTCGGCCACCCCCAGCAGAAATTCACGCACGGCCGGCGTTGTCGTGTTCAATTTCGGCAGAGCCGGTATACCCCACCAGGCTTCGTAGTTGAGCGGCTTGCCCTCGTAAGCGTGCAAAGGGTAGCCCTTGACGTAGAACCAGTCCACATAGGGCGAGGCGGCGCCGTTCTCCAGAATATGGTTGAACTGGTAGAAGCCGCGCCCGGTATGGTTGAATACGCCGTCGATTACGATGCGCATGGTGCGTGCGTGTGCTGTATCCAGCAGCTCACGGAAAGCAGCATCGCCGCCCAGCAACGGATCAACGCGATAGTAATCGTAGGTGTGATAGCGATGATTGGCCGTCGATTGGAAGATCGGCGTGAAATAGATCGCATCGACGCCCAACTCCTGCAAGTAGTCCAGATGTTCTACCACGCCGAGTAAGTCACCGCCTTTGAAACCGTAATGAGTCGGTTTGGCGTCCCATGGCTCTAAATTGGCCGGTTTGGCTACGCGAGCCGACGCAGCAAAGCGATCCGGGAATATCTGATAGAAGACGGCATCTTGAACCCAGTCGGGAGTGTGTATGTGAGTCATCGTGCGAGTAACGAGATTCTTCAACGAGAAAGAGATAAGGCGACCGCGAGCGCACCCACAGCAGCGCCTGCCAAAGACGATAAGAAGTTGACCCAGTCATTGTTCAACCAGCGCCACCCTCGGCTCAGCCTGTTCGGCGCGCCATACTGGTTGAACGGCTTTTCAGTTTCTTTGCGCCGCGCGGCGTCGTAGTAAATGCCTTGCACTGTAGCACCGAGCACGCTGTCTGTAAGCGCGCCGACCACGCCGGCTACAGGCGCGGCCAGCGCAGCGCTCAACAGGATAGATCTGCTTGCGGAAAGATCGTTTGGCGTAACCGGTAGTATGTTCGCTACCCACACGCCGGCGTCAATAGACCGGCTCATGGTTGCGGCGGAGACGCCGTATGCTCTCACCAGTGCGTGAATGCTCTCCATCAACAGCAAGCCCAGCATTAGCGTCATTGCCCCGATGAACACTGCCCCGGCCAACGCCGCCAGGGTGCCAAGTAAGGTCACTCCACCGGATGTGCCGGCTTCTACCACTTGCCCCGGTCGGATGATCAGGCGAGGGGGGTGTTTACTCAGCACCCCGATTTCGGTCGCCCACGTGTCCGCATTGACGGTTGCCAGCGCTCCAACCAGCGCGCCGAACAAGATGGCTGGCGTGGCAATGAAGGCCGGCTCAAGCGGGGCTGACCACAGCCATACGCCGCTCACCGTGGCGGCGATGGTTGCTGCACCGCCATTTGCCAGAGCCTGCCCCAGATCGCGTTGGCTTGACTTATCAAACTTCTCTGCCACATCGCGCTTGCGCGACGCTTTGTAATGGCTCAGCGCTGACGAGGAGGTGAAGAACGCAATGAGCAACAGGCCGGCTAACAGCCCACCCATCCCGAAGATCAATGTGCCGGTGATGACCGCGCCCGCGATGCCACTGCGCGAGAGTGAGCCACGCCGGTGCGCCAACCATCCGATTAATGCGCTCAGCACGGCGCCGAAGGCAAGGCGAGTTGTGAGGATGCCAGCTTGATCCATTAGGGCCGCATTCTATCGGTTTTTGAGCGGTCTCAGGGGTTCGTTAAGCTATCTCGTTAAGATTGGCTCTGTCATGATGTTTGATGCACACGCTGCGTTGAACTATGCCTGTCGTTTCGCCCGGCCACGACTGGCCGGCGGCAGAGAGGCGCATCACGTCTCCACCGAGATCACAGCCTTATTAACCAAGTGGGGTTGGCAGGTTAGGCGGGAGGAATTTGTCTTCTCAACGGCCTATCAAACGGTTATCGTCATGGAAGTGTTAATGTGCATGGCGCTGGCTGTTGTCTCGCTGGCTGTGCGATGGATATCGCCCTGGGCAGCCGTTCCGCCGGCTGCTGCACTCGTGCTGGTCGTCGTGGGCGCGCCGGCTCTCAATCGCCGCGTCCAATCTGCCCTGAGCCGCTCAATCGATGATTCCAAGCCACACAGCGCATGGGAACGGATTGCCCAGCGCCTGGGCCGTCAACTCCAAGGCGCCAATCTCGTTGCCACTCTGCCGAATGCGCCTTCTGATTCCACGCGGCCTCATGTGCTGTTGGTCGCCCACTATGATTCGAAGAGCCAGCGCCTGCCGATTGTGTGGCGCGTGATTTGTTTCGCCCTGGCGATGCCGGCCGGCCTACTGTTCGTTGCCCTGACAGGGCTGTATGCGCTGAGCGCCGAGCCGATGCTGGGGAATGCCGTGGTCGTCGCCGGCGGATTGGCGCTGTGCGCCGGCGCCCCACTTCTGGCATTGGACACCGGCGATGCCTCGCCCGGCGCAATCGACAACGCTTCTGGTCTGGGCGTGGTGTTGCAGCTCGCCGAAAAGCTGGCCCAATCGCGCGATTGGCAGGAACGTCTGCGCATGACCATCCTCTTCACCGACGCAGAAGAAATGGGCGTGATCGGCGCGGCCGCTTACGTACGCCGGCACGGAGATGCCTTGCGCCGGGATGCGCATGCTGCCGGCTTGCATGTGCTCAATTTCGATGGTGTTGGGGTGGATGCTGAGTTACGGGTAGTCGGCGCATCTGCCGGCCCACGCAACAGGGGGCAGTTGGCCAATTGGATTGAAGCCGCCGCACGTGCTCACGGCTTGCAAGTGAAGCCCTTTGCCATGGTCGGCTTGTCATACGATCATGTGCCGTTTGCCGAGGCTGGCTTTGACGCCGTGTCGTTAATTGCCATCGGTCGTGCAACGTGGGCCGTGCATACACCATACGATACGGTCGAACAGTTGCACCCACGCGGCTTCGCGCAGGCCGGCGCCATAGCCATGCGAGTGATTGATCTAGCTGGTTTGGGGCGTTGATACAATCCTGTGCCGATCATGCGCACAAAAACACTGGATCAATTGTTGGCTGCGCTGCCGGTGGCGGCGCGCGCGCGATCTGCTTCGGTTGACTTTTCCCAGATCGCAATTACCGGTATCACTAAGGATAGCCGCACCGTAATGCCCGGCGCGCTGTTCGTCGCCTATTGCGGTGTTGAGTACGATCTGCACCGCTTCATCCCCGACGCGCTTGCACGTGGGGCGGCAGCCGTCGTATGTGAAGAGGATAGCTGGTGCGGTGAAGAGCACGTCGATGTGCCGTGTTTTGTAACAGAGAACGGCCGGCAAGCGTTTGCCCATCTCTGCGCAGCATGGTACGACCATCCCACTCGCGATTTGGTGATTGTCGGCGTGACCGGCACGGATGGCAAAACCACCACCTCCACCCTAATCTTTCACATTCTGCGCGCAGCCGGCCTGCGCGCCGGCATGATCACTACGGTGAATGCCGTCATCGGCGATCATACGCTTGACACCGGCCTGCATACCACCACTCCCGATGCAGATGAGTTGCAGGGCTACTTGGCGCAGATGCGCGATGCCGGCCTATCGCATTGCGTCTTGGAAACCACCTCCCATGGCTTGGCCCAACATCGTGTGGACGGCATCGAGTTCGACGTGGCGGTCATCACAAACATCACCCATGAGCACCTCGACCTACACGGCACGCGCGAGGCGTATCGCGCAGCGAAAGGCAGACTGTTTGAGATGGTTGGCGCTGCGCGCAGATCGGCTGTACATCCGCCACACAAGGCAGCGGTGACACCGACGAGTGTCCTGAATGCGGATGATCCATTCTCCTTCGAGTATCTGCGTGGTATGCCGGCGGCGCGGCATGTCATCTATTCGGCCCATGCGGATGCGGCCTCGGCCGGCGGCGACGTACAGGCGATTCGTGTGGCGCATCTGCCGAGCGGCTTAGCGCTCACCGTGCGCACCCCGCGCGGCGCGCTCGAGCTGAACAGCGCGCTGATCGGCGAATTCAACGTCTCCAACATCCTGGCAGCGGTCGGCGCGGCGCTGGCGTTGGATATTCCCGACGAGGCGATTCGCGTCGGCGTAGCCGGCATGACCGGCGTGCCGGGTCGGATGGAGCGCATCAACTTGGGACAACCGTTCACGGCGATTGTCGATTTTGCCCATACGCCGAACGCGCTCGAACAGACTTTGCGCGCTTTGCGTCCCCTGACCGCAGGTCGCTTGATCGTGGTGTTCGGCTGCGCCGGCGAGCGCGACACCCTCAAGCGCCCGATGATGGGTCGCGCTGCGGCTCAATATGCCGATGTGATCGTGTTGACCGCCGAAGATCCGCGCCGAGAGTCGTTAGAAGCCATCATCGACCAGATCGTTGCCGGCATCGATCACCCGGCCGCCGAGGTGCTGCGTGTGCCCGATCGTGCCCAGGCGATTCGCACAGCATGCGCCCTGGCCGAGCCAGGCGATATCGTCGTCTCGTGCGGCAAAGGTCATGAGCAATCGATGTGCTTTGGCACAACCGAAACGCCGTGGGATGAGCGCGAAGCCATGCGTGCCGCGATCCGCCACTGGTTTGCTGTGCGTTCTGGCTCAAATCAGCCGGCGCAATAGGCGGAGCAAGCCTGGCGGATAAGGCATGTAGCGCTGGGGGAAATCCGCCCACAATGGCTTTTTGAGCACCGCTTTGGGGTGGGTGAAGGTATCAAAACTATGTCGCCCGTGATATTTGCCCATGCCGCTGGCTCCGACCCCCCCGAAAGGCAAGGCTGGATTGGCGAAGTGGAAAATCACATCGTTGATGCACGCGCCGCCAGAAGAGGTTTGTTGCAAGATGCGTTCCTGATGCACACGATTGCGTGAGAAGAAATATAAAGCCAGTGGCTTGGGGCGCGCGTGAACAAAGTGAATTGCTTCATCCAAGCTGTCATAGGACAGCACCGGCAATAGCGGGCCGAAGATTTCTTCTTGCATGAGGGGGCTATCCAGAGCGGGCGCATCGATCAACGTTGGGGCGATGTAACGCTCGCCAGCGTCGGCTTGCCCGCCGCACACAATGCGCCCATACGCTAACAGTCCGCACAAGCGGTTGAAGTGGCGCTCGTTGACGATTCGGCCGTAGTCTGGGCTGCGCTGTGGGTCATTGCCGAAGAAAGCCCGGATCGTTGTGTGCGCCTGTTCCAGAAAGGCGTCTTTCAATCGATGGTCAATCAGCACATAGTCTGGGGCGATGCAAATTTGGCCGGCATTCGTGAATTTTCCCCACACGATTCGCCGCGTCGCAACGGCCAGATCCACGTCGGCATCCACGATGGCCGGGCTTTTGCCGCCCAGTTCCAGTATGACAGGTGTCAGGTGTTGTGCTGCGGCTTGAAGGATCAGCTTGCCAACTGTTGGCCCGCCGGTGTAGAAGATCAAGTCAAAGCGATGGGCAAGCAGCGCCTGAGCCGTCCGGCCGTCGCCTTCGATCACCGTCACGTGGGCCGGATCAAATGTCTCTGCGATCATGCGCGCCAATAGCCGTGATGTATGCGGGGCAAACTCAGAAGGCTTGAGCACCGCGCAGTTGCCGCCGGCAATAGCGCCGACGAGCGGGGCGATCATCAACAAGAAAGGAAAGTTCCACGGCCCGATGATCAACGTCACGCCATGCGGCTCCGGGTAAATCCACGCCGATCCCGGCAGTTGTGACCAGTGCGCCGATACCCGGTATGGTTTGGCCCATCCTTTGAGCCGGCGACGGATGTACTTCAGGTCTTCCAGCGAGGTACTGATCTCGCTGACAAAGCTTTCTACCTCTGACTTGCGCAGATCGGCGTGCAGCGCGGCAAGAATCGCTTGCTCGTTGCTGCGTATGGCGTGCTCCAGGGCGCGCAACCGTTCGACGCGGAATGTAACGGGACGGGTCTGGCCGGATTCGTAGAAAGCGCGTTGGCGATCGAGGAGCGCTGGGATATGCTGGTTGTCCATAAGGCCGAATTGTAAAAATACTTCCTGCTCCCTGGGCCTTGGGGTTGGCGCGTTCGGGCGTGTATGCCGGCTGCGCTGAAAACCGCGATTTCGGCCGTTGGACGAAATACCCCCGGCAGGACTCGAACCCACAACACCCGCCTTAGGACGGCGGTGTTCTATCCAGTTGAACTACGGGGGCGTTTTGCCAAATTGGATTGTAACCGATTGCGGTTGCCAGGCGAGCGCGATGAGATCGACGAAGATATCGCTTTTGCGTGGCGACAACGATACCTGGGTCATATCATCCAACACAGCCAACCAGCGGTCGCTCAGCGCTGCTAGGGCAGCGCGATATTCTGAGCTGAGTTGCTCTAGGTCAGCTGTCAGTTGAGCGATTACGTCCTCGGATTCTTTGACTTCCTGTTCGGCGGCCAGAGTCGCTCTTCTCTTCCAGGCGCCCCATGAGACGGCCCGGCCGGTGCTGCGCTTGTTCTTGCCGATCACGAAGTTGAACACCGACTCGATGTTGGTCAGCATCTCCTCGCGTTTGCGCGCATCCAGCTCGGCGCGGTCCATGCTCAACTCGCGCTGCTCGCGCGCCAGCCGATCTTGTACGATGCGGATGCGTCGCTCGAATTGATCGTGCAGGCGAGTTGCTTCGGTATCCCGCTTGGCTTTGGCCGCTTGTTCACATCGCTGGCGGAAGGTACGTCGATCTTCACCAGGTCGGCTGTACAGCTTCAGCGTCTGGTTGAACCAGACCGGCAGGGCAGCATGACGGTAGATATATTCCACCAGCGACCGTTCGGCCTGTTTCATCCAGCGCCCGCTTAGGCCAGCAGGTAGCGGCGCAAAGTGCGCGTTGGGCAGTGGAGCGTGCGCCAAGTCTTGCGGGTCGAATCCTGATACGGTCTGCGCTTGGGCGAAGTCCGGTGTTGTGCTCAGTTGGCCAAGCGGCAGCAAGTAGGCATAGCGCTGGTTGTGGGTGATATCGGCAGCGCGACTGACGAATCGCACGTGCGCGCTGGCCAACAGAAGAGGCTGATACACAACCTGGGCCGCGTTGCCCTGGGGCAGGCCGTTGCCGGCTTTACTCAAGGGCAAGAAGACCTCGCGCACATCCGGCGGCAGCTCTGGCCGGTTGCTTGCGGTGTGTATGCTCGGTGTAGGGGGGAAGCTGTGCGCAAGGCGATCACGCGCATGACGTGATGCCTCGTCTGGGGCGGCGGTGGAGGCCGCTGGAGTGGAGTGACTCGCAAGCCGGCGCACTTGCTCGCGCGTTAACGGTCCGCGCAGAAAACTCATCGTCCAGCGCGTGCGCAAGAAACGCGGCTCGCCGCTGGCTGTTTGAACCAGAAAGGTGCGCGGCGGCAGCGTGCGCAACGGTTCCTCGAACGCCTCGCGCTCGAAGCCGATGCCGGCTGTTTCTAGTCCCTCCAACGCGCGCATCCGGTCGCGCTCGGTGCGTAGTCGTCCGATGAACCATGTTCCGATGTTGGACAGCGCCTTGTAATCCAGGTCGGCCGGGTTTTGGGTTGCCATGAACACGCCCAGTCCGGCCGCGCGTCCCTGCTTGACCAATGTCATGAGCGGGGTTTTAGTTGGTGGATTGCGCAACGGTGGCAGGTAACCGAACACTTCATCAAAATACACTAAGCACCGCAATGTTGAGGTGCCGCTGTGCGAGCGCATCCACAGCACCAGTTGCGAGAGCAGCAACGTGGTAAAGAACTGCCGCTCGGCGTCGCCGAGATGGGCCAGGTAGAACACATTAGCCGGCGTCTTACCGGCCGGATTCACACTGCTCAAGTCGCGCGCAGGACGGATCAACATCCCAATGTCGAGCGGCGGGCCGGTTTGCCACGCTGCGAACGATGGCGCAGCCGCCAGGGTGTTCAATGCCATCGCCAACTTGAAGCGTTCGCCTTTCGGATAGAACGCCTCCATGTCGAACACACCCACTCTGCTAATCGGTGGTTGCTGCACCATGCGGATGAGCAGCTCGATGTCCACCGCTTGGCCGGCGCGCCAAGCTGCCTCGAACAAGGTAGCCAGCAGAATGTGTTCTCGGCTCTTCATCGGGTCGGCCTGAATGCCTGCCAACTCGAGCAAGGCCGAGCAAATCTGGGCGATCCGTTCGCGCAGGATTTCGGCGTTGTCGGCCCAACCGATGCCTTGCGGCGGGTTCAGGCCATGTAAGAGATTAACCGGTAGGCCGGCGTCGCTGCCCGGCGTGAAAAGGCGCACTGTGGCCCGCTCGCGCAAGGCGTGTACCCGCGCCGGCTCGATACCGAAGGAAGCCAGGCCGGCGCGCCACTCCTGCGCTGTTTGGGCCGCAAGCCCGTCCAAGGTGGTGCGGTTGTGTGTTGCCTCATCTTCCGTCAGCCATGGCTTGAAGTCGGCCGGCTCGAAGGCAGGAAACGTCAGCGCCAGGTTGGTGATGTCCCCTTTGGGGTCGAGGATGATGAGTGGGATGCCTTGCAGGAGCAACTCTTCCAGCACAGCAATCCCCAAGCCGGTTTTGCCTGTGCCGGTCATGCCCAGGCAGACAGCATGGGTGGTGAAGTTGCGCAATGGAATCATGAACGGCTCGTCCGCCGTCTCTTGATGACCGGGAAAGTATTCACGCCCAAGATACAGTTTGCCGGGTTGATCGATCATAGCTGATGGCGTGGATCAGAGCTTAGGCGACACCTCCAACAGACTGAAGGGCGTGCTCGCACAAATGTTCCACAACAGGAGATGATAGCACGCTGCGCCGAGCGCAGGCCGGCGCGCTGGTCAGCTTTGCCGAATGAGCTGGCCGGCTCGCACGACGATCTGGCCGTGCTCGGTTGTCACGATCAGGCTGCCGTCCTCTGCCACGCGGTTGGCTGTGCCGCGCACGAGTTGAGAGCCGCTTTCGATCTCGACGCGCTTGCCCAGTGTTTCGACATACCGAGCATATTCCTGGGCCGGGCTGCGCCGGCTTTGGACAAGGGCAGCGTATCGCTTGGCGACATGTCGCAACAGACAATCCAGCGCCTGTTCTCGGTCAAGCGCAACTCCCAGTTCGAGCAGCAGGCTGGTCGCCCGTGCACGCACATCGGGCGGTGCAGCGTCGAACGTCGTGTTCACGTTGAACCCGATGCCTAGCACGGCGTAGTCGAATCGCGCGTGGCTCACAGATGACTCTACCAAAATGCCGCATACCTTACGGCCGTTGAGTTGAACATCGTTAAACCACTTGATGGTGACGGCGCACGAAGCAGGGGCAGTGAATTCGGCAAGTGTGTCTACGACGGCCAGCGCAGCCGACATAGTGATCCAGCCGGCTTGCTCGGGAACCAAGGGTGGACGTAGCACAATCGATAGGTAAATCGACTGCCCAGGCGGCGAATACCAAGCATGGCCGGAGCGCCCTCGGCCGGCGGTTTGTTCGTCCGCCAGCACTGCCGTCCCCTCGGGCGCGCCTGCTTCGGCCAGCGCCCGCGCGGCGTCCATTGTTGAAGTCACGCGGGTGTAGCGTGTGATTTGGAACTGCATCGCGATTGCGTCGTCGCTTGCGCTCGCTTGCGGCTCATTTAAGTTAGGTCGCGTTGCGCTCTGCGATTTCCACGTACTCTTCACGTACCAGCGCCGTGTCAGGAATGCTGAAATGATGGAGCAGTTTGGCGATGATGTCGGCCTTGCGCTCGGCGTCTCTCGGACTCCAGGTACGGCTCTTGATCTCGATGAAATACCCCTCGCGTTTGGGCTGTATCATGCGATCAAGATTAATGAACAGGCTTTCATCCTCGAAGAGCACCTCCCAACGCAGCCGATCTTTCTCGATAGCGATCTCGCGGGTGGGGCGGAAATACTCGCGATAGAAGCGCAGACTGCGATCGGCTGGGGCAATGAAGCGCGAACGCGACATGAGCACGGAATGGGCAAACTCGCGCTCTTTCTGTGGGCCGATCAAGGTAAGGCGATAGCGACTGCTCAGGATTTCCCCGTGCTCATCAACCTTATCGTCTTCGCGGTAGCGCAATCGCGACTCGTCATTGTCAAAGAAGAAGTACGTGTCGTACTGGCGATAGTGTACGTGCCGCACTATGGTGAGCGGGCTGCTCTCGTTTTTAGCCTGAATCGCTGCCATGATTGGCGTGGCGTCATCGAGGTGTGCCTTGACCTGCACCTCAAACGACTCTTCTTGGTGAACGCCGCCGATAGCGGCCAGTTTGCTCAATACATCGCCCTCGCGTTCGACCAGGAAGGCATCGATGCGCGCAGCCAGTGCGTTGGCGCGCTCGCCGATTTCGGCTTCGTTCAAGGTGAGCAGGTGTCGTTCGCGCATCAGCCAGCGTCCGTTGACCCATACATCGCGCACATCGGTGGACTTGGCCGCATAGACGATTTGGGTGTACACGGTAGTTGGGTCGTGGGAAAGCAAGGCATACTGAGGTGTGTTGTGCAGCCGGCGCAAGTCCAAGGTGATGACATCGGCGCGTTTGCCGGGTACGAGTGAGCCGGTCAGGTCGCCGATGTGCAAGGCGCGTGCGCCTTCAATGGTTGCCATCGCCAGAGCGGTTCGCGCCGGCAGGGCGACGGGATCACGGGTGCTCCCTTTGGCCAGCAAGGCGGCCAGGCGCATTTCTTCAAAATGGTCTAGGTCGTTGTTGCTGGCCGGCCCATCGGTGCCGATGCCGACGTGCAGGCCGGCGGCCAGCATCTGGCTGACGTTGGCAATGCCGCTGGCAAGCTTTAGATTGGCGGTTGGGTTATGCGCCACGGTCGCGCCAGCGCGCTTCAGGGTGCGCATCTCGCCTTGATCGATGGCCGTGCAGTGTGCAGCGATCACTTTTGCTTCCAGGACTCCGTTCTTCTTGATCCATGCTACAACCGGCATGCCGTTTTCGCGCCGGCACTCCTCCACTTCTTGGAACGTTTCGCTAATATGGATGTGCAGCGGCACGTCGTACTTCACGGCCATCTCAGCGCAGCGCCGCAGCAATGGCCCGCTGCACGTGTACGGCGCATGTGGCGCGACAACCGGCACAATCAGGGGATGCCCCTTCCATTTCTGGATCAGCGCCTCACATGCCTCCAAGCTGTCTTCGTACGAGGCTGCGTCGGGCGTGGGATATTGCATGATGGTCTGGCAGCATAGGGCGCGCAAGCCGGCCTCGGCGATGGTTTGGGCAATCGTGTCCTCGAAGTAATACATGTCGTTGACGCAGGTGACGCCGCTGCGGATCATCTCTGCGCAGGCCAGTTGAGTCCCCAGGGCCACAAACTCCGGCGAAACGAAATGTCGTTCAACCGGCAGCATGTAGCCATACAACCATACGTCCAGCCGGCGGTCGTCGGCCAGGCCGCGCAGGAGAGTCATCGGCGTATGGGTATGGGCATTAATGAGGCCAGGCAGGATGGCGCAACCGGCGCAGTCGATTACCGTGCTGGCCGTGTAGTGCGCTTGGATGTCCGCAGTGAGGCCGACAGCGGCGATACGATCGCCGGCGATGGCGACTGCGCCGTTGGGATACAAGGTGAACGCATCGTCCATGGTCAAGACGATGCCGTTGATGAGGAGGAAATCAGCCTGCTGCATGGGGCAGTTATAGCACAGGCTTCCTATGGGGCCGAGCCTGGCACAGCCCGCGCACAGTTACTCAATTAGGCCGTACCCGCAATCGTTCCACCATCACAGACAACTTGCGCTGATCTGGGTTGGCAGGATCGTACAAATACGGTTGACTGGCGGATGCAGCCTCAAATTCAACCGTATTCCAGCCGGCGCGCAGGTGGTCTGGCGCAACGACAAGCGTCGTGTCCCATAGCTGCCAGCACTCACCGATCCATTCATGGGAGGCAAGCGGTTGGCCGTTCACTTTGATCACTACCGATTGACGGTCTTGTTCAGGGCAGTAAGCGCGCAGGGCAATCTCGATTGTTGTGGTAGTAGGGTGGCTGGCGCGCCAGCCGGCCCGAGCGTGGACTCCTTCGATCCATATCCAGGCCGGTTCAAATGTGGAAAAGCCGGATATCGGCTGAATGGTGAAGAAGTCAGTCGGGTCGGGGAGCACCTCGAAAGCGCAAAGCGGACTGTGATAGTACTTCAGCTTCACCGGGTCCGGCTCGAAGCACCGGATAAAGCGCAGTGCGCTGTTTTGTCGAGCTAACTCCACGGCTTCTGGCCTAAGCAAGACGAACCGAACCTGAGCGCGGCGTAAGATCACTGCCTGGGCAGGATCGGTTAATGCCTCGGCAAGTGGGTCAATAGAAGTATTTCGGAAAGTGATCCAGGGGTGGGTAAACCGCAAGTGCGCCGGCGGAAATGGCCCGTTGACGTTCGCGCCCGGAAGATTACCCGCCAGATAGTGAGAGTAGATGTACTCCATTCCCGGCGGGCTGTAAACAGCCCAGTCTTGCCCCTTCACTTGTTGAGCTGCCCATTCGTGGGCCGGGTGGGGCTGGGTAGGCAGAAGTTGTGGTTGACGAGGAATGGGTAACAACTCAATGACCCACACACAGCCGATGACAATCGCCCATCTCTTCGGAAGACGATTCAGCGTGATAAGCCCCAACGCCACAACGGCCAGGCCGACCCAGATCGAATAACGTCCGGCCACCCGTGCAAACTCGTAACGGGGCAGCAACATGACCGGGAGCATGCCGGGCAAGGGAACACTGTCGTTCTTCAAGCTTGCGGAGAACTCGCTGAACAGCTCTGGCTTGAGTTGGGCGCCGATTTGCCAGATCGACTCGTTCAGTTGCTTAAGCAAGTCGCTTTGCAGCGGGGCGCGCCACAGCGGGCCAAAAGAAAGGATGGCGGCGACACCCAGAACGAGTATCAGGGCCCGTCTTGACTTGCTGCGCCATACGAGAATGATTCCCGGAATTGCGAGCAAAGCGGCCAGCACGCCCCAGTTCTGGATGTCTGCTTCGGAGAAGTTTTGACGCCAGGGGGCGGTGAGGTTGGCCAGTTCCTTCCACACGCTCAGACGACTCCAGCCCAAATAGCTGCCCGGCACCGAGCTGAAGGCAGTCAATCCTTGCAGCGATGTTCCCTTAGAGGCCATGTAGGTTGTGCCTTGCGCAACTCCTAGCAGGAACAGACCGCTGGTCAACAGCGCGCTTACTGGGATAAGAGGGACGTATTTCCAAGCGCGCCATTGTATTCCCAGGATCAACAGTAGGACAACGGCTAGGAACACAAAATAGGGCTGAGCGATGATGGCTATGCCCCAGCATATGCCGCTCCCGATGGCCCACATCCAGGCTCGTCGCTCGCCAAGTCGCCGGCGCAATTCCATCAGCATGGCTGCCATCCACACGCCGGCGGTAGAAGCCAGCGCCACGTTGAGGTGGAAGTGAATGTGTAGGGTGCGCCCCAGCGCAAAGGTCAAGAGGGTCGCGCCGATCGATGCCAGAAGAGGCGAGTCGGTGAAGTGCTTGAGGAATGCGCGCCCGCCGAGGAAACACACGATCAGGCCGCCCACAAAGCCGATATTGACCGCTACGCCGCTGCCGGTCGCCAACGAGATCGGCAGCAATAGCAGGCCGGTGCCGATGTGGGCGAGAACCATCTGGTGCATCCCAAGTGGATACATCGCCACTGGGCTTACCGGGTCGAAACTCCTGTTTAGCACGGCATCGCGCCAGAAATCGGTCTGCCAGATAGCTTCGAGCACGTCGCCGTATGCCGGAAAGTGTGTTGTCCACATCCAGGGCGGCGTGCGGTAGAACCATATCAGTACGCCCAAGAAAATGAGCCAACCAAACAGGCGCTCTATCTGTTCGCGTCGCAGGTGGACAAACCGGCGCGAGCCATGCTGGCCATCGATCGGTTGTGAGGGAAGCGCTGCCCTGAGAATGCGTCCGATCGATAGTTTGAATCTTGAAGGGACGGAATCGCTACGGTGGGCAAGGAAGCTCACGGTGAGGAGGCAAAGCAGAGAGATTAATTTCAGGTGCCCTACGGGTCTCGAACCCGTAACCTCTTGAGCCACAGTCAAGCGCTCTGCCAATTGAGCTAAGGGCACCACACAGGTGTGCTAAGCACTGCACGCTAAAAGTTTACCACAGTTCCTTTTCCATGATCAGGCCATCTTCGCCATCATGGTAATAATGCCGGCTGGTGGTCACCCAACGATAGCCACAGCGGGTGTACAACGCAATGGCGCGTGTGTTGCTGCGCCGCACGGTTAAACGTACGCATCGCGCATTCATTTGTCGTTCGATTTCCAACAACAACGCGCGACCAATGCCGCGCCCCTGGAACTCCGGCAACACGCCAATGGTAACAATCCAGCCGACGCTCGCGCGCGGTTGCCGCTCTCCTGCCGCAAAGCCGACCAACTTCTCGTTGGCCACAGCCTTCAAACGCAATACGCCTGGAGTCAACGCCAAACTGAGCAGAGTCAGGGCGTCGTAGGCGTCGTTGGGGAAACACACCCGCTCCAGGCGGCGGATGGCCGGCAAATCGAACAGTCGCGCCCGAACGATGGAAAATGATCGAGCGGGAGAATCTGCGCACATCGTTCGGGCGCACTGCCCAGTTGGCTCAATTCTTCTTTTCCGCTTCGTTGTCGCCGGCAGCCATGTTCAGCAGGCCGCCTTTGAGCAGAGAAGTGAATTCCAGCGGGAAGATGTACTTCGTGGATGGGCTGGCTCCCAGCGCCTTGAGCGCCTCAAAGTATTGCAGCGTCATCGTCTTGGTGTCCACATTCTTGGCGACGGCGAAGATTTCCTCCAAGGCCATGCGGAAGCCTTCGGCGCGCAAAGCCTGCGCCATCTTCTGGCCCTCTGCTTCTAGAATGGTGGATTGCTTCATACCTTCTGCCTTCAAAATCGCGGCTTGCTTTTCACCTTGCGCAATAGAGATGGCCGATTCGCGCTTGCCGTCCGCTTCGATAATCAATGCCCGGCGCGTGCGCTCGGCGCTCAACTGGCGATTCATTGCCTCTTGCACATCGCGCGGCGGGATGATCTCGCGGATTTCAACTGCCGTGACCTTCACACCCCAGCGCTCGGTCACCTCGTCCAGCTTTGTGCGTAGTTGGGTGTTGATGCGTTCGCGCTGAGCCAGCACATCATCCAATGTGATATCGCCGATCACGGCGCGCAGGGTAGTCGTGGCAATACCTTGTGAGGCCGCTGCGAAGTTGCCTACCTGCAAGACGCTGCGCTGTGGATCGACCACTTTCCAGTAGATCAGGAAGTCCACACTGATCGGCGCGTTGTCTTTGGTGATGGCGGTTTGCTGCGGCACTTCCATGAACTGCTCGCGCAGATCGACTTTCACAGCGGTGTCGATCACCGGCAGCAAAATCACCAAGCCGGGGCCTTTCTCGCCGATGCAGCGCCCCAGACGAAAGATCACCAGTCGCTCATAATCGCGTGTGATGCGGATGATGGAGCCGAAGATGCCCAACACCACAAATAGAACGACCAGCGCCAGAAACCCTAGCACGATCAAACTAAACAGTTCGGCCATTTTGGTTGTGCTCCTTTTCTGATAAGGGTATTGGCGGTCGGGTCACCGCCGTGCTGTTTATACCGGCGCTTGTTCCAGTGTCAGAACCGCTTTCGCCGGCGTCCAGCGGTCTGACCTTCAGCGTAAGTCCATCGATTTCTTCTACAACGATTGTCGTGTCGGCGGCGAGCGGTTGATTTGCGGTCACCGTCCACAACTCACCCTCTATGTGCGCTGTCCCGGTCATGTGATTCGCTTTGGTGACGGGGGTGCGGATCGCGCCGATTGAGCCCACGATGGTTCTGGGATTCACTCGTGCCGGCTGCCGCATGGCTCGCATGACTCGATTGACGGCGAAGCCGAAAAACGCCAGCGAGCCGATGGTGGACGCCCCTACCAGCCACAGCGAGACGCGCACGGCTTGCTCCGTCACTTGGAATAAAAACACCGATCCGATGGCCAGTGCAACTGCGCCGCCTACTGCCACGGCCCAGGTCTGTAGTTTCAAGTCGAGAATGAGCAGCGCAAATCCCCCTACGACCAGCAGCAAACCGGCCCAGTTCACCGGCAGCCGCGTCAGCCCGATGAAGGCCAAGATCAGACACAATCCGGCAGCCATCTCGGCGAAGCCCGTGCCGGGCGCAGCAGCCGCCACAACCAGCGAAAGCAATCCCAAGATCAGCAACAGGTATGCAACGTCGGGATTGGCGATTGTGTCAAAAATGACTTGACCCAGATCCATGGCTGTGCGGTCGTCGCTTCACCTCAGGGCTTAACCGGCGCTTGAATGAAGCGCCTGTTGATCGCCATACA
The DNA here is from genome assembly GCA_025056895.1 of Thermoflexales bacterium. Taxonomy (GTDB): domain Bacteria; phylum Chloroflexota; class Anaerolineae; order J036; family Brachytrichaceae; genus Roseilinea. The sequence goes on from JANWVJ010000055.1 coordinate 17,682, forward strand.
CTTCTTCGATCGATGTGAGCAGGTCTTGCAGCGAATGCACCTGGTCAACGATACTCTCGCGCAGACGCTGGGTTCTGGCGCTGTTGACGTCACGCGCGTCGATCAACAGCAACTGCGAGTACACCGTGCCGAGCGCAGTCAACGTGTTCTCGATTTGCAGTTCTGCGCGGCTCATTGTGTCGGCCAACTTGTCGAGTGAAGCGACTTGTGCTTGCCGGCGTGCAATCGTGTCGCGTATTTC
>JANWVJ010000056.1 GCA_025056895.1 Thermoflexales bacterium
AGAATTCGGCGCGCGCGAACAGGACATGACCGGCGCAATTAACCCAGATCGCCTCCTGGTGCAAACATGGATTGCGTTCTATAAGCCGCAGCTAGGGGCGTGGTCGGAAGGCTTCCTCGGGCAGTTCTCTGATCCAAGGCAGCTCTCCAAGTACCGCGAGTATCGCCAGAAGGTATTGGAATTGCTGGCCAAGTCTCCGATCAAGCCATAACAAGCATTCGCGCGCAGGGTCGGCTGTGCGGTGACGGACAGTCGATGCCTGCGCGCCTGAGTAACCTGAAAGGAACAGAGGTATGTGGCGCTCTCATGTCCTACACCGCGCCGTGTGCGCGCTTGCGCTGACGCTTATGGTCTGGCCAGCTGCTTCCGGCGCAGCACAAGAAGTTGATCTGGACGCCGAGCCGTTTGCCCCGCCTGTTTCCGGCGACACTCAGATTACTGCCAACGCGCTGCCGACGGCGCTCGATATCCAGATCGGCGATGACGGCAGTTGGCGTGCGTTCGAACACGCGCTCTCGCCCGATACACCTTCACCGCAGACTGCTTCGCTTGCCGGCGCGTCGCTGGATCAACTGGCGGAGTGGCTGCACGACGCCCCCGAGCGCTTATTTGGCCGCACAGGAGTCGCCATGTTCAGTCTGCACGGGCAGGTAACAGCCGGCGAATCGTTCATCCTAACGGCGCCGTGCAATCCTTCCACCGGTTTTGTGTGGCAACCGGACGACAGGCCGGATGATCGTCTGTCGATTGCGCCCACATCGACTGCCATCCAACCGATCACCTCCTTGTTAGGCAGCGCGGCGATTTGCGCCTTTGCGGCGACAGCGCTGGCCAACGGCGAGGCCACGCTCAGTCTGGTGCATCGCCGGCCCTGGCTGACCGATCAACCGATTGAACGGCAAGTGCGCATCGCCGCCGAGGGAACGAGCATGAAACTGGCAACGCTGGCGGCGAAACTCGGATGGCCGTTGCCCAACATACCGGCGAGCCAATCCATCACCCAGCCCGATCCGCCTCAGGCCACGGCGCCGCTCGATCACGCTGCGCCGGCCGGCCCGGCCAGCTTTCCACGCTACTTCAACTGGTGCGATCAAAACAAGTGCCCGCCCATCCGCAATCAGGGCTGGTGCGGCAGTTGTTGGGCCTTTGCGACCGTCGGCGCGATGGAGTCTGCCGTATTGATTGCCCGACCAACGCTCAACCCAACTCAGGTGAACTTTTCTGAACAGTTCCTGGTGTCTTGTAATCGTCAGGGCTGGGGATGTAACGGTGGATGGTGGGGGCACCACTACCACACCAACCTGCGCATCGCCGGTGAACCGATGGCCGGACCGGTTGGCGAGACAGCCTTTCCCTATCAGGCCACAGACGCCCCCTGCAACGGGCCATACCTACACCGCTGGCAGGCGCGCGCCTGGAACTATGTTCGGCCGAGCAACCCATTTTCCGTTCCCAGCGTAGACGAGTTGAAACAGGCTATCCTGCAATACGGACCTGTGGCGGTCGCTGTGAACGTGGGTTCACAATTCGCCGGCTACACAGGCGGCGTATTCACCACGAATGAAGCGGCTAATGCGGACGACGTAAACCACGGGGTGGTGTTAGTCGGCTGGAATGAAGACGCGCAAGCTTGGATTCTGCGCAACTCGTGGGGTGTCAACTGGGGGCTGAATGGTTACATGCTCATCCGCTATGGCGTTTCAAACGTTGGCTACGGCGCCTCATACGTGAACGGCGCGCGGCTGTTCAATCGCCAGGTGTACTTCCCTGTAGCACGCAGCCCGCGAGCGGCAAACGGCCTCTCTCTCTTCCCGATTGCAGATGGCGATTTTGAACGCCAGGTCGAGGCCTGGTACAACAATTCCGGCCTAGTCAGTGGGAGCGGCTATACGCGCAGCGGCAACTGGGCCGGCTGGCTGCGCGGTTTTGCGGGCCAGACGCGGCACATCTACCAGCCCCTAACCGTGCCTCCAACAGCAACCCTGCTGCGCTTCTGGCGTCGCGCTTACTTCTATCCAGGCACTACCTGCGGGCAGGACTCCGCGCGCATCAAGCTAGGCGCGCAGACGCTGCGGCAATACAACCTGTGCGCGCTGTCCACGAGTTGGGTGGAGGAGCGCATCGATGTGCAAGCCTGGCGCGGCCAACGTCTCACCCTGACGTTTGAGGCCACGACAAACAGCAGCGGCGCAGCGCCTGTTGTCTTCATTCTGGACGATGTGGCGTTTATTCAGTAATTCGCTGCGCCGCTTTGCGCGGCAGGTTGGGCGCGTGTCTGCGCGGCGGTAACGGACCGATGCAGGTGCCGGATAGACTTCGGGGGGACGGCATCCATCCGCGCCCAACGCCCGGCAAGGCCGGCTTGGCTGTGCAAACACACTGTTCGGACATTACGCCCAGCGTGCGCCGGCGCGCGCCGTTTGCCGTATAATCCACTACACAATCAAAGACGGGGAGTCTGCGGAAGCAGGCTGAGAGGGCGCTAGGCGGGATTGCTTCCTGCGCCGCGCCGACCCTCATAACCTGATCTGGGTCATGCCAGCGTAGGGAAAGCGCAGTCAACACTGCACACCTGTTGCTACAAGCAACCGCCTTACGCAGGCGACCCGCGTAAGGCGGTTTTTGTATGCGAACGGTCATTATCGCAAACGGCGACCCTCCGGGCGCAGAGGATGTGCAACGTTGGCTGCACCCCGGCGACCGCTTGATTTGCGCCGACGGCGGCGCACGCGCTGCCCTGGCGCTGGGCCTGACCCCGCACGCCGTAGTGGGTGATTTCGATTCACTCACCGAGCGTGAACTGGCAACCCTGGCGGAGCGCGGGGCAACGCTCCATCGCTACTCCCCTCGCAAGGACGAAACCGACCTCGAGCTGGCGCTGCTGCACGCAGTGGCCGGATTGCCCGACGAAACCGACCAATCGGCACGTGCAGAAATTGTGATATTGGGCGCGCTGGGTGGCCGGCTCGATCAAACGATCGCCAACGTGATGCTATTGGCCATGCCGGCTCTGGCCGGCGCCCGTGTATGGATCGCGCGGGGCAACGAGGCCTGTTTCTTGGTCACACCGGATCGGCCGGCGTTGCTGCACGGCGCAGCCGGAGATGTGGTGTCCTTGATCCCCTTCGGCGGGGACGCGCATGGCGTGCGCACAACAGGACTGGAGTATCCGCTGTGTGATGAATCGTTGTTCTTTGGGCCGGCGCGCGGGGTGAGCAACGTCCTGTTGGGTGAACATGGCGAGGTGTGTGTGCGCGAGGGACGGCTGTTGTGCATACACACCACCGGCAGCGTGTCCTCTGAAAAGCAGGGAGGAGGCTGAGCGAATGTCCTCTCAGGTCAAATCGATTCTTGCGCGCACGCAATCGCCAGGCTCTGTACAGCCCAGTTCGCCGCATGTTGATCGCACCTTGCCGCCGGTTGCGCTTGCTGCCGCTGTTATTGCCATATGGGAACTCGGCGTGCGGCTCACCGGCTTGCGCGAGATTCAGTTGCCGGCTCCCTCACGAATCATCCAGGTGGGATTGATACAACTGCCGTTGATCGCCGATCACGCTGGCGCGACGCTGCACGTAGCGATGATCGGGTTGGCGCTGGCCGTGCTGGTCGGCGCAGCATTCGCATTTTTGATGGAAGCATGGCCACTGGCCCAGCGCGCGGTGTACCCGCTCCTGGTTGTGTCCCAGACCGTTCCGACGATTGCTATTGCGCCGCTGCTGGTTATTTTGTTCGGGCTGGGGATTCTGCCCAAAGTGATCGTGGTGGCGCTGGTGTGCTTCTTTCCGATCACCGTGAATCTGGCCGATGGCTTGCGCGGCACAAGCGCGACTTTAGTGGACATGTTGCGCACGTTCGGCGCAACGCGCTGGCAAGTGCTGCGCAAAGTGAAATTGCCGGCAGCGCTGCCGGCCTTCTTCAGCGGGCTGAAGGTGGCCGTCACATACTGCGTGATCGGCGCAGTGCTGGGCGAGTGGATCGCTGCGCCCAAAGGGCTGGGCGTTTTCATGCTGCGCTCGTTTAGCGCCGGCCAGACTGCCCAAGCGTTCGCCGGCATCGTCGCCGTCTCTCTGTTGACCATCGCTTTGTTCGGGATCGTGCTGCTGTGCGAGCGGCGGCTGACCCGCTGGCATTACCGCAAGTCTTAACCGTGGAAGAGATCAAGCATTTGTTTGACAGGTGTATTTAAGAGGTGTAAACGACATGAAAAGCCTAATTCGCTCAAATCGTTTTAACAATCTGAAAGGCGTGAACCGCAGGGTCGTCCTACTGCTGGCCGTAGGCACGCTTTTGGCCGCCTGTCGCGCGCCTCAAGCCGCTCAGCCGACCCAACCGCCGGCGGCTGCGCCGTCTCCCACCCCGACCAAAGTCACGCTGATGCTTGACTGGACGCCCAACACCAATCACACCGGCTTTTACGTGGCGCTGACCAAGGGATGGTATCGTGAGGAAGGCATCGAGCTAGAGATTCAGCAGCCCGGCGCTACGGTTGTGCCCAACCAAGTGGTTGCCGAACGGCAAGCCCTGTTCGGTGTGTCGTCGCAAGAACAGGTCACGCTCGATCGCGCGCAGGGCTTGCCGATCGTCTCCATCGCCGCCATCATCCAGCACAACACGTCGGGCTTTGCCAGCGTGAAGGAGGCAGCCATTCAACGGCCCGCCGATCTAGCCGGCAAGCGTTACGGGGCGTTTGGTCTGCCGTTTGAGCAGCCTTTCCTCAACGCCCTGCTCAAGTGTGATGGCGCAGATGCCGGCACGATCCAAACAGTGCAGCTTGGGCCGACCAGCGACTACCGCGCCATGCTAGGGCGCGAGATCGACTTCGCCTGGATTTTCTACGCCTGGGACGGCGTAGCCGCCGAGCTGGCCGGCACGCCCTACAACGTCATCATGCTCAGCGATTACACCGAGTGCGTGCCGGATTACTACACGCCGCTCATTATCACCAGCGAATCATTGATGGCTGAGAATCCCGAGCTGGTGCGACGCTTCATGCGCGCCACAGCGCGCGGCTATCAGTTTGCCATCTCCAACCCCGATGAGGCAGCCGCCGCCTTGCTGGAGCAAGTGCCTGAACTCCAAACCAGCGCCGACATCGTGAAAGCCAGTGCGCGCTGGCTGGCGCCGCGCTATCAGGCCGACGCCCCGCGCTGGGGAGAGCAGAAAGTGGAAACGTGGCGGGCATTCGCCGAGTTCGCCAAGCAAGCCGGCATCATCAGCGGCGAGTTCAACGCAGAGCAAGCCTTTAACACCGATTTCCTGCCATAAGCGCCGATGACGTTCAATCCGTTTGATAACGCACAGATTGCCGCCGGCTACGAAAGCTGGTATGAAACCGAAGGCGCCGGCGCAGATCGAGCCGAGCGACGGCTGTTGCAGCGCTGGCTCAAGCGTCTAGGACCGCCCGGGTCGGCGATTGAGATCGGCTGCGGCACAGGCCACTTTACCCGCTGGTTGGCCGAACTGGGCTGGAATGCCGTCGGTGTCGATATCGCCGCTCCAATGCTGTTCGAAGCCGCGCAACGGGACGGCGCGCGGTATCTGCGCGCCGATTCGGCTCATTTGCCGTTCTCCGCCGGCCGGTTTGACATCGCCCTGATGATCACCTCGCTCGAATTCATGCCCGATCCCGCGCGCGCACTGCGCGAGGCAGCTCGTGTCGCGCAGCGAGGCGTCGTGCTGGGTGTGTTGAACGCCTGGAGCGTGATGGGGTGGCAACGCAAGCGATCCGGTCTGCCGGTGTGGCAAGCAGCGCATTTTTATACGCCGTTCGAGTTGGCTCGTCTGGCGCGTGAAAGCTGCGCCCGCGCGATCGCCGACATCACATGGGCGACTACGCTTCTGCCGGGCGCGTTTGAACAGCGCATCTCGCGCCTGCCGTTTGGTGGCTTTATCGGCTTGTGCGTCGTCTTCGGCGAGTGAATGCCCTGTTTCAACTTCGACATGGACGAACAAACCATTTCCGCACAGATCAGCCTATACCCGCTGCGACCAGAGCATCTCGACAGCGTGATTCAAGATGCCATCGCGCTATGGCAGCAACGTGGATTGGCGGTGTGGCCCGGCATCATGAGCACGGTGATCGCCGGCAAGCCACAGGAGATTTGGGACGCCGCGCGGGCAGCATTCGATCTGGCCGTGGCGCGTTGTGAGACGGTGATGGTAGTCACGTTGTCCAACGCCTGTCCGCTGCCTGCTGACGACGCGGCGCCGCAGTCGGCGGCGCTGCCACCTCAACACACATCCTGAACCACTGCACACCAATCTGTGCAGCCAGCGGTAAGCGCACCCTGCTGAAGGAGACGGGCAGCAGCGACTGCACCGAGCACCGGTTGCTCAACGGCGTGCAGTTCGGCATGGCCGATGCGCTGCGCGATTGCCTGAGCAAATAGCGCGCGATACAGTGCATTCTTGACCAGCAGGCTGCCGGTGTATGCCACTGTGACCGGTGGACGTAGCCCCACCTGCTGCATGGCTACGGCGGCAGCTAAGGCAAGTTCATCCGCGCCAGCCTGAGCGATGCTCAAGGCAACGGGATCGCCTTCCTCAGCACACGCCAGCAGCACGGGAGCCAACAGCGCAATCTCCGAAGGTTCCCAGCGTTGGCCATACAAGTGCAAAATCAGCGCGCGCGCGTTCGGCAACTCCCAGTGTTGCAGCACACGGCCCGTCAACAAAGTGGACGGCCCGCGCCCATCTTCCGCGCGCGCAACATGGCGCAACGCCTGGCCGGCCAACCAATAGCCACCGCCCTCATCGCCCATCAAGTAACCCCAACCCGACGTGCGGGCTACACGCGGCTGAGGTAGGCGCGAAGCAGCCCATATGATGGCGCCCGTGCCGGCCACAACGCCTACCCCTTCGCCGTTTGGACAAGCAGCATAGATCGGCAACATCCCGTCGTTGACGATCACAAACGAGCGGGCCCACTGCTGTCGAGTGACCCACACACTCATCCGACTCAGCTCTTCTTCGGTATCCGCCCCGCCAAAGCCGAAACCGGCGAAATCAACCGGGCGTCGGGCAAGGCTGGCTTGATCAAACGCCTGGCCGATCGCATCGTCCATCGTTTGCAAGGCGCGTGCCTCGCCCACGTACTGATAATTCGACGCGCCGGCCGTACCGCTGCCCAGCGCACGCCCTTCTGCATCAGTCAAGAGCACATGCGTCTTCGAGCCACCGCTATCGACGCCAAGCAACAACGGGTTTGAGGCCATAGCGTTGGAATTATCATCTACAATCGCCTCTGCGCAGGCTGTTGCGACCTGCGCCACGCGTGAACTCTTTTCGGAGCAAAGTCATGAGAACACCTTTGATTGCCGGCAACTGGAAGATGAACAAGACCATCGGTGAAGCCCAGGCGCTGATCGAAGAACTACGCAGTCTTCTGCCGGCGAATGAATCAGTCGAAATAGCGGTTTGTCCCCCGTATGTGGCGCTGACGGCAGCAAAGGCTGCCCTAGCCGGCTCATCCATCAAATTAGGCGCGCAAAACGCCCATCCAGAACCTAAAGGCGCGTTCACCGGTGAAGTCTCGGTCACCATGCTGGCCGGCTTGGTGGACTATGTCATTATCGGGCACTCCGAGCGCCGTCAGTTATTTGGCGAGAGCGACGTTTTTGTGAATGCGAAAGTGCGGGCTGCGCTGGCCGTCGGCCTGAACCCTATCCTATGCATCGGCGAAACGCTGGCAGAGAACGAAGCCGGCCAGACTGAAGCAGTATTGGAACGCCAACTGCGCGACGATCTGGTGAATGTGAGCGCTGAGTCCGCCGCGCGCGTCACGATTGCATATGAACCGATCTGGGCCATCGGCACCGGCCGCGCTGCGACTGCTGCCGACGCGCAACAGCGCATTGCCTTTATCCGCGCCCAGTTGCGCCAAAAATACGGGGCTGTAGCAGACAGCATACGCATTCAATACGGCGGCAGCGTGACGCCGGCGAATGCTGAAGAGATTTTGTCCCAGCCAGATATCGACGGCGCGCTGGTCGGCGGCGCCAGCCTGAAGGCAGCCGATTTCGCGGCGATTGTGCGCGCTGCGCTGAAGTAATTCCAGCCCACAGACACGGGACTTGTTGCGCCGGCTCGCTCGCAATGTTAACCAGCCTCTTGGCATTTGCGATGGCATTTGGAGCGCTGCTCGTGCTTGAACGTTTGGCGCACCGCAAACTGCAAGAGATCGCCCTGTTGTTAACAGGTCACATCGATGCAGCGATTTACCTGTATTCGATCCCACTGCTGCCGGGCGTCGCTTTGCACGAACTGAGTCATGCGGTGATGGCCAAACTGCTCGGCGTGCGCGTGCGCGCCATCTCGTTGTTTCCTCAGCGGCAGCGCGGCGGAGCAGTACGCCTGGGTTCGGTAGAAGTAATGCGCTCGGATGCGCTGCGCAGCGCCTTGATCGGCGCAGCGCCGCTGATTGCCGGCTTGTCGGCGCTCGGTCTCATCGGCAACTTAGCCTTCGACGGCTCGGCAGTGATGCGCGCGCTAAGCGCGGGCAAGCTCGAAGCCATTGCATCGAGCATCGTTGCCACCCTGCAAGCGCCCGATGCGTTGTTGTGGTTCTACATCGTGTTTGCGATTGCAAATAGCATGATGCCGTCGCCTTCAGATACGCAAGCCTGGCCGCCGGTGCTGGGCGCACTGGCAGTGGTCACGGCGCTGATCGGCGCACTGGCAGGTGATGTTGCCTACACATTGGCCCCTCCCATCGAGATCACCTTGCGCTGGCTGGCGGCTGCACTGGCAATCACAGCCTTCATCGACATGGCCGTTATTGCCGTGTTGTGGATGATTGCACGAGTGATTGCGCGCGCAACCGGCCGGCGGGTGGAATATTGACCATGACGTTTGACGACCTGCTCTCACTCGAAGTGAACTGCGGCATCGTCGCCTCGGACACCGCTGCATTGCTGATCATCGGAGAAGGTTCAGCAGCGCTGACAGAAGTGCTCTGTCGGTCAGAGCCAGACACGATGCGCGTCCGCTTACAGTGTGTGCCGGCTCCGGCAAAGGTGCTTTTTGGCCTGCCCGTTCTCACTGCACCGTTTCCGATCCTGGTGCAGACTGTAATGACCGAACGCAATACCCAACTCAACCAGTTATCGCTGTTCGCCTGGATTGAAGACAACGGCATTTTGGAGCCGCGCGCTGAGGTGATTGGCTTGACGCCGTTTGGCGAGCAGCCGGTGCTATTTCTGCGCGACGTGGACTTGGATCGTCCGCCGGAAGCATGGTTGCGCAGCCCACAGCCGGCGCGCTGGATGCGTGTGTCCGGGGTGGCGCTGGCCGATCCGGCACACATCGGCGAGCCAATGGAGCTACACGGCGACGGCGCGGCACTGGCTGCGTTGGAGTGGGTGCTGCCGGCAGATGCTCAGCCGTTCCTGGCCGGTTTGCGCGCCGAAGCAGACAAAGGAACGCCGTTGCGTGCGGCGCTGCGTCAACGCCGCAGGACAACCGATGCGCGCCTGATGCACGTATGTGACGGCTGGCGTGTGTTAGCGCGTGCAGCTCGTTTCATCAGGTTAAATCCTGCGCGTGATCCGCGACAGACATGGGAAGGTGTGGCGCAGAACGTTCGGCTCAGTTTACCCCGCGCCTGGTAACACCGGCATCGATAGCGCCCCTTTCGTTCACTGTGTGCCAGCACTGTGCGCCGGCTGAGGACAGCCAGGTTGCACGTTGTCACACACGGGCGGACAGTCGAGCGCGACCATCGCTCGCCCGCGCCTACTCAAGGCCCATTGCGCGCACGTTGGCGTAACTGATAGCCAGGCTTTCCAAAGGATGGCGCCGGCATTCGTCCTGTTCGATGGCGCACCATTCCACGCCGGCGCCGCGACAAGCTTCTATAATGGCTGGCCAGTTCAAGTTGCCCTCGCCGACCTCAGCCATCTCCTGCTTGCCATCAACGATCACCATGTCTTTCAAATGCACCACCGGCATGCGACCGGTCATGCGATGAATCCAGTAGGCCGGATCCCCGCCGCCGTGCTGCACCCAGTATGTATCGATCTCGGCCTGCACATAGCGCGGGTCACTCTCGTCGAATAGGACGTCAAGACCAGTGCGCTTGCCGAAGCGCACAAACTCGAAGCTGTGATTGTGATAACTGAAGGTCAAGCCGGCTTCGGCCAGCCGCCGGCCGATCTCGTTCGCCTCGCGGGCAAAGTGTCGGTAGCCGTCCTCGCCGGCTGCCCGATACACGCTGGGCATGCTGCCGAGGGCGACGTGGCGGCATTGCCACAGGCGGTGCTCGGCAATCACCGCTGGCAGATCATTTTGCAGTCGTTCGTAGCTGATGTGTGTATTGCACACGGCCAGGCCGGCATGGTCGAGAATGGCCTTGACTTCGGCGGGTGGGATCGGGCCGATACCCGATATCTGCACGGCGGTATAGCCGATGACGCGCAGGCGATGTACGGTGTCGGCAAACTCTTTAGCAGTCTGAGTATATTGCCGCACGGTGTAGAGCTGGGCGGCAAGACGAGGACGATTCACGACAGCCTCCACGATTTGAATGCACTGCCGACGATTGTACCCAGTTGAACCTTAGTCCAGCAGAGCGCGGCGGGTGAAGTCAGTACCTTCACGCCGACTATGATAAGATTCCGCCCATGCGCTTTCGGCTCCACAAGCTGATTTTTGCGCCGGTGGGAACATGCCAGGTAGAACAGCTCGATCGTGGACCAACCTGGCTGGATGACGACCTGAAAGTTTCATTTCTGCGTGGCGAGATTACATTTACCCGCACGAACGATCGAATTCTTGTTGAAGGGATTATTGAGACGGCGACGCAGGTGCAATGCTCGCGCTCGCTGGAAATGTTCGAGCTACCGCTTCAATTTCCCCTGGAAGATGTGGCCTTCTTTCTGCCGGGCGTGTACACCCCAGAGCCAGACCGGCGGTTGACTGAAGACGGACGCATTGACTTGACCGAGACGTTGCGAGAGCATGTCATCATGGCTATGCCGATGAACCCGATCAGCCCAGCTTACCGTGACCAAGCCGGCGCTGCACAACTAATCGACCAAGAAGACAGCGACTGGTTGCGTGTGAAATGGGCAAGCGAGGATCGAGCAAACGGAGAATGATCCACTATGACCATCGCGTTCGATGAGGATCAAATTGTTGCGGCATTGTTGATTAAGGCGGAGACGCAAGGAGGCGTTGTCATCGACGACATCCTGGAGCTGCTGCCGGAAGTCGATGACAGTTACGAGCAAGTGGATCGCATCATTGCGTTGTTGGCCGAAGCCGGTGTTCAACTGCAAGACTTGTCCATGGAGGAAGAGGAGACAACCGACAGCCTGGACGAAGACGAAGAGGAAGAGGACGACGATGACGACACTGCTGCCTTGAGCGCCGACGACAGCATCGGATTGTACTTGCGCGAGATGGCACGCGTGCCGCTGCTGACAATGGAAGAAGAAATCAAGCTGGCCAAGCATGTTGAGCGCGGCAATCGTGCCCGATCGAAGCTCAAGGCAATCGAGGAATCGGGTAAGCCGGCGCCTGCCGAGGAAGTGGACAAGCTGAAAGCGTGGGCTGAAGAAGGGCGTCTGGCGCGCGAACATCTGATCAAAGCCAACACTCGCCTGGTCGTCAGCATCGCCAAAAAATACATGGGGCGAGGTGTGCCGTTCCTCGATCTGATCCAGGAGGGTAATCTCGGCCTGATGAAGGCAGTCGAGAAATTCAATCACAAGCTCGGCTTTCGCTTCAGTACCTACGCTACGTGGTGGATTCGTCAAACCATCACGCGCGCGATTGCCGATCAAGCCCGCACCATCCGTGTGCCGGTGCACATGAGCGATCGCATACGCCGGCTGTATAAGACCACTCACGAGCTTGAGCAGTCTTTGGGGCGCAAGCCAACACCTGAAGAACTCGGCAACGAGTTGGGCGTCGAATCGGATAAGGTGGAGTGGATGCTGAAAGTATCGTGGCGGCCGCTTTCGTTGGAGCAGCCGGTGGGCGAAGAGGAGGACAACGAATTCGGCGCGTTTATCGAAGATGAAACTACGCCCTCTCCAGCTCAGACGGTGCACGATGAACTGTTGCGCGCCAAGATCGAACAGGTGCTCTCTACACTGACCCCCCGCGAGCAGCGCATCCTACGCCTACGCTTCGGCTTGATCAACGGCAAATGCTACACCCTGGAAGAAGTGGGTCAGAAGTTTGGCCTAACCCGTGAGCGCATTCGACAGATCGAAGGTCGTGCGCTGCGACGCTTGCGTCATCCCCGCCGCAGCCGACAACTCAAAGATTTTCTGGATTGAACCGGCGAATCGTGAGGCGCCTGAACAGGCGATGTGCTGCGTTCAGGCCGGCGTCACAAGACCGAGTGCAGCCCCACTCCGGCCGGCGGTCATTTATCTGGTGCTGCACAAAACTGTGTCTCAAGAGACCCGATGAAGCGTCAACTTAGTTATAGCGAAGCTATCAATGAAGCGCTGCGCGAAGAAATGCAGCGCGACCCCAGGGTGTTCATCCTCGGTGAGGATGTGGGCGTGATGGGCGGTGTATTCGGCGTGACTGTGGGTTTGTTAGAACAATTCGGCCCGGAGCGAGTGATGGACACGCCCATCAGCGAAGCCGGCATTGTCGGCGCGGCTCTGGGCGCAGCTATGATGGGCATGCGGCCGGTTGTTGAAATCATGTTCGGCGATTTCCTGGGCTGCGCCGGCGATCAGATCATCAATCAGGTCGCCAAAGCGCGCTACATGAGCGGTGGCAAGGCCAGCGTGCCGCTCACCATCCGCGTGACCACCGGCGCCCCGGGCGCTGCAGCCGCTCAACACTCACAAAGCCCAGAAGCATGGTTCATGAACGTGCCCGGGCTGAAGATCGTCTGCCCGGCAACCCCCGCCGACGCCAAAGGCTTGCTCAAATCCGCAATTCGCGGCGAGGACCCGGTTCTCTTCTTTGAGCACAAGATGCTCTACGCTACAAAGGGCGATGTGCCGGAAGGCGATCATTTGGTCGAGCTGGGCTGTGCGCGGGTCGTGCGTGCTGGCGATGATGTGACGCTGATCGCCATCGGCGGCATGTTGCCACAGGCGCTGGCGGCTGCCGAGATGCTGGCTGCCCAAGCGAAGCCGATTTCCTGTGAAGTGATCGATCCGCGCACCCTTGTGCCGCTTGATTTACCGACGCTGGTGGAATCGGCTAAAAAGACAGGCCGCGTCGTGATTGCCCATGAGGCACACAAGCGCGCCGGCCCAGGCGCCGAAATCGCCGCCCTACTGAGCGAACACGCTGTAGATTACCTTGATGCGCCTATCCTGCGCGTCGCCGCGAAGAACGTGCCGTTACCTTACGCCCCAGCGCTCGAACAGTTCGTGTTGCCCAGCGCTCAAGACATTGTTCAAGCCGTGCAGCGAGTCCTGCGCTAAAACACGTAGCCGGCTGCATCGTTATCGATCGGTGACCTAATGACTTTAGATGCCTTTCGCAAGCAGCAAATCGTCGAGGTGGCCCGCGACCTGGTGCGCGCCAAAAGTCTGGCCGGTCGGGAAGCCGCTGCCGCCCAAGTCGTCATCAACGCCATGCGCGCGCTCAATTACGATGAGGTGCGCGTGGATGCGCTGGGCAACGTCATCGGCCTGTTGAAGCCGACCGCGCCGACCTCCATCACAGACAGCATCCTATTCGATTCCCATCTCGACACTGTTGAGGCAGCCGGACGGTGGACAAAAGACCCTTTCGGCGGCGAGGTGGGAGAGGGCAAACTGTGGGGGCGCGGCGCAGCGGACATGAAAGGCGCCCTGGCAGCCAGTTTGTGCGGCGCAGCATACGCCAAAGCCGATGGTCGTCTGCGGAGTGCCGTATTGGTTTCCGCTTCGGTCAACGAAGAACAGATCGAGGGTCTGGCACTGGCCGACGTGCTGATGGAATACCGGCCGACGCATGTGGTGATTTGCGAATCCACTGCTTTGCGACTGAACATCGGCGGGCGAGGACGGGCCGAAGTGTTTCTCACGGTGGAAGGCGTGCCGGCCCACGCCAGCACGCCCCATTTGGGGGTCAACGCGCTCAAACAAGCGGCGCGACTGATCCTGGCATTGAATGCATGGCAGCCGCCGCACGATCCGGATTTGGGATACGGCATCTTCGAGCCAACGGAAATCATCAGTTCACCCTACCCGAGCGTGTCGGTGTTGCCCGACCGCTGCCGCATCCGCTGCGATCGCCGGCTGTTGGTCGGCGAGACCGAACGTGATGTGCTTGACCCGCTGAATGAAACGATAGATCGCCTGCGGGCGCAAGACGAGACCTTTCGCGCACGCGCCGAGATCGACACCGAAACAATCACCACCTATACCGGCGCGCAGCGCACCGGCTTAAAGTTTCAGCCGGCTTGGAAGATGAACCCCGAACACGACTTGATTCGTGCAGCGCGGACTGCGCTGAACGATCCGCCAATCGGTTATTATGCGTTCTGTACGAATGCCGCTCGCAGCGCCGGCATGCTCGGCATTCCCACGATCGGCTTCGGACCAGGGTGCGAGGAACATGCTCACATCGCCGACGAGTTCTGCGAATTAGAGCAATTATGGGGCGCAGCGCAGGGTTATTATGCGTTGTGCAGCCTGTGATGTTTGCCGAGCAACGGTCACTTGCGTGCAGTGAACTCTGCATCCGTTGGGGATAAGGAGGCCGGCCGTGAATCACTCTTTTGTGCTGGCGCTGAAAAGCAGCCCTGGCGCTCTCGAATAGCAACCTCCTAGCCGACCAGATCATTTGGAGATTCTGACCCGTTGGCTTCAGGTGCGATCAACGCGATTCACACATTCCGGGATATGTGCCGCTACATCCGCGCTGAAATCGTGGGCATTGTGCATGCCAGCACTTCGAAGCCGGGCGATATTCGATATCAAACAGCGGTGATGGAGCGCGCTTTTGAGCTGGGCCGTGCTCTGGCCGGCACGCGTTAAGGCCGCGCCGGCCCCAACAAGCTCGCTAACTCAATCACTTGCGATGAGTGGACAACGGCCAGAATCTCATCAGCCTGTTGTAGCACCACGTCTCCGCGCGGCAGAATCAGATCGCCTTTGCGAATGATGGCGATCAGCACACACTCAGGCGGCAATGCCAACTCACTAATCGCCTTTCCGCATGCCGGCGCTAGGGGATGCACCTTTTCCTCGACAACCGAAAATTGACCCTTGCGCAGCTTCAGGAGCGTCATCATATCGCCAAGCGACATCTCCTCGGCGATCAAACGGCCCATGATGTCCGCTTGATTCAACGCCACATCTACTCCCATATCGGCGGTAAACATCCAGGCGTTTTCGGGATTGTTGACACGGGCAATCGTGCGCGGGACGCGAAACTCGAAACGACCTAAGGTGGTGACGACTAGATTGGCTTCGTCGTCGGCTGTGACGGCTGCCAACACCTGTGCACGGTGGATGCCGGCTGCCTCCAAGACAGTGGGTGAACTGACATCGCCCAGCACGGCAATCTCGTCCGACAACTCGCGGCGCAGTTTGGCAACGACTTCGGGGCGGTCGTCAACCACGCGCACTTCGTGCCCCTGGCCGTGCAACATGCGCGCCAGGTGTGAGCCGGTTCGTCCTCCTCCAACAATCACAACAAACATCGCTATACCCCTTCCCCTAGGATCGACGGCAGCCGATCTAATGCAGAACCTAACACGGCCAGATGCACAGTGTCTCCTTGGCGGAACTCGCTGCCGAGAGACGGTAGGAACGCTTGGCCCTTGCGCGTGATGGCGACCACGATGATCTCGCCGGGCGCGGTGATGTGTTTGACCAGCCGGCCGGCCAGGGCCGCCGACGCTTCAATCTGGATCAGCTTGACCTCGCCTGCGCCAAAGCTCATGACGCAATCCAGATCGGCATGCGTCAACAATTCGTAGATGCGGCGCGCGCCCCAGGTGGTGGACGAAATGGTAACCAGACCAAGGCGTTGATAAATCTCAGCGCGGCGCGGATCGAACAGACGCGCTACGACGCGCGGCACATGAAAGACCATGCGGGCCACCCGTGCAGCGACAATGTTGACGTTGTCGGAGGAACTGGTGGCGGCAAATGCATCGGCCTCCTCAATTCCGGCTTCGATCAGCGTGTTGCGGTCAAAGCCCACTCCCAACACCTTGCGTCCCTTGAAGTCTGCGCCAAGGCGGTCGAGCGCCTGCGCGCTGTAATCGATCACAGACACATCATGTCCTTCGGCAGAGAAGATACGAGCAACTTGTTCACCCACTCGCCCGCAGCCCATAACAATCACTTTCATCTGGCGCCTCCGATTGTGTTATTTATCGATCGTGTTATCTCGCCGTTGCATGATCCGGCGATTGTGTCTCCGGGAATGTTTTGTCTGCGCCGCAAAATGGCTTTACGCAGCCAGTCCAGCAGATACACTACGGGCGCATAGAGGATCAGACCGACCCAGTAGGCCGGAGGAATCGGCGCATGATTGAAGATGACGGCCAACGGCGGCGCATAGACCAAGGCGCCGATCAATGCCAACTCAAACACGATTGCAGCCAGCAGAGCGCGGTTACTAAACAGTCCGGCTCGACGCACCGAACTGCGCTCGGTGCGGCAGGCAAATGCGTTGCCGATCTGCGCCATAACCACACCGACATGAAAGACGGTGGTTGCCAGCATGGCTGTGTACGCCAGGGAGTCAAGCGGCTGCTGCTCGAACGGCAGCACATCCAAGCGCGGCAAGTGCAGCAAATTGGTGAAGCCGCCCTGGTAATATACCCAGAAGAAGCCTGCATAGCACAAGACGGTTTGCGCCAATCCTATTGCTAGGATTGCACGAACGAGCAGCGCGCGATCGAACAGCGCCGGATCGCGGCGCGGCGGGGGGCGGCGCATGATGTCCGGTTCAGGTTGTTCGACGCCGAGCGCCATGGCCGGCAGCAAATCGGTGCCTAGGTCAATCGCCAACACCTGCATGATCGTTAAAGCCAACGGAATGTTGAACAACGCGCTGAGGATGAACGGAGCGACCTCCGGCACATTGCTGGCAAAAATGTACGTCATCACCTTGCGAATATTGTCATAGACGGCGCGACCTTCCTTGATGGCATCAACGATCGCGCCGAAATTGTCACGGGTGAGAACCACATCGGCAGCCTCTTTGGCGACGTCGGTGCCGGTGATGCCCATCGCGATGCCGACATCGGCGCGGCGCAGAGCTGGCGCGTCGTTCACACCGTCGCCGATTACGGCCACGACATCCCCGCGCGCCTGAAAGGCCGACACCAAACGCAACTTGTGATCAGGAGCCATCCGCGCGCATACCACTTCCTCGCCCAGCGCAGCTTGCAACTCGTCGTCGCTCATCGCATCGATCTCTGCGCCGGTCAAGATGCGCACGCCTGGCGTACTGAGCATACCTACACGGCGCGCCACTGATTCCGCCGTTAGGCCGTAGTCGCCGGTGATCATGACCCAGCGGATGCCGGCATTGCGACAGGTTTGGATGGCCTCGGCAACTTCTGGACGCGGCGGGTCCATCATGGCCGCCAAGCCGAGAAAAGTGAGTCCGCGCTCCACCCGCTCTGGCGTGTAGGCTGCGCCAGGGGGCGCATCGGCGCCGGTGGGTCGGGGGGGCAACTCGCGCCGCGCCAGGGCCAGCACGCGCAAGGCGTTGCGCGCATAGTCATCATTGGCTGCCATGATTTCAGCGCGCAGCGCTTCGTCTAGCGGCTGGACTTGACCGTTGATTTGGATATCGGTGCAGAG
>JANWVJ010000057.1 GCA_025056895.1 Thermoflexales bacterium
GATGGCGGTTGGGACAAGCGATGAATGCATTGCCAAGGTGCGCGAATACGTGGATGCCGGCGTAACGTGCCCCATTCTGTATCCGCTCATGGATGACATCAAGCCGGTAGTGGATGCGTTTGCCAGATTCTAGTCTCCCAGAAGTTCAACTCGGCTCGGACAGGCGCCCAACTACCCACCCTACCGCAACGACTAAAAAAGTGGGCGGCTTTCAGGAGAAGGCCGCCCACAAACCGAAGTGAGTTCGTCTCGTGATCACAAGTGCGCCCAAACGGCACCGCCGATAAAAAGCCGCCTACTTGATCATGCCGACACGGCGCATAAACTCGATGCGCGCCTGCAAATATTCCAAAGAGACATGCTCAGCTTTGGCAACAGCCGCCCAGTCAGGCAATCCGAGCTTACTGGTCTTGATTGCATCTAAAATAGCCTTCTCGATCTTAGTCGGTTTCATCCTGTGTACTCCTCCGACAACGCTTGCAAGCAATAGCTGCAAGTAGGAAATTATACTCAACCTGTTCACCCTCCCCTCTGCGCCGTGGGCCGGCGTGGAGGCTACGCCAGAAGACACCCCCAACACAGCGGGGAGGTTAACATGTGAATCTAATCACAAGAGGATTAAACAGAGATGAGAAACGCAATACCTCGACCGGAGCACCCTCGCCCTCAGTGGGCCCGCACCGATTGGCAGAACCTGAACGGCGAGTGGGAATTTGAAATTGATCACGGCCTGTCTGGTCTGGAGCGCGGCATGCACCAGAACAGGTTATTCGCCGGCACGATCACCATACCCTTCTGTCCGGAAAGTGAATTGTCGGGCATCGGGAACAAAGATTTTATGGCCGGTGTGTGGTATCGCCGCGCATTTACTTTGCCCGTCGATTGGAAAGATAAACGAATTCTGTTGCACTTCGGCGCAGTGGATTATGCCGCAACGGTCTGGCTGAATGGACAGCTTGTCGGTCGCCATCGAGGCGGCTACGCTTCCTTCACGCTGGAAATTACGCCTTACGTCACGACTGGCCCGAACACGCTGACCGTGTTCGCCGCCGACGACACCCGCAGTCCTTTGCAACCAACTGGCAAACAGTCTGACCGCTATGACTCCTACAGTTGTTTCTACACCCGCACCACCGGTATCTGGCAAACGGTTTGGCTGGAAGCCGTGCCCACCACTTATCTGCGCCGGCCACGCTATTTCACGGACATTCACTCAGGCAGCCTGACCGTGCACATCGGCGTCGATGGCCTTGCCGAGGGCTTGGCTGTGCACACCCAAGCTTCGGCGGAGGGAGCCATCGTGGCCGAGACGACCGCGCCTATCTCAGGCAACGGCCAATGCACATTGACGGTGACAGTGCCCGACGCCCGTTTGTGGGAACCAGGCCGGCCTTTTCTCTACGACCTCACATTCACCCTTCGGCGCGACGAGCAGGTGATCGACCGCGTGCAGAGTTACTTCGGCTTGCGCGAGGTGCGCATTGCCGGCAAGCGCGTGCTGATCAACAACCGCTCCGTCTTTCAGCGTTTGATCCTAGATCAAGGTTTTTATCCAGACGGGATTTACACTGCCCCCAGCGATGACGCTCTAAGACGAGACATCGAGCTATCGATGGCAATGGGTTTTAACGGTGCGCGCCTACATCAGAAAGTATTTGAGGAGCGCTTCTTGTACTGGGCAGATCGGCTGGGCTACTTGGTGTGGGGAGAGTTCCCAAGTTGGGGGCTTGACGCAGCTCACCCTCAAGCGCTGGAATATTTCTTACCGGAATGGATCGAGGTTCTCGAACGGGACTTTAATCACCCCTGCATCATCGGCTGGTGCCCATTCAACGAAACACCCACATATCAGAACCCAGAATTGTTGCGTGCGGTTTACCGGATCACCAAAGCATTCGATCCGACGCGGCCGGTCATCGACACCAGCGGCTATGTCCATGTCGAAACGGACATTTATGACTGCCACAACTACGAGCAGGACCCTGCCCGCTTTGCCCAAGCTCACGAATTGTTCAAAATGACAGGCGAGAGCGTTTGGCGCAATTTCCCCCAGCATGACGCGCCGTACCAGGGCCAGCCCTACTTCGTCTCCGAATACGGCGGCATCTGGTGGAATCCTGGCCAGATTGACAGCAAGAGCTGGGGCTATGGCGATCGTCCGCACAACGCCGAAGAGTTCCTCGCGCGCTATAAGGCGCTGACCGAGACACTGCTCTTCAATCCGAATATGTTCGGCTTCTGCTATACGCAGCTCACGGATGTTGAGCAGGAAGTCAACGGCTTGTACACTTACGATCGCCGGCCTAAGTTTGAGCCGGCCATTATTCGCCACATCAACACTCAAAAGGCGGCGATTGAAGATTAAGCAATTTTGAGGAACCGGCCGCTGTGGATGAAGACGAGCTGCGGCAAGCTATGCAAGACACCTTGGACGGTAAGCAGCCGAGCCATGCGCTCCTGCGCCTGTTCTTGGATCATGCCGGCTGGCACGTGCCGGCTACGCGCGACGAAGGCGGACAGGTAGCGCTGCTGCAACTCAAAGACAATGCAGGACGGCGCTACCTATTTCTATGCACAGACCGGCGCGCCTATGAGGCTTGCTTAAGGACAGTAGGTGCAGCGACGTTGGGCGAACACGTCATCACCGTGGCCGGCGTCGAATTATTTGCCAACCTGCCCGAAACACTGGATTTTGTGCGCATTAACCCCTGGTCGCCGCCGGAATTGCACTATCGCGGAGATCAGATTCCCGCGCTACGGCAATGGGCGCGGGCTGTGCAGATCGAGCGCACCCTGGCCACACCGTGCCCTGATCTCAGTCTGATCAAACAGTTTGACGCTTTCTACATCGTGGTGCAGCAATTGGAAGAAGGAGGACGGGCGCTCACGCTGGCTCCTGACAAGCGCGGACGCAAGCTGGCTGCCGTGTTCACTGCGCCGGACACTCTTGAGGCTTTTCTGCGTGACCGGCGCGACGGGGGCCTGAAATTCGAGCCGCTCGTTGTGAAAGTATCTGGGGCGCTGCTCTTTGACGACCTGCAACATGCGCCGATCGATGGCATCGTGTTCAATTGCGCCGGCCCGGTCTCGCCGCGCCTATTTGTGGCGCAGTTCGCCAAAGCAGTCATGGCAGCGTGATCAGGATCCACGTTGCTGCTGCGCTTAACCCAAGTTACCTCATCTCTCTAGGATGGTACTGAAATGGTCAACTCTACGCGAAAGCAACAAGAAGCAAGTCCGCAAGAAGAGCTTGTTCGTATTATTGAATCGGCGCGGCGCATGGGCGTGGAAATCGATGAAGAAGAGGCCTTGCAATGGCTGGCAGCAATGGCCGTTGGCCACAACACAGACGCAGTGGAATATGACATGCGAGCGGGCATTTTCGGTCACAAGATCACCCTGCTCGATTTCAGCCCGGCGGAATTGCAGTATTTCCGCACCGTAGGCCGGCTGGTAGAAATCCACGATGAACCCGGCGTTGTTGAAACGGCGCTGTCGTTGTCGGGGTCAGCAGCGCAATCCAAAGTGCAAACATACCCAGGCGACGCCGACTACTTCGAGCGCGTGAACATCCTTGCGCCGTCACGCGCGGAAGCTTGTCGCATCTTGGCGCGTGTGTTGCGGGACAAAGCCCTCAGCACGCTCAAAGGCCCAACCTATCAGTTGATCCAGGTGCGCTTCGGCAACTACCCGTATCAGGTGATGCGCAACGGGCGCACGATGAAGGCCGGCAGCTCGATCGGCTGGACGGCAGAAGAAATACGCGCCGGCTACATAGAAGCCAAGCTGCCTAACGGCGCGCCGGTTGTCATCACGTGGGATGAGGCAGGACAAGACCCCGGCTGGTGCAAACTAGATTGGATTGTCGCCGATCCGCAACGCGGCCGACTGGCCAACGCCAGCAATATGCTGGATGTGACCTGGCAGGCGCCCGACGGTTCCATCACTCCACTGGACGGCTATCTCGACCCGTACTTTCAGGAAGTGTACCTAGAAGCCAACTCGATTCCGATCTTTGCCAAGCTTGCCAAGCACGTTGCAGCAGATGCGGTCGATCATTACGTAGAGCAGCTCGAAAATGAAGTGCGCAAGTATTTAGCCGAGGATGTCAATTACGGCAAAATGGCCAAGCGCCTGTATAACATCTTTCGACTAAACGGGCGATACGTCGAAGCCGCTTACTTGCGAGAGCTGTTCGATGAGCCGGCAGCGGCGCTTTATCAAGGCTGGGCGTTGGTGCGTTCGCTGGATGAAGCGTTGCACATGGGCCAGGAACTGGCGCTGGACAACCTCCTGGCTCAGGCCGACCAACTGATCGTTACGGTGATTGATGCTCTGGAAGGTGAGGAGGAACAGCAGGTCGTCAAGCGTTTGATCGCGTTACGCGAAGCATTGGCGCGGCGCCAAACCGGGCAGAGCTTTGTTGAACTGGCCGAGACAGCGCGCCGCGAATTGATCGACATTGCGAACGACTATTTCCGTGACCGCTTGCTGGCCGTGCCGTCGATTCAGAGCTACCTAGAGCGGTTGAGAGATAGAAACTGAGCGAGAAAGCGCGCCCGGCCTGGCCCACATCACCTTGCGCAGACGGGGATCAGTTCAGCCTATCCGCGCCGAGGCTCATCGTCTTCTCAGCGAATCTTTGTCTCCAGCTCATTCCGGCGCCGGTTATTCTCATCAGGTCACGTGCGCTCACTCACGTAAGGCTAACGGAAAGATGGAGCATAATCGTCTTGTTACCTGCACGTGTAGAACGCACAGACAAGGATTGCACTGCGCAAGAGGAGTAGCGAGATGACACACGCAAAAGCTCAACGCATACCGACAATTGCCGCACTGGCCGGCGCCCTCTTACTCAGCGCGTGCGGCGGGGCTGCCACGCCCGCGCCCACTGCAACTACGCTGCCGCCGACGCCCACGACAGCCCCAACCGTCGCTTCGACAGAGAGCACGGCGCCCACTGAAGCAACGGCCACCCCTCAACCGGCAGCCGGCGGCGCCTCTGTGGTCACATTGAAGATTGTGCCTGAAGAATCAAAAGCGTCGTACGCCGTCGACGAGACGTTCCTCAACCAAAACAACCGCTTGGTCACGGCGGTCGGCGTCACCACGATTGTCAACGGCGCGATTACGCTCGACACACAGAACCCCGCAAACACGCAGGTGGGCGAAATCACGGTCGATATCAGCGCGCTCAAGTCAGATAGTGACCGGCGCGACAACGCCATTCGCCGAAACTGGCTGGAATCCGCTAACTATCCAATCGCCAAATTCGTGCCCAAGTCATACGAGGGCCTTCCGAGCAGCTACGAAATCGGACAAGAGCTGACGTTCAAGATGAGCGGCGACATGACGGTGCGCGATACGACGATTTCGGTGACATGGGATGTCGTTGCGCGCTATGACGGGAAACAGCTCAGCGGCACGGCTACCACTCAGATTAAGATGAGCAGCTTCAACTTCGACCCACCGAGCATCGCCGGCATTTTGCGTGCTGAGGATGACGCCAAGCTCACGCTTGAGTTTGTTGCGCGATAACGTAACGCACTCCGGCGTCGGATTGCTAAAGTCGTTGAGACTTTGGGAATCCGACGCTTAACGGATGAAGGCCGCTTCTTGCCGCGCCAGCGCGTCCTCGATGCGCAAGCGATGCGCGAGCAAGAGCATGTCCGGCAGATGATGCGGATCAAAGAACTTCAGCTCATGACCCTCGCTCGAGCCGGCAAGCGCACCCCCTTCGATGACACATTCGAAGCACAGATTGACAAACTGAACACAGTCGCCATTCGGATACGTGGCGATGCTGTACCGCGCCGGATCAGAATACACACCGATCAGCCGCCGAACGGATACCTGTAGGCCGGTTTCTTCGAACACCTCGCGCACGACCGTGCGGGTGATCGATTCACCGACCTCCGCCCGCCCACCGGGGATGCCCCAGCGGTGATTATCCGCGCGCAGCATCAACAGCACACGCCCGGCTTCGTCAAAAATGACGGCGCTTGCCGAGACCAGCAAACGATCTGGGGCGCGCGATACCGGCGCGCCACTCCAATCCAACAGCATGGCACTTTCCTGTTCACTCATGAATTGATCTCTACTTTGTATAGGTTAGCGACTCGCGGAGCAATGATAGACTGCTGACGAACGCTCAATCCACTGTCATCCCAAAGCGCATAGGAACGATCTGATGATTACGCACATTCCCGAAGCCTACGCAGACACCGTCGCCCCGATGCGCGCGGCACACGAAGAGATTGTGAATACGCTGAAGCAATACGGCATCACCTTCCCAGAGTATCCGGCGCTCGACCGGCCGGGCAACCCGCGCGGCGCGGCTGCTGCGCTGGCTCATCCGATGCAAGGCGTGCTGAAATATCACGGGTTGGCAGATTGGGCCTGGCGCATCGCTTACTTGCCCAGCATCTCGGTATGCAACAGCGCCGGCTACACGCTGACATTCGTTGAGTTCGATCCGGCTTTGTCAGAAGATGTGGCAGTGATCGGCGGCGTGACGGCAGCCGGGCGGGCCTTAGAGCGCGTGAAACAGAGCCTGGACGCTGTGCGACGCGCAGCCCACATGACCACACGGGCGCGGGTGATCTCGAAGAATGTTGTGCGCGGCGGCAAGGCCGGCAAAGGACTGGGCACCAGCGCTTCCGGCTCGGCGGCGCTGGCCGTCGCAGCGATCGCAGCGGCGTTCGGAGCGGAATCCACTCAAAACACGCGCTTCGTGAGCAGCATGGCGCGCTTGCTTGCTGGCTCAGGTTGCCGCAGCGCCACCGGTGGGGTATCGCTGTGGCTGTCGTATCCTGGCGCAGCACCAGAAGACAGCTTCGCCGTGCGGCTCGACACGCACAATCAACTCGCCGACATGCGTCTGATCACCGTGCCGATCGACTCGCGGATCGGCCTACGCACCGAGCAAGCCCACGCCGACGCGCCGAACAGTCCGCTGTTCAAATGTTGGATGTTGAACCGGCGAACGGAGATTTTGGAATGCATCGACGCGGTACAAGCCGGCGATTGGCAAACGATCGGCCGGTTGGCCGAACGAGACAGCATTCAACTGCACGCCGTCACCATGACCGGCGGCGCAGATCACAAAATCTTCGCGTGGGAGCCGGAAAACCTAACCTTGTTCCGCGCGTGTAATGACTTACGGGCAAGTGGCGCGCCGGTGTATGCCTCAACCGACACCGGTCCAACAGCCGTCCTGCTGACGCACCGCGACTACGTTGAGCGCGTCACGTCACACGTGCGGGCGCTGGGATTCGAGGCCATCGAGAGTGAGATCGGCGGGCCGGCGCGGTTGGTCGATGTGGAGCAGGCTAGACAAGAGTTGGAGTTCTAGAGCCTATAGCTCAGGACTCACTCCTTCACCGCCGCCACCCCAAACGCTTCGTAGCGAGGGACGACGCGCGGGAAGCCGGCCTGACGCAATCGCTCCATCACGCCGCGTGCCACACGCGCACCGGACTTGCTGTCCAGATCGCCGATGTAATGAAAGAGTCGGCCGCCTGAGCGTAATACACGCCAGAGCTGTTGGTAGAAGCGCAAGCCATACAACTCGCCGGCCAGCGCAAAGGCCGGTGGGTCATGAATGACACACGCAAAAGACGCTTCCTCAAACTGCTCGATCAGGTCAGCGCTGTCCCCGATCAGCCGGCGGATGGTGGGTAATTCGAACAGCGGCCGCGACCACGGATTGTGACGCGCAATCTCTTGGGCCGCCGGATCAAGTTCAATTGTCACCACTTCATCTGCTGCTCTGGCCGCCGCAATGGCGGTATATCCAAGCCCGGTGCATGTGTCGAGCACGCGCCAATGCGCGCGCCGTTGGGCAAGGCCGGCTGCTTTGATCTTGCTCAGCGTATCACGCCAGGGATCGGTGTCCTGAACGCGGTGCATCGGCAGACCCGCTGCCAGCATGGTCGGCGCTCCGGCGGTGGGGAACAAACTGTAGTAGCGATTGGTCAACGCAGAGAAGGCTTGAATCTTGCGCACGCTGCCGCGCTCGACCACGAAGCAACTTGTGGGGGCCGCAGCAACTTCCTCTAGGCACCCCCAGCCCAGATAGTCGCCGGTGGGCAACAGCAAACCGGCATCGTGTAGCGGCAGCTCTGCCGTGCTCAGGCCCAAATCGAGCGACAAAACGACGGCTGGGCTGCCAATCTGTCGCGCTTCGAGAGCCAGACGGGCGTGCTGTGCAGAAAGAACGATCTGTGCGCCGCCGCTCATGCTGCGATTGTATGCCCCTTTTCTTGTCGAAATCGATATACTGGGCGCAATTTACCTGCAGGCCGACCTGTCCCTGCCGCTGTGCGTTGCCCTTGGGGCGCGCGCATTAACGCGCCGTGAGGCGCGCGGGTATGACAGGCCGGCCGATTTTGCGCCGATTTTGCGCCGTAGGAGGTGAACACACTCAAACAAACACAACACCATCCTGTCACACCGTCTGTCAGCCGTCTGCACATTCTTTGTTTTGAGGTATTCACAGAGTTACACATGAGCACACGCCAATACAGCACAACACACGGCTACATGCCGCTGGACAAACCGCCGGCTGGTGCGATGCTGAGCCTGGGGTTCCAGCAAGTTTTGACGATGTTTCCGGCGACGGTGCTTGTCGCCATCCTCACAAAGTTTGACGTGGGCGCCACCCTGCTCACCAGCGGTCTGGGTACGATCATCGCACTGCTCGTGTCAAAGGGCCGTATCCCTCTGTATTATGGCTCCAGCTTCAGCTATATCGCAGTGGTCATCAGTGCGATGAACTTGTTTGTTCCCGACTGCTTTAACAACCCTGCAGTGAACTACTGCGGCGAGGGCGTGCGGCTGGTGCAAGTTGGCATTCTGGGCACGGCGCTGGTCGAGATTGCAATCGGCCTGCTGATTATGCGGCTGGGCAAAGCGGCGCTGGACAAGATACTGCCGCCGATCATCACCGGCAGCGTCGCGGTTGTGATCGGGATCGCCTTAGCAGGCGCGGCGCTGAACAACGCTGCCAGCGGCGGACCGGTCTTCAATCAGAACAACCCGCTGCCGGCAGAGATGGCCGGCATCCCCTGGTTCATAGCGTTCGTCACACTGGCCGCTACGGTGGCATTCTCGGTGTACTTACAAAATCGCGGCTTGCTGGGGATGTTGCCGATTTTGCTCGGCGCAGCGGTGGGCTACGTCGTATCGATCCCGTTTGGGTTGGTCAACTTCGATCCGGTGCTGAAGGCGGATTGGTTCGCGCCGCCGCGCGTGACTCTGCCGGCATTTGAAGACCCGCGCGCTTGGTCGGTGATGGCCAGCATTGCCCTGATCGCCATCGCCACCATTCCAGAGAGCACGGCCCACTTGTACCAGATGAGCCTGTATATCGATGCGTTGGCCAAACAACTGGGCCGCGCGCCGATGGAGATCAAGAAGCTGATCGGCCTCAACTTGGTAGCCGATGGCGCGCAGGACGCCATTGCCGGCTTGTTAGGTGGAGCGGCAGGCACCAACTACGGCGAGAACAACAGCTTGATGGCAATCACGCGCAACTATTCGTCGTGGGTACTGGCAGTAGCCGGCGCAATCGCGATCGCATTGGCGTTCATCGGCAAACTGGCCGCCCTGATCGGCACCATTCCCATCGCCGTGACCGGCGGGTTGGCGATCTATCTGTTCGGTGTGATCGGGATGCAAGGCGTGGCGCTCATCCAGTCGGAGAAAGTCAACCTGTTCGAGCCGCGCAACCTGGCCATCGGCGCGATCATCCTGGTGGCCGGCATCGGCGGATCAATGGCCATGCCAAACGGTCTGTTTCCATTCCAAATCCCCTTGCTCTTCCCCAACGGGATTCCGGCCATCGTGTTCGCAGCTATGCTTGGCATTTTGTTCAACCTGTTGTTCGTTGTTCTGCCGCCGCGCTGGTTCGGCGTACAAGAACGGGAGAATCTGAACTGAGCGCCAAGAGCTGACGGCTGTTTCAGGCAAAACGCAGAGAGCGCACCGTGTCGCCGGCCGCCTTCAACAAACGATACGGCGTGTCGGGCGGCACGGTGCAGCCCGGGCCGATCAACAACTTGCGCGGGCCGGCCTCCTCGATTGAACGCACGATGTCGGTGCGCACATCATCCACCGACTGGTAGGCGATTTGCGTCTCGTCGATCCCCCCTAGCAAGGCCGCTGGGGTCATCTGCCGCGCCTGAGCCAAGGACGGCGGGGTGGCCAAGTGCGACCAACTAAACACCTCGACAGGATAGGACAAGCAGCGCTCGAAACGCAAGTTGAAGCCATGCACATGGGCAATGCGCGTCATGCCCTCCGCTGCGTGCAAGATGCGGCGGTTATACGGGTCAACGAACTCGGCATACTGAGCGTCGGTGAAGCCGCCTTTGGCCGGATCAACTGCCCCGTTGATCGAATAGAAAATGCCGTTCACCCCCAAGGCGCGCAGTTCAGCGATGTAGGCAATCAGTGTGCAGGTGATCGCTTCGAGCGCAGCATGGCCGGCTTCGGGGTTTTCGAACACCAACTCACGCACGTGACGGCCCGTGCCGCGCACCAGCGTCTGTAAGGGATCAAACAACGTATCGAGAACAGCCACATCCGGCCCCAGTTCGGCTCGGATGCGACGCAGACAGGCCAACTGGTTGGCATAGGTTGGGTGATCCATCGACAGCGGCTTAAACGCCAGCAACTGCTCTGGGCGCGTTACGTTCACCCCACCCGGCAGAGGAAGACGATAATCATTCATCGTCTTCATAAAGTCCCAATCGTAAGTTTTGAAGAAGTTGACGTGCAGGCGCGCTGTTTCTTCGCCGGAGTAATGCTCGCTGGCAAAGTGCACCCACATACACACCGGCAAGCGGTCCACCTCTCCACCGCGCACCGCAGCATTAAAGCGCTCCAGTTTGGTCATTTCGGACATGCCATCTGCTCCTTAGGTCAAGTTGGTCGAGTTGATCGATTGTGCTTTGATTGAAACGCCTTCGATCATAACCGGAGCAGATTCTTGCGCCAAAGCATTCTGTGCGGACAAACGGGCTTGCCAAATCTGCCCTGATGCGAAGGCTGATATGATGCGGATACGGCGGCAAAGCACGGCGCAAAAATGCGGCGCAAGTGAGCGTCTGCGCCGAGAAGCCGCCCACACGCCTCGCCTGTTGGCAAGAACGGCAAGGTCGTGCAGGAAATGGATGCAACGATGAAGAAGATGATACAGTTGTTTCAGCGCGCATGGATCGCAGTGCTGCTGACGCTGGCGATCACACCAATAGCCGCCTGGTCACAACAAAACGGCGGCGCTGTGCTGATGCAGGAAGACTTTGAAAGCACTTTCGTTAACGATCCCAACTGTCGCGACGGCTCATGTAACGTGCCGGCCGGCTGGCGCGTCTGGTTCATCCCGCATCGGGAAACCGACCCACAAGGTGTGAATTACCCGCCCATCTACAGCCAGACGAATGCACCGAATCGAGTCAAGAGCGGCGCCGCAGCGCAAAGGCTATCCACCGAAAATCGCACCTTCACTGCCGGCATCTATCGCGTGATCGAGAATGTTAAAGTCGGCTCAAAACTGCGGTTCAGCATGTGGGGCCAATCGTGGTCAACCAACGATAATAGCCCGATTTCGGCCAGGCCATCGACCGACATCAAACTCAAGATCGGCATTGATCCTGCTGCCGAAGGAGATGCTCAGCCCAGTCCGTTCAACGGTCGCGTGGTGTGGTCGGCAGAACAAGACGCCAAAGACGCCTTTGTGCAATTCGTGGTCGAAGCAGAAGCCAAGACGAGCACCGTGATTGTATGGACATACGCCACGATGAGAGACGTGGTGCGGCATAATGAAGTGTTCTGGGACGATGCGCTTTTGGAAGTGATTGTGCCGGCCGCTGCTACAGCAACCATTTCCCCGACTCCTACGGCTATGGCGACCACAACCGAGAGCAGCATAGCGGATGCCGGCGCAGCCATCGCAGCA
Source organism: Thermoflexales bacterium (assembly GCA_025056895.1). Lineage (GTDB taxonomy): Bacteria > Chloroflexota > Anaerolineae > J036 > Brachytrichaceae > Roseilinea. The sequence goes on from JANWVJ010000057.1 coordinate 11,963, forward strand.
GCCCAGCCAAGCGGAGGGATGACTTACACCGTCAAAGCGGGCGACACGTTATTTGGCATTGCGCTGGAACACAACAAAACAGTTGATGACCTACGCCGGCTCAATCAACTGCAAAACGATCTTTTGTCAATCGGACAGGTGCTGATCATCGAGCCGCCTAGCGCGCAGACCCAAGCAGCCCAAGCTGAGCCAACGCCTTCTCAACCGGCTGCCGAAAGCGGAGCCACTTCTGAAGCAGCCGTTGCGATGGTGCAAAGCCAGCCGGCGAGCGGAGAGGCTACAGCGACTTCGAGTGTCGGTGCGCTGTGTGTGCAAGCCTACTTCGACAACAACGGCAACGGTCTGCGCGACGCGGGGGAAGACTTGACGCCTGGGATTGTCTTCAATGTCACTTCAGGCGGCGAGTCCAAGGGCAGTTACACCAGCGACGGCGTGAGCGAGCCATACTGCTTTGGCAATCTGGCAGCCGGCGCCTACACGGTCAGCGCGGTCATCGGGCCGGAGTACGTCACGACGACCCCGCTGAACGACACGGCAAATGTGGGGGGAGGGACAAACACCCTCTTCTCGTTGGGCATCCGCCGTGCCGACGCGGCGTATGAGGTCATCGAGTACACGCCCACACCCACCGCCGAGGACGCGGGCACAAACGGCGGGCCAAACGTGTTGGCCATCTTGGCCACACTGAGCGGCGCACTGATGATCCTGGCTTCGGTGGGGTTTGGCGCGCTGTTCTTTCTGCAAAGCCGACGTTTATAGCGTCTCATCTCATCGCCTTACCGCCGGCCAATGACGCAGCCTGCTTCGGCTTGTAGTCATGCGCAGATCCTTTCATCTTTCCAGTGTTGCCGCCGGCCTGACGGCGGTGCTTGTTTGCAGTGCAGCCAGCGCCGTCATTTGGATGGGACCGGGCATCCTGAACACCCGCGCCGGCGGCGACAGCCCATTTCTCTTGCAACGGGTGTATGAGTTATCGGCCATCTTGCGCGCCGGCGTATTCCCGGCCCGCTGGATGCCCGATGCCGCCTATGGACTGGGCTACCCATTTTTTCATTTTTACGCTGCACTGCCCTACTATCTGGCTGCCGGCCTAAACGTGATCGGCTTTGATCTCCTGACAGCCATTCAGCTCACTCAAACGGTCGGCATGTTTGCTGCCGCCGGCGCGATGTGGATTTACGCGCGCCGCTATCTGGCGCCCGCCGGCGCAGCCCTGGCAGTCGCCGCTTACACCCTAGCGCCGTTTCACTTGGTCAATGTCTATGTGCGAGGCGACTCACTTTCCGAGTTCTATGCTTTCGTGTGGTACCCGCTGATCTTGTGGGGGATCGATCGCGTAACCGACCAGCATCGGGCGCCTGCCGACAAACAGGCCGCAACCATCTTGGTGTTGGCCCTCTCGTTGGCCGGTTTGGTGTTAACACACAACGTGTCGGCGATGATCTTCGCGCCGTTCATTGTGATCTATGCATTGGCGGCCGTATGGCGCGCGCAGGGTGCGTTCCTGCGGATGATCGCCCAGTTGGCTTCAGCAGCCGGCCTGGCCGTTTCGCTTTCGGCTTGGTTTTGGTTGCCGGCACTGGGGGATGCCGCGCTCGTCCAACTCGGTGATCAGACAACGGGCTACTTCCACTTCGTCAATCACTTCCGCAGCACAGACCTGATCCAAGCCAGATTGGTATTCGATTACACCCTCTCGGCTTCTCAAACGCCGTTTGCGATGGGGCTGGTGCACACTGTGCTTGCAGCCGCCGGGGCAGTGATGTGCATTCGGCGAGCCATCGCTGGCACAGCGCGCTCTGCCGTTGGCTTGACAGGCGCCCAAATCAATCCAAAAGCCACGACAAATCATCGGTTGGCCTGGGTTGTGTTGTTCGTGCTGGCGACGGTGATGATCACGCCGCTTTCGCACGGTGTGTGGGAAAATGCGCCGTTGCTGGCCTTGGCGCAATTTCCCTGGCGCTTTCTGTCGGTTCAAGCGTTGTTTGCGGCGCTATTAGCCGGCTGTTTAGCCCATACGCCCCACGATCGAGAAATACAACCCAGGACGCAACACACCCAGGGAGCCACAAGCACCATACGACGGGCGCTTGACCTGCTTTATATTCCCACTTTGTTGCTGTTGTTGTTGATTCAATCGCTCCCCGGCTTGCCGAATGAACGACTGAACATTCGAGCCGAGGATGTCACGCCACACACCTTGCAGCTATACGAATGGCTCACCGGCAACATCGGCACCACCATCCGCGCGGAATACTTGCCGGCCACTGCGCAGCCCCGGCCGTTCACCGGCCCAGCCTTACTCAACCTCCCCAGCCAGGCCTGGGTGATCCGTGGCGCAATAGGTGCTTCGCAAAGGGAAGAAGCATCTCCCACGCGTCAAGTGTGGCGAGTAGAGATCGAGAGCGACACCGCGACATTTGCCGTGCCGTTGCTGTACTGGCCGGCCTGGCGCGCGCGACTGGCAGATGGCACACAAATCCCGCTCAGGGCCTATGTCGGCTCCGGCTGGGTTGAATTGACTTTACCGCGCGGTCGGCAGCGCTTTGAATTGTGGCTGGACGCCACCCCATTCCAACGCGCCGGCGAAACGGCTTCGCTTGCCGCACTGGCGATCAGCGCTGCGATCGGTATTGCATCCATCGCGATCTGGATCAAGCGGCACGGGTGGAGATATGCGGGGCAGATGTTTGCGCGCGCGGTGCTGCCAGCCGGCGGAACGGCAATCGGATTACTGATTGCGCCAATCATGGTCCGCGCCTTCAGTCCACCCTACACGGCTCCCCCGATACAGGCAGTCGATTTTGCGGCGCGTCCTTTCCCGCACCGTGGGCCGCTGGTCTTCGTCGATGCCAACGGCCAGACCTACACGCTTACCCAAGCAGTGGTGACGCCGACGCAGGTGCGCGCGGGTGAGATGTTCACTCTCACGACCACCTGGGAAGGCAACCGCGCGCCAAGCCAAACCGGCCTGCAACAAATCCTGCCCCAGGGCGGTTACTTCGCGCCGTGGTTGTTTCGTTTCACGCGCGACGAATCGTTTGGCTCAACAACTCAAAGTGTTCATCGCGCCTCGAGCCAGGCGCTGCCCGGTCCGCTGCCGCTCACCCTGATCGTGCGCGACGCCGAGGGTCGGCCATTAACGCCGACGATGGGAACAGAACCGGCGCTGAGCAGTTTGTCCATCACCGCCGCTCAAATCATTAGCCCGCCGTCGATCCTTCGCGTGTTTCCAAATGGCATCGTGTTCTGGCACGTGGACTGGGTTCACACCGGCGCGCGCACTCTGTGCATCCGACCAACTTGGTCCACCCAGCGCGTCAGGGCCGATGCACTGAAAGTAGCATTGCGGCTGCGCGGCTCAGATGGTCGTGACATTGCACGCGTTGATGGAGAGGCTCAAGCCGGCCTGGCGCCAACTTGGGCTTGGCCGATCGGCGCGCCGATTCAGGACAGCTATTGTATCGAGGCGCTCGATACTCTACACCCAGGTGAACCGTACACGTTGCTGGTGCGCTGGTATCGCGTGCTGGATCATCACGTGGAAGGGGAGATCGTACTGGTAGGCACACGCAAGACAGGCCCATTCGACGTCCAAACCCCCACTCTGGCGCTTTCCGAACATCGCTATCAACCGCCGGCGATGGACTATCCGCGCGCGGCGGTATTTGGTGATGCCATTCGCCTGCTCGGTTACGACCTATTGATCGCCACAGAGCGGCTTACAGTAACGTTTCACTGGCAAACCCAAGCGCCGATCGCACGAGACTATAAGCTGTTCGTGCATCTGTCGCCGGCCGATCGACCTGAACCGGCGCGGCAGGTCGATCGTCTAACCCTCGATGGCCTATACCCCACCGGCATGTGGCAAGTCGGCGAGATCATCAGTGAGACGATTGTGCTCGACTTAACCGGCTTGTCGGCCGGTCGCTATCGGTTAGGCATCGGTTGGTACGATCCGAACAGCCTGGCACGTCTGCCGGCGCAGGAGAACGGCCAGATCGCACCCGACAACTGGTTAGAACTCACTACCATCGAGCTGCCCGCAGAGGATCAGCGATGAGGCGCGCCTATCTCGCATTCGTAGGTTTGCTGTTGGTGTTGACAGCGTGCCGGCCTTCTGTTCTTGCGCCCTTTAGGCCTTCTGCAATAGTGAAGATCGCCTTGATTGCACCGTTTGAGGGACGCTTCGCGGCAGTTGGCTACGAAGCCTTTCCGGCCATGCGAATCGCCCTACGCGAGCAAGCGACCGCAGGCGGCATACGAGGTTTTCACGTGGAGTTCGTGGCCTTTAACGACAACGCCGATCCGATCCAGGCCGCCCAAGCAGCGCGCAGCGCCGCCGTCGATCCACTGGTCTTGGCCGTGATCGGCCACTATCGACTCGATACAACGCTTGCCGCGCTGGAGACATACGAGAAAGCCGGCCTGCCGATCGTAGCGCCGACTGTGCCGAGCGATCTGCTGCCCGCCCATCGGCTGCTCTTTCGGATGGGCCCGCGCTCGACGCGGCTGCGCGCGCCGGAATCTTGCCGGCTGAACGAGGAGGTGTTGCGGACTGTGTTGGCGGTCGTGCCGGATTTGCAAACGCCGAATGCGTCGCGCCTGTTCGGAGCACAACTGGCCGGCGCGTGTTTCTGGACCGACGCTCCATTTCCACGCGACCGGCCTGCTGCACAACAGGCACTGTCCAACTTCCGTGACGTATCGGGCGGCGCAGAACCGGGGCCACGCTCTATCTCTGCCTATGACGCCACACGCTTGATTTTGAAGGCAGTGGAAGCAGATATTGCCACACATGGCGCCCCAACCCGCGCCGGCGTGGCGGAGGCATTGCGACGGATAACCTACACCGGCCTGCTGGGAACAATCCAGTTTGATGCGAAAGGCCAGTGGAGCGGAGCACCGGTGTGGTTGTATCGATTTGACCAATCGGGAACGCTGGTTTCGGGGGAGTGACCTCGAACCCGACTTACATCGCATGTGAGCGCCAGGCGTTACAATGAACATGGACTATGAAAGCAGGCAGAGGCACATCGGCTCAAAAGCCGGCCGTGTGGCTGATTGGGCCGGTAGTGGGCATCTTGGCGCTGGCATTTGGCCTGGCGCGGCTCAACAATCGGATACAGGGGCCGCTACCTGACACGCCGCCTGCGCCCGTCGAACCGCTGGTGAATGCCATCGAGGCGCCCCTCTGCTCAAATCGGCCCATCGGCACACAATACGCCATCGTGTGCGTCGATGGGCGATACCTGGAGACAGACGACCGTGAGGCATGCGCGGATTTTGGGGGCCCATTTCAAATCATCGTCTGCCCAAACCCATCTCAAATCCCAAGCGGCGACATCCGGCCCACCTTGGCAGCCGGCGGGGGAGCGGTCATCCTGCCCTTGCCGCCAACGCCCTCGCCTGCGACAAACACAGAACCAATGACAACTGTGGATGTGTCCGGCTCTCCTACTGCCGAGGTGGGGAGCGGCCAGGTCATAAACGCTACGGCAACACCCCTGGGAAACAATCAACTCCCCGACACGCCGATCGACATTCCACTAACACGAGTCACTGCGCGCGAGATCGGCGTGCCAATCGAGCCGGCGAGCGCTACACCTCAACCCGCGCAAAC
>JANWVJ010000058.1 GCA_025056895.1 Thermoflexales bacterium
ACCGTGCAGGCAGAAGTAGCCGCACGAATGACTGCCCGGCCAAACGATATGAGCTTACTGGCGCTCAGCGTCCAACTCTTTGGCGAGCCGAAGATCGTGATGCGCCTGGACCGCTCGGCCTTTTACCCCCAACCAGAAGTGGAATCGGCTGTCGTAGCGATTACGCCTCACCGGCAGCCCCTGTACGCCGATTTGCGCACGCTGTTCACGTTGGCGCGGGCCGGCTTCGGCCAGCGGCGCAAACAACTGCGCAACACCCTGTCCGGCAACTTGGGCCTTTCCCCTCAACGCGCTGAAGTACTTCTACAAGCCAGCGGCGTCGATCCTACGCGACGGGCCGAAACGCTGAGCGTAGGAGAATGGATTGCGCTCAGCGAGCAATATAAGGCGATGAAAGAAGTACATGTGCAGCCCGCACGCGCCCGCTAAAGAACGAGTGACCCACCGGCTATCATCTGCCGGCAATCGTCCGCGACACTTTTGGGCAGATGTTACGAGTCGAGGAACGCGCTTAATCGCGCACGCGCTTCACGCATCAAGCCAGACGTACACGTACTGAGCATAGAGAATTCCACCCGCCCATAGTTCACACCGGCGTGCAGCGGGAACAACTCCTCTGCCAGGTTGGTGACCATGACTCCGCCTGCTTCTTGCAGGATCGGCCAACAGGCAGCCACATCCCACACATGCACCGTTCGACCCAGATTGCCCACACATTGGCCGCAGGCTACAGAAAGCACTTCGAAACCCAGCGAGCCGGGAGCGCGTATTTTGCAGTCAATCGGCAGCACGCCGCGCTTGGCCGTGCGTGTGCAAATTGCAAACAGGTCGGTCGAAGCAAAGGTAGTGGCTTGTGAGACCCGAATCGGCACGTCATTGAGGAAGGCGCCCTGACGCTTGACAGCATAAAACTGATACCCCAGACGCGGAAACTCTGCCACCCCCATCACAGGTTGTCCGAAGTGCAACAGCCCGATCAACACCCCCCAGATCGGAAAGCCGGCAGCAAAGTTCGTTGTGCCGTCAATCGGATCGATCACCCAGCACCACTCATCGCCGTGATAAACGGTATTGTGCTCCTCTGAAAGGATACCGTGATCGGGAAATCGATCTTTGATGCTGTCGCACAACTTCAAACTGACTTCGACATCGAGCGTCGTAACTAGTGTGCCATCGCCTTTGAGTGAAACATCAAACTGTTTATTGTTCGTCAGGTGCCGGCCTGTTTGATGCGCGACCTCCCTGGCAAACTCCAGCGCACCTGGCGGAGGCACTTCGATCACCGACAGAGCAAAAGCGGCTGCTTGGCGCTGAGCGGCCAGCCGATCTTCGTCATCGGCTGCTCTGACCAGGAAATCTCTCACAGCCAGTCGTTCTTCTGCTTTCAGGGCGCGCCATGCCGCGCGCACGCGCTCAATCTCTTCGCTGAAGATGTGTTCCCAGAACTGGTCGAGGCGCATGGTGCAGTGTGTACTCCTTAGACTGTTTGTGTTAAGAGCGCGCTCGCGAGCACACTTGAGTGGGTGTTCGCGGCAAATTTAGGCAAATGATCTAATCGAGTTCCTGAGAGCAAGTGTAACATCTGTAACCCGCTGAATCGCTCGTGAACGCACAGCGCGCCAGCTTTGGCGTGCTACATGCCTCGCCGTGCATGACTTGTCAGAAGAGGCATTCCGCCTACAATTGACCTCTCAAGATCTGTTTGCGTCTCGGCGCACAGACAAATCCAACGCACAAGAAGGCGCACATGCCGAGAGGCCAGTCTAACTGCAACACAGATGGTGACTATCGAGGACGATCCGCCGGCCGCTTGGTGTCACTCAGCGGCATCGTACACGGCTTCATTCCTAAGGCGCCAGGATCGACAAGCTGGGTGATTTGCCGGCTTGAGAGTTGCGCCGGCAATCGTCCCCACCGGCTGTGATCTCCACGCCCCAGATTCTCGAAGGGTTCGTTTTCCAAATCCACCACGAGAGAGCAAGCATGAAAGACTACCCTACCGATAGACTGCGCAATGTTGCCCTGTTGGGACACAACGGCAGCGGCAAGACCACATTTTCCGAAGCGATGTTATTTGCCAGCGGCGCCACCACGCGCATGGGCAGAGTAGAGGACGGCACGACCACATCGGACTACGATGACGAAGAGAAACGCCGGCGACAGTCGCTGAACCTATCCATCATCCCGGTCGAATGGAAAGATCACAAGATCAACCTGATCGACACACCCGGCTACCCCGACTTCATCGGCGAAGTGAAAAGTGCCGTGCGCGTAGCCGATCTGGGCTTGATCTTCGTGGATGCGGTCGCCGGCATCGCCGTGGGCACCGAGTTGGCCATGCAATCCGTCGAAGAGGCCAACATCCCCCGCGCCATCATGATTTCGGGCATGGATCGCGAGAACGCCAACTACGCGCGCATCCTGGCCGAGCTACAGGAAGCCTTCCACCAGACCGTCGTTCCGCTGTTCATACCGGTTGGTGCGCACGCCCAGTTTTCCGGCGTAATCGATCTGTTATCGCGCAAGTACATCAAAGGCCCGAAAGGCGAAGTAGCCGATATTCCGGCCGACATGAAGCAGGAAGTGGATGCGGCGCGGGAAAAGTTGATCGAAGCCGCCGCCGAGGGCGAGGACGACCTGATGGAGAAGTTCTTCGACCAAGGCACGCTGGACGACGAGGACTTGAAGCGCGGCCTGCGCTCAGCCATCCGTAAGAAGACGTTTGTGCCGGTGATGTGCGCTGCAGCCTCCGCCGGCATCGGCGTTCACGCGACGCTGTTCTCACTCATCAACTACGCCCCAGCTCCGCTCGACCGGGGCGGCGACCCAGATGACGGGCAGCATGGCACAATTTTGTTTGTCTTCAAGACACTGGCCGATCCCTTCGTAGGCAAGCTGTCGTTGTTCCGAGTTATGGCCGGCCCGGTGCACGGCGGTGATACACGCCTGACCTGTGTGCGCGCCAACGCCGAGGAACGCTTGTCTACCCTCTACGTGTTGCGCGGCAAGGAACAAATCCCCGTCACCGAGTTACACACCGGCGATATCGGCATGGCGGCCAAGCTGGCGCACACTCAAACCGGTGACACACTGGCCGACAAAGCCCATGCCGTCCCCTTGCCCGGCATTCAGTTCCCCAATCCGCTCTTCAACGTCGCCCTCAACCCCAAGAGCAAGAATGACACGGCCAAACTCAGCCCATCGTTGGCGCGCATTTGCGAGGAAGACCCCAGCCTCATCGCGCGCACCGACCCGGTGACCAAAGAGTTCATCCTGTCGGGCATGGGCCAAACCCACGTCGAAGTTGCCATCACTAAACTGCACAGCAAGTTCGGCGTAGATGTGGAATCCAGCGTGCCCAAAGTGCCCTACCAAGAGACCATTACCAAGCGCGGGCAGGCACGCTACCGGCACAAGAAACAAACCGGCGGTGCCGGCCAGTTCGCCGAAATCGAGATGGCAGTTGAGCCATCGCCACCTGGCGCAGGGTATGTCTTCGAGTGGAAAGTCTTCGGCGGCGCCATCAGCAGCTCATTCCAAAGCTCAATCGAGAAGGGCATCAAGCAAGTCATGGAGACCGGCGTGATCGCCGGCTATCCTATCCATGATGTGAAGTGCGAAGTGTTAGACGGCAAGGAACATCCCGTCGATTCCAAGCCGATCGCCTTTGAGATCGCAGCGCGCTATGTCTTTCGTGAGGCGTTCAGCCAGGCCGGCCCGATCTTGTTGGAGCCGATCTACCGTTTTACCATCGTCGTGCCGGAAGCCAACGCCGGCGATGTGATGGGCCACCTGAACACGAAACGCGCCCAGGTGATCGGCATGGACCCGCGCGGCAACAAGATGGTCATTACCGCCGACGCGCCGCTGGCCGAAATGCAGCGTTATTCCACTGACCTGCGCAGTTTGACTCAAGGGCGCGGCTTCTACGAAATGGCGTTTCAGCGCTACGCTCCGGTCCCGCCCAATCTGGCACAAGGGATTATTGCAGCCCACAAGGCCGAGATGGCCGGCAAAGCGGAAGAAGAATAGCGATGCCTCGGATTCCCGGAGCCTTTCGGGCTGCGGGAATCCGACATCAACTCGTTATCGTCTGCCTGTCCACCCGGCAGGGCACGCTCTCGCACCCGTCGTCGGACGATTTAATCTGCCACACGCCAAAGCGATGGGTTAGTATAACGAAGACCTGACCATGTGTGGAGGCTACCGTTTGAACTTACGGGGTCTTGCCGTGCTTTCCAGTTCGCGGACCAGCACCGCTTTGAGGTGGACACCGGTGTGCGAGCCGGGCGCAGCGGCGACGACTTCCGGTTGACCTTGCGCGATGACTTGCCCGCCACCCTCGCCGCCCTCCGGCCCCAAATCAATAATCCAGTCCGCCACTTTGATGATGTCCAGATTGTGCTCGATCACCACCACCGTGTTGCCGTCGTCCACCAGTTTGTTCAACACGTGAATCAGTTTATGGACATCGGCCGCATGCAACCCGACCGATGGTTCATCCAAGACGTACAACGTGCGACCGGTGGCGCGCTTGCTCAGTTCGCGCGAGAGCTTAACGCGCTGCGCTTCTCCGCCGCTCAGCGTGGTGGCCGGCTGACCCAACCGAATGTAGCCCAGGCCAACTTCGATCAACGTATCCAGCTTGCGCGCAATGGCTGGGATGTCTTTGAAAAACTCGCGCGCCTCGTTCACCGTCATGTCCAACACTTCGGCGATGTTTTTGCCTTTGTACCGAACCTGTAGGGTCTCGCGATTGAAGCGCGTACCGTGACACACGTCGCACGTCACGTACAGATCGGGCAGGAATTGCATTTGAATTTGGAGCACACCTTGCCCTTCGCACGCTTCGCAGCGACCGCCCTTGACATTGAACGAGAAGCGACCACTCTTGTAGCCGCGCATCTTGCTCTCCGGCAGCGAGGCGAACAATTCACGCAACGGCGTCCAGAGGCCGGTGTAGGTAGCCGGATTCGAACGTGGCGTGCGGCCGATCGGTTGCTGATCGATGTTGATCACTTTGTCCAAATGCTCCAGGCCGAGCACATCGTCCATGTCGCCTGGTCGCAGCATGGCCCCATTCAAGACGTTGGCCGTCTTCTTGTATAGGCATTCGATGATCAGCGAACTTTTGCCGCTGCCGCTCACACCGGTTATGCATACAAAGCGACCCAGCGGAATCTCTACGGTGAGGTTTTTCAAATTGTTCTCGCGAGCGCCTTTGATGGTGATGTACTTGCCGTTGCCATTGCGTCGCTTGGCCGGCACGGGAATGCGCTGCCGACCGCTGAGATAGGCGCCGGTCAGAGAGGCTGTGTTGCGCATCACATCCTTCACCGTGCCGGAGGCCACCACTTGTCCGCCGTGCTCGCCGGCCCCCGGCCCCATATCGATGATCCAGTCGGCTGCGCGCATGGTATCGTCGTCGTGTTCCACCACGAGCACCGTATTCCCCAAGTCACGCAGTTTGTGCAACGTCGCAATCAGACGCGCTTGGTCGCGCGGGTGCAAGCCAATGCTCGGCTCGTCGAGCACATACAGCACACCCATCAACTGCGCCCCGATCTGAGTCGCCAAACGGATGCGCTGGGCCTCGCCGCCGCTTAAGGTCATGGCCGCCCGGCTGAGTGTCAGGTAATCCAACCCCACATCGACCATGAACTGCAAACGGGCGCGCACCTCTTTCAGAATCGGAATGGCAATCACGCGTTCTTTCTCTGACAAAGCCGGCAGTTCGGCTGCTGTACCCGCCATATGAGCGCCGGCGCCGTTGTTGGACGCACTGGGGCGACGCTCGGCTGCATCCCACAGTTGATTGACCCACTCCAACGCCTGGCGGATGCTCATGTCGGCTACTTCGGCGATGTTCTTGCCAGCCACCCGCACGGCCAGCACTTCAGGTCGTAGACGTTTGCCTCGGCAGGTGGGGCACTCACGATAGGTCATGAACTCTTCGATCTTGCCACGAATGTACTCCGAGCTGCTTTCGCGGTAACGGCGCATCAAGTTGGGGATAACGCCTTCGAAGCGCGTATTAAACAAGCGTTGATCGCCTAGCCGGTTGCGGTATTGCACCTTGACCTGCTCATCGCCTGTGCCATACAAGATGATCCGTCGTTGTGCCTCGCTCAACTTATTCCATGGCTTGTCCGTGGGGATGTGATAGGCCCGACATGTGGCCGACAACAACTGGCCATAGTAATTTTCTTCGTCCGACCATTCCATCACGGCGATCGCCCCGTCATCTAGGCTGAGATCGGCATTCGGCACAACCAGAGCCGGATCAATCTCCATCTTGCTGCCCAGGCCCTGACACTCTGGGCAAGCACCGACCGGCGCGTTGAACGAGAACAAGCGCGGTTCCAGCTCTGGAAAGGCCAAACCGGTAGCCGGATCCACTCGCTTTTCGCTGTACACCAAATCGCGCCATTCGATCATTGCGCCATCAGACGTTACGCCATCCCTCGCTCGTTGTTCATCTGCCTGGTTGGTCTCACTTGCCGGCATGTCGCAGCTTTGCCGCGCGCCGGCCGGCTCCTGCACCATAGCAATACAAAACCCGTCGCCTAACTTGAGCGCTGTCTCGACCGAATCAGTCAGACGGGTGATGAACTGAGCATATGCTTCCTCATCGCGTTCCGAGTTTGGCGCGTTCTGAGCCGGTCTGGCCGGCACAACCAGGCGGTCGATCACCGCTTCAATGTTGTGGATTTTGTAGCGATCCAGCTCGATCTCTTCGTTGACATCGCGGATTTGGCCGTCCACTCGCACGCGCACAAAGCCTTCGCGCCGCACATCCTCGAAGACATGCTGATGATGACCTTTTTTATCTTTAATGAGAGGGGCGAGGATTTGCACACGCGTCCCGGCCGGCAGCGCAGCAATCGCATCCACAATGCTTTCGGCAGATTGAGAAACCAACGGCTGACCGGTCACCGGACTGTACGGCACGCCGATGCGGGCAAACAACAAGCGCAAATAGTCGTAGATTTCTGTGACCGTGCCGACCGTCGAACGCGGGTTATGCGTAGCACCCTTTTGATCGATCGAGACCGCCGGCGACAGACCATCGATCTGATCCACATCCGGCTTCTCCATCTGGCCCAGAAATTGCCGCGCATAAGCCGATAGGCTTTCCACATATCGGCGCTGACCTTCGGCGAAGATGGTATCGAAGGCCAGTGATGACTTGCCGCTGCCGCTCAAGCCGGTAATAACAACCATCTTGTCGCGCGGAATGTGCACAGTGATGTTCTTGAGATTGTGTACGCGCGCCCCGCGCACGACGATGTGAGACGCTGCATTCTGTTGCATGCCGATGCCCCAAATCCTAAAGACGCCTTTAGGGCGTGCTCTCCAATGAGCTGCTATGCACGCCGCAAGCGGATAAGTCTAGCACGGCTGTTCGAGCGTTTCAGGGAGTCGGCGTGACCGCAGGCGTAGGGGTAGCCGTTTCCGTTGGCAGAGGCGTGTCGGTTGGAGCCGGCTGAGGTGTCTCAGAGGGCTGTTGTGTCGGCGAGGGAAACGGTGTAAACACAGGTGTTTCGGTGGCCGGTGGTGCGGGCACAGGGGTATCGGTTGGTGCGATCGGTGGTGTGACGAAGACCGGTGTCGCTGTTACGGTCGGTGGTTCAAGTGGAGGAACCGGATTAGTTCCGGGTGCTGCGGGGCCGGTCGGTCGCGGCCAGAGGGTCGGCGTGGGCACGTCTGGCAACGGCAAAAAGACCTGCCATTCCGGCGTCGGCACAATCGGGGTTTGCAAAAGCGCTTGTCGAGTTGGATCAATGGTCGGCGTGCGTGCCGCACCGGCGGGCTGGGCTGCTGGGCTGCCGTCGATGGCAGCCTCAATGCGTGGACTCGTGTCGCCGGCTTGGTATCTGGTTTGATTGTTCAAATTGAACAGCGCCATGAGAGCTAACGCCACAATACTGGCTAAAACGACGAGCGCCAGCACAAATTGTCGGGTCGGGATGGTGTTCTGCGCGGGGCGAACAGATTCGCGGATAGGCTCAGAGGTGGAAGGAAGGGATGGCATCCCTTTCTGAGCCGGTACACTCGGCGAGATACCCGTCGGTAGCAGCACCGTCGCTGACAAGGCGCGTCGAAACTCGGCAGCGAATTGACCGGCCGATTGAGGCCGGAAAGCCGGCCGCTTGTGCAACGCCCACAACACGATGTCGCTCACCGGCTTGGAAATGGACGGCCTCAGCTCGTGCAAGGGACGGGGCGGATCGTCCATGTGCATACGCGCCACGACAATCTCATTCTCCCCCTCGAAGGGATGCCGCCCGCATAGCGCGTAATAAGTTGTCACGCCCAGCGCGTAGATATCGCTGGCCGGCGTCAGTTCATAGGCGCCGGCAGCTTGCTCCGGAGACATGTACAACGCCGAACCGATGCGTGAACGGGTGGCCGTATAGGCCGTTTGTTCCGCCAGTTTAGCTACGCCAAAGTCACTCAGCAGGGCCTGTCCATTTGGGCGGATCAAGATGTTGCTAGGCTTGACATCGCGGTGAATGACGCCATGTTTGTGCGCGTACTCCAGCGCCCGCGCCACATCGTCCAAAATGAGTGCATATTCCTGCGGAGTCAGACAGCCCTTGCGCGCGATCAGGCGATCCAGCGATTCGCCGGCAATGTACTCCATGACGATGTACGGTTGGCCCTCGTGCTCTCCGTATTCCAGCACACGCACGATATTCGGATGCATCAGCGTCAGTCGGCTTTCCTGCTGAAAGCGCAGCCGAACAGAGGGGTCGGCAGCTAAATGGCGATCGAGGATTTTAATCGCCACCAAATTCCCATGGGGCGCAGTAGCGCGATAAACGGTCGCCATGCCCCCACGACCGATCTCACTTAGATCACGATAGGCAGCAAACTTATGCATCGTCAACAGGCCGGTATGGCGGGTCACAGCACTCCCTGCCGGCGCTGCGCCCAGTGTACAACAACCATCCGTATAATCCCGCCGATGGACAACGCCGCTCTGGTTCTATTCTTCGTCTTGCCTTTTCTCGCCGGCATCATGCTGGCCAACATCGCTGAGCGCAACGACAGTCTGCGCACCTTGCAATACGTTTACCTGGCCATCCTCAACGTCGGCCTGATTGGGGTTGGCATCCTATTGATTCTGACCGGCGTGATGCAGCCGCTTCTGGCCACTCAGCAGCCGCAGATGCCAATCACCGCCGACTGGTACGGCACAGGGGCGATCCTCATCATTGGCTGCACGGCAGCCTTGCTGGTATTGCTGCCGAATGTGCGTCGGCAGGCAGCGCGCCTATTTCCGATTGATCCCGACTCCATCGTGCACACCACGGCGCTATCCATGACGGCAACCGCCGTCGGGGGCAATTTCGCCCAAATGGTGCTGACCAACAGCTTGTTGACAGCAGAGCTGCTGTCAGAACTTCAAGCTCAGGGGGTGAGCGCAACCTTCGTTGATATCCTGGTCTTCCCACTCCTTACGTTGTCTGTTGCCGCTTTGCTGTCGGTTGGCTGGATGACGCGGCGCAGTTGGGATGAGGTGATCGAACGGTTGGGGCTAACCATGCCGGCGCCGATGCATCTGGTTTTGGCCGGGGTGATCACGGCCGCTTTGATCGGCCTGGCATCGGCTGCCGATCAAGCCTGGGCGACACTCGACCCGGTTGGCCGCGAGCGTGTGGGCAGCGTTTCGGCTGAACTGACCAAGAACTTCACCGGCCTTTCCGGCGCATTCGCAGTCGGCCTAACAGCAGGGATCGGCGAGGAGCTGTTTTTTCGCGGAGCTTATCAGCGCCGCTTCGGGATCGTGATGACGGCGCTGGTGTTTTCGACCTTCCACATCCAGTACTTTATCTCGATCGCTACGCTGGTTGTGTTTATCATCGGGTTGGTTCTGGGCTGGCTGCGTCAGCGCACCTCGCTCACCATCTGCATCCTGGTTCACTTCCTGTATAACTTCGTCAGTGTGCTGCTGGCCGGCGGCTGAAGCGGTGCCGAGTCCTGCCGGCGGGTTATTCCGTCAACGCCGCCAGCTCATCCCAGGCGCAGGCTAAATCGCTTTCCGTTTGTCGATAGTCTGCACTCAGAACCTGAACGCGCGCAAAGTCTGCGCCGGCTTGTTGAATTTGCTCGGTCAACTCCATCAGGCGACGCTCCAGCGTCTCGATGCGGTGTTCGACTTGCTCAATCTTCGCTTGACGTGCCTTCTCCGCATTCTTCGAGCGCTGCTCTTCTGTCTTATGAGTGCGCGCACCCCGTCTCTGTACTTTGACTTCCTGCTTACGCGCCTGAGCGGCCAACTCAGCCAATCGCTCGCGCTCATTGCGCCAGGCATCGTACGTGCCTTTGAACACCGTCAGGCAAGCCCGCCCCTCCTCGTCGCGGTCCAACGACCAAATTTGGGTCGCCAACGCTGCGATCAAGTAGCGATCATGACTGACCAGTAAGAGCGTGCCGTCAAACTCGTTGAGCGCTTGCGTTAAAACTTCCTGCGAGGGAATGTCAAGATGATTGGTCGGCTCGTCCAACAACAAGAGATTGGCGCCTTGCAAGGCCAGTTTGGCCAACGCCACGCGCCCACGCTCGCCGCCGCTTAGAGCAGAAATCGGCTTGAAGGCATCATCACCACTAAAGAGAAATCGTCCCAGCATCGCGCGCGCCTGTGAAACGGTCATGTCGTCGCGAGCGCGCATCAGTTCTCCCAACACCGTTTGGGCTGGGTCGAGTCCTTCGTGGGCCTGGGCAAAGTAACCGATTTTGACGTTTGCTCCAAGCCGCACCATCCCGGCCAGCGGCGCGACATCACCACAAATGGTCTTGAGGAACGTCGTTTTGCCGATGCCGTTTGGGCCAATTAACGCCGCCCGCTCCAGGCGCAGCAATTGCAAATCCGGCGCTTGGAACAACACACGAGCGTTGCTCGATGGTTCTGAGCTTCGCGCGTCCGCCTGGCTCGATCCTACATTCCCGTATCCTACAACTAGTCCATCTGTCTCCAGCACGATGTTGCCGCTGCGTGGCCCACTGTTCAGGCGGATGGACATCGCGCGCGCTTCAACCGGCTTTTCGAGCCGCTCCAAGCGATTGAGGCGCTTGAGCCGGCCTTTCGCCTGCGCGGTATTCTGGCCGGCAATGTTGCGTCGAATGTACTCCGCTTCCTTGGCAATAAACTCTTGCTGCGCCTCATACTCCGCCAGTTGGCGCTGCCGGCGCTGCTCGCGCTGCATCACGTAATCGGTGTAGCCGCCACGGTAACGATCCAGGCTGGAATGAGCCAGTGAGCCATCCGGCGCGCGCAACACGTTCATCTCCCACACGTCATCGCACACCTCGTCGAGGAAATAGCGGTCGTGCGAAACGACCACCAGCGTTCCCTCCCACTCTTGCAGATAGCCCTCCAGCCACTCCACGCCTTGCGCATCCAGATGATTGGTCGGCTCGTCGAGCAACAGCACATCTGGCGAGAGCAACAGCAAACGGGCCAGGGCCGCCCGCACACGCTGCCCACCGCTTAGGCGCGCCATCGGTTGCTGGGCGTCTTCCGGCCTAAAGCCCAAGCCGCTCAATACACGCCGGATGCGAGCGTCGATTTCGTAGCCGCCGGCCAGTTCAAATTCTTGTTGCAGCCGCCCGTACTGTTCGAGAGCATCTTCATCGCCACCGGCCATCCCGCCGGCAGCGATCTGCTCTTCGAGGCGACGCAGCCGCTCGGCCATCTGATTGAGGGTAGTGAACGCCGCCATCATCTCTTGCCAGAGTGTGCGATCGCTGGATTCTTCGGCCGTCTGCGCCAAATAGCCGACGGTGATGCCACGCGCACGATGCAGACTGCCGGCGCTTGGCTCGTCCAGGCCAGCCAGGATACGCAACAGGGTCGTCTTGCCTGATCCGTTGCGGCCGATCAGGGCAATTTTGTCGCCGCGCGCAATGCTGAACGTGAACTCGCTGAACACATCGAATGCGCCGAACGACTTACCGACGCCGGCGCCGGTGATGAGTGACATGACGCCAGAATTGTAAACGGGAGCACTACGAAAAGGCGCGCCCCACTAAGGAGCGCGCCAAACGAAACGTGTGTGTCGCTGCCGGTCGCAACGCAAGCCCTGAGGAAGGGGTCAGCCGCGTTCGAGGTATTCGCCGGTGCGCGTGTCGATGCGCACGAGGTCGCCTTCTTTAATGAATTCTGGCACTTTGATCACCGCACCAGTTTCCAGAGTGGCATTCTTCAATACGTTCGTCGCCGTGTCGCCGCGCACAGCCACATCTGCCGAAACCACTTTCAGCGTGACAAAGGTAGGCGGTTCCACGCTGAGGATTTTTCCGTCTTCTTGCCGGAGCAAGTTGACTGTTTCATTCTCCTTCACGAACTCCATCTCGTCGCTGATGGAATCAACCGGAATGGCGATCTGCTCATAATCTTCGGTGTCCATGAAGTAGTACATGTCGCCATCGCGGTACAAGTATTGCGCCGGCCGCGTTTCGGTGCGCACAATGTCGATGTCCGAGCCGGCACGCACGCGGTCTTCGATCACCTTGCCGGTTTCAAAGTGCTTCAATTTCATGCGCACCATTGCCCGCCAGTTGCCCGGCGCAATGTGTTGATATTCGAGCACGCGATAAATCGAATTGTTATAGCGAATCAACATGCCTCTGCGGAGGTCGGATGTGGTTGGCATGGCCAGGTTCTTCCCGTAAGCGAATTCAGATTGATCAGCGCGCTGATTATACGCACAGACCGACTGCGCTTCACAGCTCACTCGCAGCCTTTTCATCCGCGTCTCATTGACGTGTGGCAGAAATGGGCATCAGCGTGACTGGAGCACCTCTTAACAATCGGCCTGCCGGCGTTATCGCGTCGGTTAGAAACACATGAATACGAATACAGTGTCCTAGGCAAACCGCCGGCAGTTCAAAGTCGGCGCACGAAACAGAACATGAAGAACACATTGCACACACACAGTTTGTCTGTCGCATGGGCCGTTGCCCTGGCGATCGGAATCGGCTTGGCAGGCTGTGCGCCGGCCAATCCGCCAAGCGCGACGGATGTACAGCGCAGCGCCACCATCACGCGCGGCACGCTGGTTGCAGTGGTGAACGCCACCGGCACAATTCGACCGGCGCGCCAGGTGCGCTTGGCCTTCGAGACGGCCGGCATAGTCGCCGAGGTCAACGTCAAGGCTGGCGACACGGTCAAAGCCGGCGACGTGATCGCTCAACTTGATGCAACCGATTTGGAGCTGGCACTGGCGGACGCCGAAACCGCGCTGATTATCGCCACAACAAACTATAGCCGCACTGTGCAAGGCACGCGCGCAGCAGACATCCGCGCTGCCGAAGCCGCTCTCCGTGCAGCCCAGGCCAACTACGCCCGGCTGAAGCGCGGACCCAACTCGGCCGACTATGCTGCCATCGAAGCTGAATTTCGCAACGCCGAAGCCAATTTGGAACGCGCGCAAAACGCCTACAACAAAGCGTTTGCGAACGACCCGGCTACGATCAGCGCTAACCCGGCCGCACTACAACTCGAAGCAGCGACGAACGCCTACAACGCTGCCAAAGCGCGCTTCGAGCGCGCCAGCCAGCCGGCCGGCCAAGCCGAGCTGGCTGCTGCCTGGCAACAGGTCGAAAGCGCTAGGGCCAATCTGGAGCGCCTAAAGGAGCCTGCGCGCGCGTTTGACATCGACCAAGCCCTGGCACAAATCGAACAAGCCCGCATCCAGGTCGAGCAAGCGCGGCGACGCCTGGCGCAAACTGTGCTGCGCGCGCCGGCCGACGGCGTGATTGCCAACATTGACATTGAAAGCGGCGAAGCAGTCGGTCAACAACCGATCGGCACACTGCTCGATCTATCGCAATTGCGCGCAGAGATCACGGTAGATGAGATCGATGTAGCGCGCATCCGCCCCGGCCAGCCGGTTTCCTTGACTCTGGATGCCCTGCCAGGCATTGAAGTAACGGGCGTCGTTGAGCGCATCGCGCCGGCCTCCACGCTGGTTGCCGGCGTAGTGTCTTACGAAGTGCGCGTGCTGCTCGACCCTACTGATCAACCTTTACGCCCCGGCATGACCGCCAACACATCGATTGTGATCGACCGGCGTGAAAATGCCCTACTGGTGCCCAACTGGGCCATCCGCCGAGACCGGCAGAGCGGCAAGAGCTTCCTAACCGTCAAGACCGGTGAGGGCTCGGAGGCGGTGGCAGAAGTGGAAGTGCGTACCGGATTGCGAAACGAGTCGTTTAGTGAGATTCTATCCGGCGTGAGCGAAGGCCAGGCGGTAGTCGCTCCGCGTACCCCGAATCTATTGGGACAGTAAGCGCGGCTGAGATCACCACTCAGTTCGCAGGGAGAACGACATGCTGAATGTGCAAGTCAAAGAACAAGTTATACCGGTTGGGCTGAACGGACACGTCAACGAACACAGCCGGCAACCGGTGATCGAAGCCCGCGATATCGCCAAAATCTATCGCATGGGCGACATCGAAGTGCGCGCACTGGACGGCGTCAGCCTCACCATCTACCCCGGTGAATTGACGGCCATCATGGGACCATCTGGTTCGGGCAAAACGACTCTGATGAACATCTTGGGCTGCTTGGATCAGCCGACGCGCGGCACGTATCGGCTGGATGGCGTCGATGTTGAAAAGCTAAACGACAACCAACTGGCAGTCATCCGAAACAAAAAGATCGGCTTTGTGTTCCAGTCTTTCAACTTGTTGCGCCGCACCTCGGCCATTGACAATGTGGAACAACCGCTGATCTATGCCGGCGTGCCACCGCGCGAGCGGCGGGAGCGCGCTAAAGCCGCGCTGGAAGCGGTAGGTCTGGGCCATCGCCTAAAGCATCATGCTAACGAGCTGTCGGGTGGCCAACAACAGCGCGTTGCGATTGCGCGCGCCCTGGTCAACAACCCGGCCATCATTCTGGCCGACGAGCCGACTGGCAATCTCGACTCAAAATCCGGCGCGGAAATCATGTGTCTGTTCCAGCGCCTCAACGAAGAAAACGGCATCACCGTGATCTTCGTGACCCACGATCCGCGCATCGCCCAGCACACGCGGCGCGTGATCCGCATTGCCGATGGAAAGATCGTCGATGACTATCCGGTGACCGATCAAATCATTGCTTGTCCAGACAAAGCACTGCCCGATCCAATTTTGGAAAAGCTCGGCCATGGTGTTGGGTGAACTGATCAAGCTTGCGTTCAACACGCTGGCAGCAAATAAAACGCGCGCTTTCCTGACCATGCTGGGGATCAGCATCGGTGTAGCAGCGGTGATCGCGCTGATGTCGATCGGCGCCGGCGTGCAGGAGTACATTACCCAGCAATTTGCGAGCGCTGGAGCCAACCTGATCGGCGTGGTGCCGGGCCGCATTCAGCGCGGGCCAGGCGGCGGCGCCTTCGGCGCACAAGCCCCACTCACCATGTCAGATTACCGCGCCGTGGCCGCCAACGTCGCGAACGTGCTGGACACGTCGGCCGACTTTGCCCGACCCAGCGTGTTTGCCTACGGCGACAACACATCCGAGGTCAACGTGACCGGTGTGATGGCCAACTTCAGCGCCATTCGCAACTGGAACGCGCGGAGCGGGCGCATGATCGATGAATCGGACGTAGCCGGCCGCTCGCGCGTGGTGGCGCTGGGACAAACCGTGGTGAACGACCTATTCGAGCCGGGGGAAGACCCGATCGGCAAGGTCGTGCGCATCAACAACGTACCGTTCCGCGTCATTGGCGTCATGGAATCGAAAGGCGCTTCTTTCCTCGGTGATCAGGATGCAGTGGCATTCATCCCGATTACCACGGCCCAGGAACGGCTGTTCGGCCAGCAATCGTTGTCTGTAACGGGCGAGCGAACCATCTCTACGATCTATCTCCAGGCGCCCAGCAAGGAAAGCGTTCCTTCTGTGATGGCGCAAGTGGATGAGTTGCTGCGCGAGCGGCGCCGCATCCCTGCCGACGAGCCGAGCGACTTCTCGGTGCTGAGCCAGGACGAACTGATCAACACCTTCGGCGCCGTGACGGGCGTGCTCACCGTGTTTCTGGGCGCCATCGCCGCTATTTCGTTACTGGTCGGCGGAATCGGCATTATGAACATTATGCTGGTCAGCGTCACCGAGCGCACCCGTGAGATCGGTCTGCGCAAGGCGATCGGCGCCAAGCCGTCGGCCATCCTGACTCAGTTTCTGACCGAGGCGGTGTTTCTGTCTCTAATCGGCGGGTTGGTCGGTATCGCTGTCGGCGTCGGCGGCGCGATGGCCATCTCACGATTTGCGGAGTTTCAACCGGTTGTGCAAGTCAGCACAATTGTGCTGGCAGTTGGCTTCTCGATCGCTGTGGGATTGTTCTTCGGCATCTATCCGGCCCGTCGCGCTGCGCGCCTGAATCCAATCGAGGCGCTGCGCTTCGAGTAGGTCTGATCGTATTCGTTGTGAAGTGCCATCATGTTTCGCGAAAATCTTCGAGTGGCTCTCCGCGCGCTGGCAGCCAATAAGCTGCGCAGCGTGCTGACCATCTTGGGCGTGATCATCGGTGTGGCGGCTGTGATCGCCCTGGTAGCCCTGGGCAACGGTGTTCAGGCTTTTATCGACGGTCAGTTTCAACGTCAGGGCGCCAATCTGGTCTTTGTATTCCCGGCTCGCATCGATATCAACGGCGGAGCGAACCGAGCCGGCTTCGCCGCCGGCCCGCCCGGCTCACGCCAAACGCCGCTCTCGTTGACCCTGGGCGACGCTGAGGCGTTGCGAGACCGCAACTTGGTGCCTGATGCGGCGGTGGTTGCGCCGGTGGTGAGCGGTAACGCGCGCGCTTTTGCCGGCGATAACAAATACTTTGGCCGCATTCGCGGCACGGTGCCCGAGTATCGTTTCTTGAATAACTGGGAAACGGTGTACGGCGAGTGGTTCGACGAGGCCGCGTATGTCAACCGCGCCCGTGTGGTGCTGCTGGGCGATTATGCCTATCGCAAGTTGTTTCCCAACGGCGGCGATCCGACCGGCGAGGAAATCCGTTTGAATGACGTCACCTTTCGCGTGGCTGGCGTACTCCAACAGCGCGTGGGCGGGCAAGAGGGCAGCGACGACGATCTGATCATTATGCCGCTGACGACTGCCCGCGAGCGGCTGTTCCCTCTGCGCAACGCCAAAGGCGAGACGGTGGTGGGCATCGTGTTGATCTCGGCGGTCAACCGCGACCGCGTGGACGCCGTGGCGCAACAGGTCACCGAAGTGCTACGCCAACGCCACAACATCCAGTTC
>JANWVJ010000059.1 GCA_025056895.1 Thermoflexales bacterium
AGAACGCTTGTTCGCGTATCATAGAACAAAAGTTCAAAGCCCATTGAGGCCAGCACGAGGCGCGTATGGACAAGACAGCAATTGAACAGTTGAGTGAGCCGCAACAGAAAATCTTGTCGTTCATCAACCAGTACATGGAGCAAAACGACATTCCGCCGACCATCCGCGAAATCCAGCACGGGGCCGGCATCAGCTCAACGTCGATGGTGAGCTACCACCTGAAAGCCCTGGAGCGCGCCCAACTCCTGAACCGACGTGAACGCCGTTCGCGCGGGTTGATTGTGAACGAGCCACGCCGCGCCCACTCCCGCGACATCGTGGCCATCCCCATTGTCGGTGTGATCACCTGTGGCGCAGAGCCGGTGCCCACGCCTGACCCCGATACGCTGGCCGAGTCTGAGAATGTCATCCATCTGGCGCGTAGCCTGGTCGGCAATGCCGACGGCTTATACGCCCTGGAAGCCAAAGGCGACTCGATGATCGATGCGCTCATCAACGATGGCGATATCGTCATTATGCAGCGCAACGCCGACGTAAAAAATGGCGATCTAGCGGCTGTGTTTTTACTTGACCGCAATGAGAGCACCCTCAAGCGCGTGTACAAAGAAGGGCGACGCTTGAAGCTCAAGCCGGAGAATCCGACGCTCAAGCCGTTCTATGTAGAGGCGCGGCACGCTCAAATCCAAGGTCGTGTCGTGTGTGTCATCCGGCGCACCTAAACGACACCGAATAGGCTGGCCTTAAGGTAACCTACATAGCTCATCCAGCCGGCCGATAGGTTCCTGTCTGCGCTACGTCCGCTCACCACGTGGTGCATCCACCCAGCGGCGTCTTACGCCGGCCCCTCGAATCGTTTATAGTTCAAGCGGTGAATAACGAGCGATCCAAAGCACCTATGCGGCCCAGAGCAAGCTTCGGACTTCAACTCAGTGTAGCCCACCCGACGCGTCTGTATGCAGCCTTATCGACACTGGTTATGCTCGCTGGATGCTCGGTGATCGATCAGGCACTCGGAAATAGGCCAGCCAGTCAGCCCACTCCAGACATTATCGTTACCTACGTCAATCTGCCGCAGCCCGATGCGCCAACCAGCGCGGCGTTAGCGCCCCTCACACCTGAGGCAGTTTCAGCCGGCGCAACGCCCACTGCACCGGCCACGGCCACACCGACGTCCTCAGCCTGCCCTGCTCCGGCCGACCCCACCCCACCGACGCGACCCGATCGATTCGCCGACATCGCCAGCGCTTTGATTCCATATCTCAGCGCGGGAGCCACACCCACGGCAGTGCACGATTTGCTGATGGCGTGGGGCGTGATCTTGAGCACTCCCGATAGTTCGACGACATTAGGCGGCGTGTATCAAGGTCGCTTTCTACGCGCCGATGAGCCGGGGACTGTCATTGCGATCTTTGACCCCAGTGCGCAAACATCCAGCCTGCGAGCTGGCGATGTCGCCGTGTACGTCTGCACAGAGCGCGCGATGCAACTGGCCTATCAGGCTTTGGCTGACCCACAATTTGGCGGGGCAGTCGGCTATCCGCGTGTGTTATCCACGGCCGACGTGACCGGCGACGGACTGGACGAAGTGAGCTTCATCAGCGGCGAGTGCGGCGTCAGTACGTGCTTCGACATAGCAATCATCTTGTCTTTTGGCGACGGCCACCTCAGAAACATCATTTCAGATTTATCTCCCCATCCGTTTCCTGCCTTCACATTTGCGCAAGCCGAGACCGGCCAAGCTCAAGATTTGTGGGTGCAGGTCGGGCAATACGGTTCGCTTGCAGCCGGCCCGCAGCGCGGCGCACGCGAAAAGTGGTCATGGAACGGCAGTGTGTTTACCTTGACCGAGACCATCCTGGATGAGCCGGTATATCGCTTGCATGCATTGCACGACGCGGACACAGCCCTGCGTTCCGGCGACTTCACCACGGCGGGGGCGCTGTACCGGCGCGTGGCCGGTGACCCGCAACTCAGAGCGTGGGAAGGGCCGGCACCGTTGCGCGACGAAGCAGAAATCCTCGGCGCGTTCGCCCTCTATCGGCTGGTAGAGCTAGCTGCCCGTAAACAAGACGCCGCCGGCTTAAGTGAGGCCTACGAGGCGCTTCAGCGAGCTACGCCGAAGGGATCGCCGAGCGAGTTGTACGGCGCGCTGGGCAATGTGTTTTACTCGGCTTATCAAGCCAGCGGCAGCTATGCTCAAGCCTGCAATGCAGCTATCCAGTTTGCCGAAAAGAACCCCAACGTATATATCTTGTTGGGCAGTCAGACATTCGGATATGCCAACTACGACTATCTTCCGGCCGACATGTGCGCGCGGTGAGGATTCAGCCGGCATCTTAGATAGGATGCCGACGTAGGGACTGCATTGACGAACTGACACACGGAGATCATACGCAACAAACCGCTCATGACTGCTGTTTCCCTGCTGCCCTACACGCCCAAGTTAATCGTGGATGCGCACCTTGACCTGGCCTATAACGTGCTGGGCTGGGGGCGCAACTATCGGCGCTCGGCCCATTGGAATCGCCGGCGAGAAGTTGGCTTGGCAGTAGAACGTGAAAACGGCCAGTGCTGCGTGGGCTTACCCGATTTGATTCGCGGGCGCGTCGGCATTGTCTTCGGCACGATCTTTGCCGAGCCGTCACAACGTCGATCCGCTCACAGCCCGCTCACCTATCGCGATGAACGCGAGGCTCACGCGCTGGGCATGGCGCAACTGGACTTTTATCGCCGTTGGGCAGACGAAGAACCGCACATCAGGCTGATCGGTTCACGACGCGATTTGTCGGAGGTGATCGGCGGATGGGGACTTGTCTTGACGCCCTCAGGCGAGCTACAGCCGCGTTTGGAAGCGCGCGCGCCGGCGATTCATCCGCTGGGGATCGTGCCGTTGATGGAAGGAGCCGACCCGATCCTCGAACCCAAAGAGCTGGAGCGATGGGTCGAACGCGGCTTGCGCATTGTCGGGCCGGCCTGGCATCGCACGCGCTACTCGGCCGGAAGCGACGAGCCAGGAGGACTCACCAAGTTGGGGCGCGCGCTGCTCGATGTGATTGCCGAGCTGGATGTCATTCTCGACGTGAGCCACATGGCCCATCGCGCCTTGTTCGAGGCGCTGGACACATTTGAAGGGCGCTTTGTCATTGCCAGCCACAGCAACCCGCATCGCATCGTGCCGGAAGAACGCCACGTGCCCGATCGGGCAATTGAGGCAATCGCCGAACGAGGCGGCGTGATCGGAATTGTGCTATTCAATAAATTTCTCAAACGCGGTTGGGACGCGGGCAGCAAAAAGCACGAGGTCACCCTAGATGACGTGGTGCGCGCCATCGACCATGTGTGCCAGGTCACCGGCAGCGCCGACCATGTCGGCATCGGCAGCGACTTCGACGGCGGGCTGGGCGCACAACATATCCCTTGGGAACTAGACTCCTCGCGCGACCTATGGAAGATCGGAGCCATGCTGCTGCAACACGGATTCAGCACCCAGGACGTTGACAAAATCATGGGGGGCAACTGGCTGCGCGTCTTGCATGCGGCGCTACAATGATCGGCAACCTCTAGGTGACAGAGCCTCAGCGGCGCCCTGCTCATCTGAGATGAACGAATACAGGTCAATCGTCCATGAAAACAGGAGATAGATTATGAAGATCAACAAAAAGCCCACGCTGGGCGTGATCGTCGGCAGTCGTGGATTTTTCCCCAAGCACCTGGCCGATTCCGGCCGCAAAACCATTTTGGCGCTTCTAGAACAGGAAGGCATCAACGCCATATGCCTGACGCCAGAAGACACGTTGCACGGAGCGGTGCAGACGATGAGCGACGCACAAAAGTGCGCCGACCTGTTCAAAGCACACCGCGATGAGATTGACGGCATCTTGCTCACCTTGCCTAACTTCGGCGAGGAGCGCCCAATCGCCGACACCTTGCGCTGGGCCGGCTTGAACGTGCCGGTGTTGGTACACGCTTTCCCCGATACCGCCGACCGCATGACCATCAAGGATCGCCGCGATTCATTCTGCGGCAAGATGTCGGCTTGCAACAACTTACGACAGTACGGCATCAAGTACACGCTGACCACTTTGCACACCGTCGATCCACACAGCGCCAGTTTTAAGAAGGACCTACACAATTTCATCGCCACTTGCCGCGTGGTGAAGGGTCTGAAGAATGCGCGCGTGGGCATGTTGGGCGCGCGGCCGGCAGCCTTCAACACGGTGCGCTACAGCGAGAAACTGTTTGAGCTGAGCGGCATCAGCGTTGAGACACTAGATTTGAGCGAAGCGTTCGGGCGCATTGCACGGCTGAAGGACGACGAACCGGCCGTGAAAGAACAGCGCGAAGCTATCAGAGCATACGCCAGCGTTGGCCCCAATGTGCCGGCTGAATCGTTAAACAAAATGGCCAAGCTGGGCGTGGTCATCCGCCGCTGGATGGAAGAAGCGCGTCTGGACATGACCGCCATCCAATGTTGGACATCGATGGAAGAGTACTTTGGCGTCGTGCCGTGTACGATCATGAGCATGTTGAGCAACGAGCTGGCTTCATCGGCCTGTGAAACCGACGTGGCCGGCGTGGTCGGCATGTACGCCATGGCGCTGGCATCAGGCAAACCCAGCGCCCTGGTGGACTGGAACAACAACTACGGCGACGATCCAAACAAAGCGGTGGTATTCCATTGCTCGAATCTGCCCAAGCAGGTGTTCACCGACATCCCGATCATGGATTATCAGGAAATCATCGCCGGCACGGTCGGCGCAGAGAACACCTACGGCACGATGTACGGGCGCGTCAAGGCAGAACCGGTCACTTTCTGTCGCGTCAGCACAGACGATATGCACGGCACGATCACCGCGTATCTCGGCGAAGGGCACATGACGAACGACCCGATGTTGACCTTCGGCGGCTATGGCGTGATCGAAGTGCCGAACATGCAGAACCTGTTGCGCTTCATCTGCGAAAACGGCTACGAGCACCACGTGGCAATCAACTTGTCGAACGTGGCCGATGCCGTTGAGGAAGCATTGAGCAAGTATCTGGGCTGGGACGTCTACCATCATTGTTAACCCGGGGTTCCCGCAGTCTTTGAGAGTCGAGTCATGCGGCCGCGAATTGTAGAGGGGCTGCGCACAGCCGCGCGCGACGCTGGGTTGTATGCGCTGCTACTTGTAGCAGCAGCCGCGTTATTCTTTCTGGCGTTCAACCTGAGCAATGCCAACGTGTTGGTCATCCTGGCTGCCGGCGCGGTGTTCGGCAGCCTGGTGACCCTGTTCATCGCTGCGCGCACACGGTCAACGCCAACAGCGCATGGCACGTCGCAAGCTGTTACCACCCATGTGACGCCCACTGTTCTGGTTCACGAAATCCGCGCCGCCGCCTTGGTGAGCTACGCACAAATCGGCTCGGTCAATGTGCGCAAAGAACGTAACCGCGCTGCCCAGGACAATCCGATCAAACCTTTGCACGACGCTTTGCGCGGCGAAGAATTGCTGATGGATGTGGGAGTGCGCGTGATTGCTGGCGTGAACTTGAAACACTTGCGGGAGTCGGATGTACACATCGATCCCGTGCGCCGAGCAGTAGAAATCACCTTGCCGCCGGCCAAAGTGTTAATGGTATATGTCGATGAGTCGCTGACGCGGGTTGTGGCGCACAAAACCGGCTGGTTTAGCGCCAGAGACATTCGGTTGATGGACGCCGCTCGCCGCGATGCGATGGAAACCATGGTACACACCGCAATCGAAGGCGGCCTGCTGGACAAAGCCGGACAACAAGCCGCCGCAACGGTAACCGCCATTGCACGTGGGCTGGGATTCGAGCAAGTGACCGTTCGGCCCACCCTGCCGCCGATTGGCCAACATTACGAGGAGCTGCTGGATGCCGCTGCAATCGCCAAACTCGAAGCGCTGCCCTCGCCTGTTCTCGCCCGCGATGACCAAGCCGGCGATTGAGGCGTCTTCACATCACGGCATCCGTTGATTCATGCTGAAAGTCGGCGCATGGAAGATCACAACGGCATCCAATCTCTCCCCTTGCCCAACGCCGAACCGCCGGAAGGGCTGTGGCCAGAGCTGGTCGTGAACGGCTGGGAACGCGCGCACAATCACGCCGTTTCGCCGGATGGAACGCGCGTCGCGTTCTACTGGGACCGCAA
Organism: Thermoflexales bacterium; assembly: GCA_025056895.1. Taxonomy (GTDB): domain Bacteria; phylum Chloroflexota; class Anaerolineae; order J036; family Brachytrichaceae; genus Roseilinea. The sequence continues at coordinate 6,155 of JANWVJ010000059.1, forward strand.
CGGTTATAGCGATCTGTGGCTGGTCAACACCGACGGATGCGGTTTTCCACAACGATTGACTTTCAATCGACCGTTTGTCAACTGGTGGGAGGACGAGCCGCCGGTGTGGTCTCCTGACGGCAAATGGCTGTTGTACGGTTGCTACACCGACGAGGTGAGCAACCTGCACCTCGTTTCTGCCGAGGGCGGCAAGCCCCGCGCGCTCACCGAACTCCACGCCGACGCCGCCGAGCCGGCCTTCTCGCCTGACGGACAGCGCATTGCTTTTTGCACCTACAAAGACGGAGCCACCCAGCTCGCCGTCGTGCCGGCCGAAGGCGGCTGGGTGTTCGGCTTGACGCACGGCGATCTGGAATGCAGTTCGCCGGCTTGGTCGCCTGATGGCAATCAAATCGTGTATCACGCCGCGCCGCAACATCTGACCAAACAGGCCGGCGTGTTTGTTATCGCTTCGACAGGGAGTGAGCCGGTTCGCCTGACCCCAACCGATGGCGCAGAGTACTGGGCGCCGAGCTATTCCCCCGACGGACGCTGGATCGCTCTGCTCAGCAATCGCAGCGGCTACGATGAACTCTGGCTCATGGCCCCTGACGGCAGCCACTTGCATCAACTGTCCCGTTTGCAACAGGACATCGAGGACTATGCCTGGTCGTCCGATGGGCGCCGGCTGGCGGCCATCAGCAGCGCACAAGGCAACGACCACTTGTGGGTGATCGAGACGGAGAGCGGGACAACCCATCCTGTGTCGGCCTCGTCCGGTAACTACACCATGCCGCGCTGGATTCCCGGCTGCGATGGGTTCGTCGTGGGCTATGATAGCGCCGACACGCCGCCGGAACTGCGCGTGTTCGACCTAAGCGCCCGGGCCGGCGGCAAGCAAAAGACGCTGTTCAGCGCCTGTGCGCCGGCCTTGCGCCGTTACCCCTTTATCACGCCGCGCTACGTTGAATACACTAGCTTCGATGGTTGGATGATCCCCTCATTCCTGTACTGGCCGGCTGCTCCGCCGGCAGACCGTCGCGGCTATCCAGCCATCGTCTATCCGCACGGCGGCCCGACCGCCGAGTACGACCTGCACTGGGACCCCGTGCGCCAGTACTTTGTTGCCAAAGGCTACGTCGTGCTATGCCCCAACTATCGTGGCTCGACCGGTTATGGGCGGCTGTTCAAAGAGGCCAATCTGTTCGACTGGGGCGGCGGGGACTTAAAGGATTGCCTATACGGAGCGGATCGGTTGGCCGATGAGTCGCTGATCGACCGCCGGCGAATTGCCATCTGGGGACAAAGTTACGGGGCCTATTTGGCGCAACTGGCGCTGTGCAAAGACCCGGAGTATCGGTTTCGTTGCGCTGTGGCGTTATACGGCGACAGCCACCTGAAAACGTCTTGGGCGCTGGGCGACCACTCAGGCCGGCAAGATGTGGAGTGGCAGATGGGCGCACCCGGTCCCAATCAAGCGCGCTATGAAGCCGCTTCACCTCTCAATTTCGTGGAGCGCATTCGGGCGCCGTTGCTGTTGTTGCACGGTGAGCGCGACGCACGGGTACACGTACACGAATCGCGCCAAATGGCCGAAGCGCTCAAGCGCGCTAATAAGACCTTCGAGTACAAGACTTACCCAGATGAAGGGCACGGCTTTGCCCAGCCGGCGAATGCTCTCGACGCACTGTTGCGCATCGAGCGATTTTTGGACTGGCATTTGCTTTGACGCGGCCAGGTTGTTTATCCGCGCAGCCGCTCGGTGTGCCGGCCAACCAACACCGCGCACATGCCGCCGCGCTGGGCCACATTCACCACCTGTTTCTGCGAGGCGCGTCCCAGAATGGATGTGCCGTATTTGGTGGGGGCAAAACCAACCACCATGTAAAAGGGTTGCACACTGATCGAGCGATCGGGCTGGGCGACGGGAAATTCATAGGCTGTCATACGCGCCATGCGCTGCACGACCCATTCGCCCGGCTCCGACAACGCATGGTCGATGGCATCCAACCACTCGGCTTCACTCACCGACGGGCCGATCATGACGCGATCACCGCCGTAAGAGCGATTGGGCTTAATCACGAGCTGATCGCGGTTGAGGCGCGTGAACTCCGGCAAATCAATTTCCTCACCGGTTGGGTCAGTTGTCCTGCGAGGAGTGAGCACGCGCGTCCATAGCACATGCCGGCGCAACAGTTGCCGTTCTCCCGGTGTGAAGAAGTTGCTAAAACGTGAATCGGTCAACAACTCAAACGTGCTTTTATGATCAAAGTCTCCTGCCATCGACGAGACCATTTGGTTGCGCCTGAACAAGAGCTTGGCCACTTCCGGATCGCCCCCTTCTTCGGCGATGTGAATGAAGTCGCGCAGCTCGTAGTCGCGATACACCAGATCGATGCGATGGCCTTCGTAGAACACCTCCGGTTCGCCCTGGTGATCGCGTAGAGTCAGCTCGGTGGGATCGGCATAAAACACGGGTAAACCGCGTTGAGTGTAGTACTGGGCGAGTGCGGCAAACTCGGCCGGGCCGTCGCCGGAGTATTTGTAGTCGCACAAGGCGATTGCACCGCCTGGCCGGCCGATCAGCTCCAGATGATCGAGCAACTCGCGCAGAAAAGATTCGCGCGAATCCTCTGTGCCTTCCAAATGCAGATCGGGCGCGACGCGTCGCAAAGCCGGCACAATCACGTCAAACATGACCTGCTCGACGCCGGGCACCAGCACAATTCCGCCCACTCCCACCAGGTTCGGCTCGACAAAGGCCAACGTGTCTTTCCAGGTCGGACTGGTGAAATCGACCATGGCATCGAGCCGGCCGTACACACAATGCCCATTGCGGTGCGCCGGCGTCCACAGCTCGCGCAGCCAGGCTTCTTCTTCCGGCTCCAGCGGCACGATCTCCTGCACCGCAGGATTGTCCAGATACATGTCCGGCACACGTTTGAGCGCCTCAAGCAGGGTCAGCGAGACGGTGTGGAAATAGTTCATTTGTTCGGCCAAAATGCCGGTAGGCCGCAATAGGATGTTGATCACCTCTTCCTGACCGTCACGCCAGTAAGTTAAGCCGCCACGGCGGGCGTGCTCGGGGAGAGTAGCTGCCAGCTCCCAAATCACGCTGGCCGGCAAGTCGAAGAATGCTCGCCTCAGCCGGCCATCCAGCGACAATCCCTTTAATCCGCGTTCATCTGCCGCCGAGAGCACACCGGACATAGTATCTCCTGATCTGAGTTAGCAGAAAGCCATATACACACCACACAACTGCACGCGCCGCATCAAGCGTAGCTCGATGCAGATTGTAACTTCAAGTAGGGCGCCCGATGCGCCGCGCGTCGTGATATCGCCTAGTGCACGTAGTGGAGGCGTCGGAATGGAGCGGGGTAACATCAGACAATCAAACAAAAAATGTAGCCAGGTTGACCTTATAATCAATTGTTAATCCGGTTCATAGGGAAGACAAGAACAACACCTCTTCATGAGGGTGTAGGCCGGTTGTGGCGCGCCAGAAGCGCCAGGCCAGAAACAGCACACAAATCGAATTCAGATCACCTGCGCCGAGACGTTTGTAAATCGACGCAGGTGAATCAGGAGAGCACAGAGAGAATGAACAGTCAACTGCGATTCACAAAACGTCTGCGAACGGGGCTGATTGCCGGCTTGGGTTTCGCCGCGCTGGTTCTCGGCGCCTGTTCAGGCGGGGCGGCTCCACCGACCGAAATCAGGATCACCGCTCCAACACCGGGCACCTCTATCAGCGTAGGTCAGGGCACGGTGATCCAGGGCGAGGCGATCGGAGAGGGCATCGTGCGGGTTGAAGTCATCATTGACGGCCTGCCTTATGCCACGCTGACTACCCCAGACAACCAGGGTGTATCAAACTTTCCGGTGCAGGTGCCCTGGACGCCGATGGCTGCCGGCAGCCACGCCATCCAGTTGAAAGCATACGGCGCGGAAGACCGCCTGTTGGGCCAATCCGATCCGTTGGTGATCGAGGCCAAGGCAGCGATTGTGCCGACCGAGCCGGTTCCAACAGCCACTCAACCTCCCCCGCCGGCGCAACAGCCTACACCGGCGCCGGCTGCCGGCGGCGGTCAACCTGCTCAACCGCAGCCGGCCGCCACTCAACCGCCGCAACAAGAAGCCCCTAGCCTGGTCGTGACAAACGATTTTGTCAATGTGCGCGAAGGGCCGAACACGGCCTATCGGTTGCTGGGCCGGCTGAATCAGAATGAAACCGCGCCGGTGCGCGGCAAGAGCGCCGACGGCAGGTGGTGGCAAATCACCTATGCTGCCGGGCCGGGCGGCGTGGGCTGGGTGTTCGGAGAATATGTGCGCGCCAATGCTGCTGCTGCCGGTGTGCCGGTGGCTGCCGCTCCGCCGCTGCCTACACAGCCCCCTGCCCCGCAACCTCCACCGGCGCCGGTTCTACCCACGCCACTTCCACCTACTGCGCCGCCGGTGGTTGTCCCGACTGTTGCGCCGGCCTCGTGCAGCGGGCCGCTGTGCGTGAACACCACGTCGATTCAAGCCGGGGGAACCGTGCGGGCATCGTGGAACGTGCAGAATGTGGACGGCGTATGGTTCGACAGGGGCGACGGCTCCGGTTACCAGGGCGTGCCGGGTCAATGGTCAATCGATGTGACCAATATCCTCTCGAATCGCACCCTGCGTCTGCGCGTCAAGCAGAAGGATGGCAATCAACCCGAATACGCCATTCAAATCAACGTCACCGGCACGCCCGGCCTTTCCGGCTGGAACCCGCGCTTCAAAGCCGGCACCACCGCCTGGGATTCACCCGACACCTGCACCGAGGTGAGCGGCGCCGGCGGCAGTTGCACATACTTCTGGACCGGCCTGGACGGCGCGCAAGGCATCTGGCTGATGGTCGAAGCGCGCAACGTGGCGTGCTCACCGGCCGCCTCGGTCAACGTCGAGCCGGCCGGCGCAGCCAACAACTGGTTGCCGGTCAGCGGCCCAAGCGGATCGATCACCATCAAGTTCAACAGCACCGGCGGCCACGCCATCCGGCTGCGCGCCAGGCGCGATAACAACGACTGGTTCTGGCTCGACGAGAAGCCGATGAAAGTGCAGCCGTGCAATGCGCCGCCCGCGCCGACGAATACGCCGGTCGCCACTGAAACGCCGACAGCCACCCCCGCGCCTTAAGTGAAGACCGGCTTGATGGAACTGACACGTTGTCAATTAAAGACGACTTTGCTGGAAGCAATCACAGCACACAATCACGCGGGAGAAACTGCGCATGTTGAGCCGTTTATTTCGACTGATGGCCCGATTGCCGCTGGATCGGCGAACGGCGCGCCTGGGCGCCCTAGCGGGGCTGATCCTGATGGCTATGCTGGCAGCGCTGCCGAAACAGGCCGGCGCTTCATCCAATGAACCCGGCTCCGTTTCTGCGCCTGCTCCGGTTCAGAATGGCTCCAGTGGATCGAGCAGCGTGCAGAGCACAGTATCAAGAGCCTGGTTGCCGATCGTGAGCAAACCGCCATTGCCGGCGGCATTTGCCAAGCAATCGCCGGCCGATAACGCCACCGGCCTATCTGCCGGCCTGGGCGTCACGTTGACGTGGAGCGCGTCCTACGGCGCACTCTCGTACCAAATCTGTCTGAGCCAGAACACGGTGACGCCTTGCACCGACGGCAGCGGCTTCACCCACACTACCTCTGCACTTAGTTGGCATACCGGCCAACTGGCGCCGGGTGGGCTGTATTTCTGGAACGTGCGGGCGATCAACCCGGGTGGCACGACCTACTCTGACGGCGGGCCGGCTGCCGCTTACAGTTTCCAAACGCGGCCGGCGCCGGGCGCCTTCTCCAAGTCGCAGCCCTTGCACGCCTCGACCGGCCATCCGGCGTTGACCGGTGTAACGCTTTCCTGGAGCGCCGCCCCCAACACCGATGCGTACCGCGTCTGCCTTAGCGCCAACTCGAATGATTGTCTGTTGTGGGACAACTACTCGCGTACGACGACAGGGACTTCTCTCGCCAGCGGGTCGCTGGCGCCCAACACGACTTACTACTGGAACGTGCGCGCAGACAACAGCAGTTGGTTCAGCTTTGCGGATGGAGCGCCTAGCGCGCTATACACCTTCACCACTCAGGCGGCGCCCGGTGCATTCGTCAAGCAGTTGCCGGCCAACGGCTCGGCGCCCGCCAGCGTGCGCCTGGAATGGACGGCAGCCGGCGGCGCAACCAGCTATGACATCTGCCTGAGCACCAGTCCCGCCACGTGCGGCAACGACGCCGGCTACACCATCAACACGAGCAGTTTGAATTACACGCCGTCATCGCTCTCGCCGGGAGTGACTTACTTCTGGAACGTGCGAGCGCGAAATGGCAGTGGTTTTAGCTATGCCAACGGCTCAATCAACAACATTTGGAACTTCCTAGCCCCGGCCGGATCGGCAGGCGATAACCCCTGCAACGCGCCGATCGCAGCGCAGAACACCGACTACACCACCCCGCAAGACCGCACCGACATTTACTACGGGCTAACCGTCAATCAAACTTCAACGGTGGACTTGTTGATCAGCGGCGCAACCGGCCAACTGCAATTCCGCACGCCCAACTCGAGCGTCTGTCCCAACCACATCACCAGCTTGATCGATTACGAACCGGTAGACAGCGGCACAGCGTCGATCCGTTACTACAACGTGACGCCCGGTACGTACTACGCGCGCATCGTCACGACCACGCCGGGCAGTAACAACGTCACCTTCCGCTGGAGCGCCACAGCCGGCCATACCTTCCTGGAGCCGAACAACAGCGCCTGCGCGCCGGTGACGATCAGCACCAACATCACCTACACCGCCTACCCGGAGAACAGCCGGCCCGACTTGAACCTGGGGTCGGGCATCGGCGTGGAGAATGACTTCTATCAATTCACCCTGAGCGCGCAGAAAACGGTTCAAGTTCGATTCGTCGGCTTCAACGCCGGCGCACGGCAGGTGCAACTGCGCAGCGGCTCTTGTACCAACACCAGCCTGGTCGATGGCTCAGCCTTTGTCGCCAATGCCAGCAACGGAACGATCCAACGCACGCTGCCGGCCGGCACCTACTGGGTGCGCTTCGTGACGATAGACGGCGCTCAAAGCCGATTCCCTTACTCGTTCACCGTTTCTGTTCCCAGCTTGGCGTTGCAGAAGATGCCTTGCTTGAACTGTGAAAGCGGTCAGCCTGATGATGACAGAAGTGCAACCGGCTCACCGGCCAGACCAACGCCAATCCCCGTCGCCGGCGAGACCCCCAAGTCGGCCATCAAACCGTCGGTCGTCGCAACGCCAATTCCGTAACCTTGGAGTCGGGCCAGGGGCAGAGGAAAGATTTCTCTGCCCCTGGCCTGCAACAGCCTATGTCAACGCACATCATTTCAGGTCGCGCGTGGGTGTACGGGGATGATGTCAACACCGATGTCATCTTTCCCGGCAAATACACCTACACCATCACAGACGTGCGTGAATTTGCCAAACACGCCCTAGAAGATCTAGACCCCGATTTTGCCAGGCAAGTGCAGCCCGACGACATCATTGTGGGCGGCAAAAATTTCGGGTGTGGTTCGTCGCGCGAGCAAGCAGCCGTGTGCCTCAAAATGAGCGGCGTGCGCGTGATTATCGCCAAGTCGTTCGCCCGCATTTTCTTTCGCAACTGCGTCAACAATGGTGTGTTGCCCATTGTCTGCCCCCTCGCTGTCGAAGCGATTCAGAAGGGCGATCCGGTCCGCGTTGATCTCGATGCGCACACGATTAGCACGCCGCGCGGCACATTCACCTTTCCACCGCTGTCTTCCTCTGTGATGGAGATCATCGCAGCCGGCGGCTTGATCCCTATGCTGCGGCGCAAGCTGGGCACAGAACACCTGCCCATGCCGGAGATTAGCTTCGGCGGCAAAGACTAGGCTGCCCTGTTGCCGACATCCACCGAAGAGAGGGAGCGCTTTCCACTGAGCGCGGCTGGGCGGCGCAAGGCGAACACAACCAGCCCAAGCCAAGCAAACAGTCCCAGTGCGCTTAAGCCTGCTCCCCACAAAACGCTTTGCGGCCGATAGGTGAACACCACTCGGCTGTGGCCGGCAGGGACATCGACGGCGCGAAACAGGATGTCAACACACGCAATTTCCGCCGGCTCGCCGTTCACCTGCGCGACCCAACCGGGATAGCACGCATCGCGCAATACCAGTTGCGCATCATGCGCGGCGTTCACTTCAAGCGCAATGTGCTCCGGCAGATCGCTCACCAAACGGACACCACCCAAAGCGGGAGAGGGGAATTGCCCCTGTCCAGGACGCTCGCGGAGCACGATGCGTGGAGCCGAGCCAACATACTCGTAAATCTTCACATCGCCGGAATAAGCTAAGCGCAGCGTGCGCTGTTCACGCGCAAGCTGGGTGAGAAACACACCGGCCTGCGCGTCAATACTGGCCAGTCCGCGCACGCTCAAGCCGGGCACCAGCGGCGTGATGGTGATCGAGTTGGGCACCGCGCGCGCGCCCAAATCCAATTGCAAAGCGAAGAAAGGCTGAGTGACCGTTTCACCGGCTACCAGCTCGATGACACGCGACACGCCCTCGGCACTGTCCACGCGGGCCGTCGCCAGCGCCACGCCGGGCCGGCCGGCCGGCGCGCTCAACACTACCCCCACTGCGGTCGATTCAAACGGTTCGAGCGGAAAGGTGACGGCTTGGGTAAGCAGCCGGCTGAACTGCAAATCGTAAAACACGTTGTCGATCGGAACGTTGAGTGTTTTGTCCGCAATGATGAAGCGGGTTGCCATCTGTTCAAGCCAGGCATCATCCGGCACGGCAGTCAAAAATTCGCGCAGCCGGCCATCCGGTGTGCCTTCAATCGGAGCAAACTGGGCCACGAACTGGGCATATCGCCTGAGCGGCAACAAACCGCCATCGTAGCCGTCAATCCCCGGCAGTCGGTAATACAAGGCCAGATTGGGGGATAACACTTCTTTGTGCTTTGAAGCGATGATGCGGTCATACAGCTCATCTTCGCTGAGTTGGCCGCTGTAAATCAGGCGCTGTTCGGGCAGATCGCCGGGATCGAAAAGCAGACTGGAGAGCGCCAACACACGCTGATTGCTGCCGTCTCCGCCACCCTCCAACCGCTCCGACGCGGCAGCCTGTTCGGCTAATAGATAGGCTGTTGCCGGCCGCAAGCTGGTGACGGCGCCGCGATCCGACGCGCGCGCATAGGGTTGAAACTGCGAGGCGATGAACAGTTCAACTGCCAACGCGCCCACCATCGCTAGGCTGAGCAGCGACGCAGCGCGCCGGCATCCAGCCTGGACGATGGTCAAGGCAATGAAAGCAGTGACGACGCTCACCCCGATCAACCAGCCGACGATCACCGCAGGGGCCGGCGCCACTCGATACTCCGCTTCGGGCGACAGGCGCAGCCCCAACCAGCCTCCGAATATACCTGTCCCAACCAGTGCGCACCAGGCTATCAGCCAACGTACTGCCACGCGGCGCGGCATGTCCGCTTGCACTACATGAACGCCAAAACCGGCCAGCAAAGAGACACCTGCCGCAAAGAGCACCAGCCAGCGCGCTTGAGCACGAAACAGATTGAAGCCCGGCATGAACTGATACAAGAGGCTGAACAACGGCGTGGCTATCCCCAAAGCCAAGACGAAGCCGGCGATCACCCAAATCAGAGCGACCCACAGACTCTCTCTGGAGGTAGACGGGGCGTCGCCGAGGGCAGTGCGATCGATTCGGCGGCCTGCGACGATAGCCAACAAAGCCAATGCCAGACCGCTTGCGCCATAGTAAGTCACGTACTCAGGAAAGAGCGGGTCTCCATACGTCGGCAACAGCGCCCGCACAACCACCCACGGGCGCCACGAAAACGAGCCGACTTCGTTAAAGGGCAAACCGCCGGCGCGCGCGGACTCGGCAGCCAGCTCCAACGTGGGCGCAAGTTGCACAGCAGCGCTCAGCGCAGCCAGCGCGCCGCTGACAGCCAGCGCAATCAACGGCGCAAACGCGCCGAACCCCTTGGAGCGACGATCAGTTGAGCGCCGAACGAGTGAGGCAAGCATGAGCGCAAGGCCGGCCAGACCTAGTCCAACCAGACTGATGTACAAGGATTGCGTGTGGCCGGCGAACATTTGCACGGTGATCAAGATAGACAGTGCAGCGAGAGCGCGCAAGAATTGACCGCGCTGCGCCGAGAAGAGACAAAGCAATTGCCACGGCAGCCATGCCAGCGCCTGAAGTTGATTGAGATGCTCAACCTGCGCGCCGAGGTAACCGCCTAGCCCAAAAAGCAAGCCGGCGGCGCACGCCGCCAGGCGTCCGAGCAACGCTCCACGTCGAGCCAAGACATACATACCTAGGCCGGCTATCGCCAAATGAAGGACGATATTCCACGAGACGGCTTGCTCGGTCGGCAACCAAGCTGTTAAAAGATTGAACGGGTAGAAGAAGCCGACTTGCGAATTCGCGAGAAACGGAGCGCCCATGAATGTATGAGGGTTCCATAAGGGCAAGCGCCCTTCGCGAACGGCCGCAGAAGCGTAATCACGCAATGGGTAAAAGTACAACAGCAAATCGCCGCGCGCGATTACGCGATCCCCTACGGTCAGCTTCCAGGTTGCCAAAGCCACTGCGCAGATGATGAGCAGGGGAGCGATCAGACGAATCCAGAGGTGCGGCCCGATGAGCGTGCGAAGCAGATTCATGCGACAAACATGATATACCAAGCGCAGGTTATAGATGTGGCGAGGGCGGCGCTTTCGCCTACACTGTCTGTTTTGATGAATGACCGTCTGACTGCTGGGCAGATCGATGCACGCGGCGCTGCACAGCGCACAGAGGTTAGGCAGCCAGAGCGGCGGTGTATAAAGACCAAATTCAGCACATACGAGTCACTAAACGGGCTACCCGGCAGTGTCTAAACCTAAAGATATCGGTGTGATTGGCCTGAAG
>JANWVJ010000005.1 GCA_025056895.1 Thermoflexales bacterium
AACTCTACAAGCGCGCTCATCCACTTTACAACCCACCGTTGCGTGACTTCGCATCTATCTGGGTTTAGTCACTCCCAGGCTTGAACCTCGGCTGGCTATGTGCTATACTCTGCACCACCTAAGCAAGGGGCGAGTCTTCTGGCTGGGCAATCAACGGGCCGCTAGCTCAATTGGCAGAGCAGTTGACTCTTAATCAATTGGTTGGGGGTTCGAGTCCCTCGCGGCTCATCAAGTTACTCTTGCACCAAGCAGCGCACCAGGCGCTGCTTTTCTTTTAGTGCAGCGCGTATAATCTTTCCGGCACTCAGGCCGTGCCGCGTGTGCGCAACAGGAGGCATGGCAATGGTTAATCAAACATGAAGGAGAGAGAAGCATATGAAACCCATCCCCTACAAGAGCATGTTGGTCTGTGGCGCGATCAGCTTGCTTGTCGCTGCGTGCGCCGCTCCCGCTGCTGCTCCTAAGGCAGCCCAGCCGACCCAGCCGGCCCCGGCTCCCGCCGAAAAGACCGGCTTGCAGATTCCCGACGTACAACCGGGCAAGTTTAATGTCGCCGGCGTGTTGATCGGCCCGCACGACGACGGCGGGTGGAGCCAAGCTCATTATGAAGGCCTCGTGTACGTCGGCCAAGCGGTGCCGAACACCCACGTCGCCTACGTTGAGAATGTGCCGGAGGGCGCAGAGGCCGAGCAAGTGATTCGCGCCTTGGCGCGCAAAGGTTTCGACCTGATCTTCACCACGTCGTTCGGTTACATGGACGCCACCGGAGCCGTGGCCGAAGAATTCCCCAACCAAACTTTCATCCACGTCAGCGGCTACAAGACAAACAACAAGAACTTCGGCAACTTGTTCGGCGCGATGGAGAATATGAAGTACCTGGCCGGCATGATCGCCGGCTCACGCGCCAAACTGGACGGCCAGACCAAGCTGGGCTACATCGCCACCTTCCCCATCCCCGAAGAGCTGCGCCTGGGCAACGCTTTTGCACTGGGCATGCGCAAGACCTGCCCGAATTGCACGCTCGACGTGCGCTGGATCAACACCTGGCACGATCCGGTCGTTGAAAAGGCAGCGTCCGAATCCCTGTTCGACGCCGGCGCGTACATCGTCTTCACCGGCGCCGACACGCCCGCGCCGGCCGACGTGGCCCAGGCCAGAGGCGACAAGTGGGGTATCACCTACGACTGGGTCGGCTCGTGCAAAGTGGAACGCTGCCTCACCGCCCCCTACTGGGACTGGGGCAAGATTTACGCCAAGATCGCTCAAGGCGTGATCGACAAGACATACAAGCCCGGCTTCGACTATTTCGACGCCGATAGCGGCGCGCTGGGCATTTACGGCTTGATGGAAGGCCAGGAATTGACGCCCGGCATGAAGGATTTGCCCGCCGAGGAGTTGCAGATGGTCAAGGATATCTTGGCCAAGATGCTGAAGGGCGAGTTCACCCGCTTTGATGTCTTCGCCGGCCCAATCAAGGACAATGCCGGCAACATCGTTGTGCCTGCCGGCGAGAAGATGACCCAGGCTGACCTAGACCAGTTCCCGCCCGGCGCCGAAGGTTTGGCCTGCAAATACTGCATGTACTGGTGGGCTGAGGGGGTGACGGCTGAACTGCCCAAGAAGTAGCAGTCAGGTCCCAATCTCCGATACACTCAAAGCGAGGGACGGAACGCACTAGACGACGGACGCGCCGATCATCCCTGCATGATCGTGTCGCGTCCGCCGTCCATTCTGTCGGACGCTGCAACCGGAGATGGCGCACCGATTTTCAACCACGGGTTAGCTATTACTTGATGTCTGCTTCAGCTCCTTTGCCTGACTCGGCCTCGTCCATTCCATACGCCGTGGAAATGCGCGGCATTGTCAAGCGTTTTCCCGGCGTGTTGGCAAACGACCACGTCGATTTCGATCTGCGTCCCGGCGAAGTACACGCTTTGCTGGGCGAGAACGGAGCCGGCAAAAGCACGTTGATGAACATTTTGTCCGGGCTGTATCGGCCGGATGCCGGCCTGATTCGCGTCAATGGCCGACCTGTCCACTTCAACTCGCCGCGCGATGCAATTGCCGCCGGCCTGGGCATGGTGCATCAACACTTCATGCTCGTGCCAACCCAAACGGTAACCGAAAACATCATCCTCGGTCTCTCCGAGCCACGCTTCTTCCTGCCACTTGACCAGCTCGATCAGCGTGTGCTTGCTTTACAAGAGCAATACGGCCTTCGGGTCGATCCGAAAGCCAGAATCTGGCAACTGTCGGTCGGCGAACAGCAGCGCGTCGAAATCTTAAAGATGCTCTATCGCGGGGCAAACGTGCTGATCATGGATGAGCCGACGGCTGTCTTAACCCCGCAAGAAGTCGAGGAATTGTTCCACACGCTACGCGCGATGGTAGCACGCGGTCATTCGGTCATCTTCATCAGCCACAAACTGGACGAAGTGCTGAAGATATCAAACCGCATCACCGTCTTACGCCAAGGACGGGTGGCCGCCAGCGGCATTCCCGCTCACGAGGCGACCAAAGCCCAGCTCGCTCAGTTGATGGTGGGGCGCGAAGTGGTGTTCACCGTGCGCAAAAAGCCGGTGCAACCAGGCGAGGTGGTGCTGTCGGTGGAAGACGTATGTGCCGAAAATGACCGAGGTCTGCCGGCCCTGCGCCACTTTTCGATTCAGGTGCGCGCCGGCGAGATCGTGGGAATCGCCGGCGTGGCCGGCAACGGCCAGAGCGAGCTGGCGCAGGTCATTACCGGCCTGCGGAGATGTTCGTGCGGGCGGGTGGTGATTGCCGGCGAGGACATCGCCAACCGGCCGCCGCGCGCAGCCATCGAGCGACACGTCGCCCATATCCCCGAAGACCGTCACGGCGTCGGCAGCTCACCGGGCCTCAGCTTGGCAGAAAATCTGATCATGAAAAGCCATCGTCGCCCGCCGATCTCAAATGGTTGGGTGCTCAATCTGCCGATGATCCGCCGGCAAGCCGCACAACTCAAAGACGAATACAACATCATCGCTCCTTCGGTGGAGGTACAAGCGCGCCTGCTGTCGGGCGGCAACTTACAGAAAGCCATCCTCGCCCGCGAGATATCGGCCGGGCCGCGACTGATCATCGCTGTGCAGCCAACGCGCGGGTTGGATGTGGGCGCCATTGAAACGGTGCAAAATCTGTTGCTCAAAGAGCGCGAGCACGGAGCGGCCATTCTGCTTATTTCCGAAGAGTTGGAAGAACTGTTGACGCTCTCGGATCGCATTGTCGGCATGTATGAAGGCCGGCACATGGGCGAGTTGAACGCAGAAGAAGCGACCCTGGCCGCCATCGGCTTGATGATGGCCGGCACACCCCAGGGCAAGCCGGCAACGAGGTGACAGGATGACAGGTCAGGAGATGTCTGCAAATCCAGTCGGCGGGCAGGGATGGCAGTTTCCCTTCTCTATTTCGATCGAACCCCGCCTGACCGTACCGAAGTGGCTGCCTGCGCTGATCTCGGTCGGCTCGCTTGGGGTGGCGTTCGTCATCGGCGGCATCGTGTTGGCCGTTGCCGGCGGCAACCCACTGGCCATTTATGCGCATCTGATCCGAGCAGCCTTCGGCGACATCGGCGTGTTCAACGACACATTAGTGAAAGCCTCGCCGCTCATGCTGGTAGGCTTAGCGTGCGCCCTGGCGTTCCGTATGAAGTTGTGGAACATCGGCGCCGAGGGTCAGTTCTTCTTGGGTGCGTGGGGAGCAAGCGCCGTCGTGTTGGCTCCCATCCTGCCGCGCGACACGCCGGCCATCCTCATGATCCCAACGATGATGCTGGCCGGCGTCGCCTGTGGCGCACTGTGGGGATTGATCCCCGGTTTCCTCAAAGCCAAGTTCAACGTCAACGAGATCATCACAACATTGATGATGAACTACATCGCGGTGTCATGGGTGTTATTCTGGGTGTTCGGTGAATGGAGTGAATCGGGCTTTCAAATGTCGCCGATGTTCCCGCGCAATGCCTGGCTGCCCCGGCTGACGGACTACGCGGCACAAATTCCCCAGTTCGCCGGCCTGACGCTACACGCCGGCATCCTGTTTGGATTGATTGTGTCGGTGGTGGTGTGGTTTATTACCTCACGCAGTCGGTGGGGCTACGAAATCCGATTGATCGGCGACAACAAAGAAGCCGCGCGCTACGCCGGCGTGGACATCGCGCGCAACACCATGCTGCTGATGATGGTGTCGGGCGGCATCGCCGGTTTGGCCGGCATGGCCGAAATTGCCGGCGTGGTGCACCGCCTGCAAGGCGCTATTTCCAACAACTATGGCTTCACCGGCATCATCATCGCCTGGCTGGCCAAGCTCAACCCTTTCGCCGTCATCTTGGTATCCGTGCTGTTCGGCGGCTTGATCCAGGCCGGCCGCGAGATTCAACCCTCCGGCGTGCCGCGCATGTTGCAAGGCATCATCTTGTTCTGTGTGATCGCCGGTGATGTGTTGTTGCGCTACCGCATTCAGATCACGCGACGTTAAGCGCACCCCACAGAGGTTCTTATGATCGATTGGATCGCGATTTTGCAAGCCGGAATTGCCAGTGGTACGGTGCTGTTGTTCGCCGCCATCGGCGAGATCATGGCCGAGCGGTCGGGCGTGATGAACTTGGGTGTGGAAGGCATGATGCTGATCGGCGCCATGACGGCCTACCGCACCGCAGTCACGATTGACCAGCCGTGGGTGGGGCTGCTCTTTGCCATGCTCGCCGCCGGCATATTGAGCCTGCTACACGCCGTCGTGAGCATCCATTTCCAAGCCGATCAGGTCGTGAGCGGGCTGGCGATCAATTTTGTAGGCATCGGGCTGAGCATGGTGTTGGGAGAAGGGCTGAGCAAAGCCGGCGCGGTATCCCTGTTGCCGACGATTACCGTGCCGCTGCTCTCTCAGATTCCCGTTCTAGGCCCGATCTTGTTCACCAACCACAACCCGATGACATACCTGGGCTATGCCCTTACGCCGGCGGCTTGGTTCTACATCCATCGCACACGGCCGGGCTTGCATCTGCGCGCCGTGGGCGAACACCCTGCCGCCGCCGATGCGATGGGCATCAACGTGTATCGCTTGCGCTACGGCTACGTGTTTGCGGGCGGGGTGCTGGCCGGCTTGGCCGGCGGCACGATCAGCTTGGCCGTGTCGCCCGGTTGGTTCAGTGAACTCACTACGTCGGGGCAGGGCTGGATTGCCATCGGACTGGTGATCTTTGCGCAGTGGAACCCCTGGCGTGCCGCTGCCGGCGCATACATGTTCGGCGCATTGCGCCGGCTGATCCTCGATTTGCAAGGGCCGCAGACACTACTGGGCTTTGCCAATCCGTTCTTCTACACACCGAGGCTGGGCTTCTTCTTGCAAATGCTGCCGTATGCGCTGGTGATCTTGATCTTGTTCATCGGGTCGCGCGAAGCGATGAAGAAGCGTGTCGGTGCGCCGGCGGCATTGGGCGTGCCGTACATTCGAGGCGAGCGGGGCACGTAGATCACATCTCGGTTTGCTCGTCGAGCAACACCGATCGGCTCCTGCGCAAACGGTTCAATTCGTCCAGCACCGTGCGCAGATCGGCGTCGGTCAGCGCGGCATCGGCGGCAGACACGAACTCGTCGGCGTCCAACTCGCCGGCCCGTTCGTAGAGCGCCGCTTGTAATGCCATCTCCAGTCGGTCGAGCTGGCGGACAAAACGCGCCTCAGGCGATAAGCCGGCTTCGTATTCTTCCCACAGCGCCCCATACAACTCGCCGTTGGGCAGCTTGTCGAGCACTTGATGGATAGCATCTCGTTCACGGTTCAGCTTGTCTTGCGGGTCAACGCCGTCGGCAGGCGTGATATCGCCGGCATAGATCTCGCCGAAATCATGCAACAAGACCAGACGCAGGATTTTCAGCACATCCAGCGCCGGCCTATCTTGTGCCCGCATATCAGCCAACATCATTGCCAGCACGGCCATGCTGAAGACATGCTCGGCCACGCTCTCACAGCGTTCTTCCGGCAGACCGCGCCGCAGCCACCCCTGGCGATATAACAGTTTGAGCTGATTCCACTCGAAGTAGGCCGCGATGAGAGGCAATGTGTTCACAGCGCGCAACAACAATGCCGGATGGTTCGATTTAGTTCGCATGGCGCCGATTGTCTCTCTTTTAGCTGCTCGGTGTACAGTACGGCCCTATGAATCCCTATCTGCTTGGTTTTCGCTGCACGCGCTGCGAGCAGATGCTCGACGTTGAAGAGGCGCTGTACACCTGTCTGCGCTGTGGCGGCAATCTGGATGCACACTACGACTACGCCGGCATTGCACGTCACGTGAATCCGGCGCATCTGATTGCCAATCCCAACCACTCGGTATGGCGCTACGCACCGCTCTTGCCCATCGGCTATCCTGTGCCGGCACAAGACGAGCAGCGGCAGGCAGAATTGCGCTGGCATCCACTGACCACTTTTGGCGACTCGCCGCTGATCCGCGCCCCGAAACTAGAACGCCTGTTGGACGTGCGCACAGTATGGTTAAAAGACGACAGCCGGCTGCCTAGCAGCTCGTTCAAAGACCGAGCCAGCAGCATGGTGATCGCGCGGGCGCTGCACGCCGGCATTCAGACCATTTGCGCAGCCTCAACGGGCAATGCAGCGTCATCGCTAGCGACGTTGTGCGCCGGCGTGGGGATTCAGGCTGTCATCTTCGTGCCGCGCAGCACACCCGAAGGCAAGCTGGCGCAAATGTTGGTTCACGGCGCACAGGTGTATGCGGTCGAGGGCAGCTATGACGAGGCATTCGACCTGGCGTTACAGGCCACCCGCGAGTTCGGTTGGTACAACCGCAACACTGGCTTCAACCCCTACACGCGCGAGGGCAAGAAGACCGCTGCCTTCGAAATCTGTGAACAACTGGCCCGCTTCGCGCCCGATACCCGCGCAGCAACTTTTCGCGCGCCGGATGTAGTGATTGTGCCGGTAGGCGACGGCAACATCATCAGCGGCTTGCACAAGGGATTTAAGGATTTGGTGAATACCGGCTGGATCGAGCGTATGCCGCGCTTGATCGGTGTGACGGCTGCGCTTGCGCCGGCGCTGTATCGGGCGTGGCAAAGTGGCAGCGAACAGATCACGCCGGTTCCTGCAACGACGATTGCCGGCGGCATCAGCGCTGACCTGCCGCGCGACGGCGTCATGGCGTTGCGCGCCGTACGCGAGAGCGGCGGTCTGCTCATCGAAGCAAGTGATGAAGAGATGCTGGACGGCATCCGCGTCTTAGCGAGCACCGCCGCCGTGTTTGTCGAGCCGGCCTGTGCTGCCGCCTACGTCGGCCTGGTCAAGGCAAGCCGCAGCGGAATCATCCGCCCCGATGAAGAAGTCGTGCTGCAACTGACCGGCAGCGGTTTAAAAGATGTCAAATCAGCGCTGTACGCGCGGGCCGGCCGGCTGATCCCCATCCAACCGCGCATCGAGGATGTGCGTCGTTTTGCCGAGGGCTAGAATGAAATTGCCGACACGCCGCCCATTTGAACATGTCACGGACAGACGGTTATCGCGAGGCAGTGGCTTAATCGCGACCATACAATACCGCGAACCAGTTCTACTTCTCAAATAGGAACAGTCATGTCTTTGAAACAAGATGCTCTGGACTACCACAGCAGTCCGCCAGCCGGCAAGCTGGAGATTGTGCCGACCAAGCCTTCGGCGACACAACGCGACTTGTCGCTGGCTTATTCTCCTGGCGTTGCCGAGCCGTGCCTAGCCATCGAGCAAAACCCAGAAGATGCGTACCTATACACCGGCAAGGGCAATTTGATCGCCGTGGTCACAAACGGCACCGCCGTGCTGGGCCTCGGAGACATCGGGGCGCTGGCCGGCAAGCCGGTCATGGAAGGCAAAGCGTTGCTCTTCAAACGCTTTGCCGATGTCAACGCCATCGATATCGAAATCAACACGCACGACCCAGACTTGCTCATTCAGACGGTCAAGTTACTCGAGCCGACCTTCGGCGGCGTCAACCTTGAAGACATCAAGGCGCCGGAGTGCTTTTACATCGAAGAGACGCTGAAGCGCGAGATGAACATTCCGGTGTTCCACGATGATCAGCACGGGACGGCCATCATCTCCGGCGCCGGCTTGCTGAACGCGCTGGAGTTGCAGGGCAAACGAATTGGAGCGGTTCGCATCGTATTCAACGGAGCCGGCGCATCAGCCATCGCCTGCGCGCGCTTCTATTTGCAACTGGGGGCGCGGCGCGAGAACATTCTGATGTGCGACAGCAAGGGAGTGGTCTTCAAAGGTCGTACCGCCGGCATGACGCCTCAGAAGGAAGAGTTCGCCGCCGACACGCCGCTGCGCACTCTGGAGCAGGCCCTGGCCGGGGCAGATGTATTTGTCGGGCTGTCGGTAAAGGACGCCGTGACGCCGGAGATGATCCGGCGCATGGCGGCGCGCCCGATAATCTTTGCGCTGGCCAACCCGGATCCGGAAATCCCATATGATGTTGCAAAGGCCGTCCGGCCCGATGCGATTGTCGCCACCGGCCGCTCCGATTTCCCCAACCAGGTGAACAATGTGCTGGGCTTTCCGTTTATCTTTCGGGGGGCGCTAGACGTGCGCGCGCGCCAGATCAACGAAGAGATGAAAGTGGCGGCTGCGCATGCGCTGGCCGCATTGGCGCGCGAAGATGTGCCGGAGGCGGTGGTTAAAGCATACGGCTTGTCCTCTCTCGAATTCGGACCGGACTACATCATCCCGAAGCCGGTTGATTCGCGTGTGTTGTTGTGGGAAGCGCCGGCCATCGCTAAAGCAGCCATGGAAAGCGGCGCAGCGCGCATTCACCTCGACCTCGACCGCTATCGCGAGCAACTGGAAGCGCGGTTGGGCAAGTCCAAAGAAATGATGCGCATCGTGTTCAACAAGGCCAAGGCGCGCTCGAAAAGATTGGCGCTGGCCGAAGGGGAAAACGAGCGCATCATCCGCGCCGCGCGGCAGATCGCCGAAGAGAAGATCGCCGCGCCGGTGCTGCTGGGTGACCGAGTGACGATCCTGGCTAAAGCGCACGACGCGCGGATTGATCTGTCCGGCATCGAGGTTGTTGATCCCGTCAAATCTGCCGAGCTGGAACGGTACACCCAGCGCTTGTTCGAGCTGCGCGCGCGCAAAGGCGTGACGCGCAACGAAGCCGAGCATTTGATCCGCGATCCGAACTACTACGCCGCAGTGATGGTGGAGATGGGCGACGCCGATGCGATGTTGACCGGCCTGAGCTTTCACTACCCAGACGCGCTGCGTCCAGCGTTGCAAATCATTCGCACGGCCCCGCAGTGGACAACAGCCGCCGGCGTATATATGGTGACGCTGCGCAATCGCGTGTTGTTCTTCGCCGACACGACGATCAATATTGACCCCGACGCCGACAAGCTGGCCGAAATCGCCATCCTAACGGCCCGTTTGGCCGTCCACTTCGATGTTGAACCGAGCATCGCCATGCTCAGCTATTCCAACTTCGGCAGCGTGCGCGACGCGCGTACCGACAAAGTGCGGCAGGCAGTGGACATTGTGCGCCAGCGCGCGCCGCACTTGGAGATTGACGGCGAGATGCAGGCCGATACAGCGCTGGTGCCGGAGCTGCTCAAAGGCACCTATCCGTTCAGCACGCTGCGACGCCCGCCAAATGTCCTGATCTTTCCCAATCTGGAAGCCGGCAACATCGGCTACAAACTGGTACAACGGCTGGGCAACGCAGAAGTGGTCGGCCCGATCGTGGTCGGCCTCAACAAGCCCGCCTACGTGCTCCAACGCGGCGACGAAGTAAAAGACATCGTCAATTTAGCTGCCATTGCGGCTGTCGAAGCCCAAGAGAGCAGCTCATAGCGCGCAGGATGCGCATTTTTGTGAGGATGCAAGCATGTTGAAGGTGCTCGTGACCGGGGCAACCGGACTGGTCGGTAACATTGTTTATGCACGGCTGGCCGCGCAGCCGGAGCGATACGACGTGTATGCCTCTGCGCGACGAGCGCGTCCCTCGGCGCGCGCGGAGACAATGGCTTACACCGACATTCCATCGGAGCGGCTGCGCTTGGCCGATCTGACCGATTTCGACGCCATGCGGCGTGCGGTTGAGGGCATGGATGTTGTGGTGCACATGGCAGCCGAGCCAAACGTGGACGCGCCATGGGAGAATGTGCTGCACAGCAACATCATCGGCAGCTATCACCTGTTCGAAGCCAGCCGGCTGGCCGGCGTCAAGCGCGTGATCTACGCCAGCACCAACATGGTGGTGTTCGGATATCTGCGCGATGAGCCGTATCGCTCAAGCTTGATGCACAGCCCTGAACACATCACCCCACAGGATTTCCCGCCGGTGCGACATGATCAACCGCCCTGGCCGACGTCGCTTTATGCGTGCAGCAAGATTTTTGGGGAATCGTTGGCCCGAATGTACGCCACATTACACAACTTGTCCTGCATCTGCCTGCGCATCGGCTGGGTGACGGCCGATGATCAATTGCCCACTCCCTGGGCGCGTCTGTTGTGGTGCAGTCAGCGCGACATCGCCCAATTGGTCGAGCGGTGCATCAACGCGCCCGACAGCTTGCGCTTCGACATCTTCTTCGGCCAGTCGAACAATCGCTACAACCTGGTCGATATCCAGCACGCGCGAGACGTGCTGGGATACGCGCCACAGGATAGCGCAGAAGACCGGTTGGCCCAAAAACGGCGGGCATAAAAGCTCAAGACGGGGCTTTACATGCCGCGTGTGTCAATCGGCCCCGGCAACAGGTCACGCCGGCCGTCGATATAGCCGGCCACCCATTGCGCCAGGCGCTGTCCCAGCCGTCGGCAGGCAGCGATTTCTTTTGGATCGCGCGGCTCGCCGGCTGTGACTGCGCCATAGTGCAAAGTGAACTGCTTGCCGACGTAATCCGTTACGCCAAACACGAGGAACCCAAAGTTCATCAACACAGTCAGCAGCGCCATACAGGCCAACTCGCTGCCGCCACCCCATCCACCTGAAGAAGAAAAGGCGCAGGCGATTTTGCCGTCCACCTTGCCCCATATGCCGTCTGAGAGGTCATCCCAGAAACGCTTCATCTTCCAGGACATCACGCCCAGGTTGGTCGGCGAGCCGACGGCCAAGCCGTCGGCCCACACAATGTCCTCTTGGCCGGCTTCGTCCACCGATTTAACGCGGACTTCTGTGTGGGCAACGGTGCGCGCGCCCTCGGCCACATGAACGGCCATTTTGGCCGTGTAACCGGTTCGGCTGTCGTACAGGACGAGAACCTTTCCCATCGAGCAATGCACCGAATCTAACTGGAATACAGAACAGGATTGATCGGCGAGGCCGCCGGTTCACCGATCTTGACGCCGGGCAACCAACCATGCCAGTCATTCACGTGCGCCTTGCGCTGCGGTTCAATCAGGCGGATACCGTCTTCCATGTAGATGACGGTCATCACAGCGCGTGGGCGATCGGTTTTGTTCGCGCCGGCACGGTGGAATGTCCAGCCGTAGTGATAGCTCACCTCGCCCAGCTCATAGGGCGTTTCGTCGATGGGGAAGTTGCGCAGGTTAAATTGCATCTGCCGCTCACTTTCGTCGCTGATTTCGAGATCACGGCCTTTCTCGAAGCGATGGCTGCCGATGCTGAATGCCAGCGGCCCCATTTCGAGCGGTGTTTCTTGTAAAGGAATCCATACCGTGCAGGTATTGCCGTTGCTCAAGGGCCAGTAAAACTGGTCAGCGTGCCACGGCGTGATCCCACCACCCGGCTCTTTGTAGAGCGCCTGGTCGTGATACATGCGCACGCCGGCTACGCCCATCAGCTCGGCGGCAATACGCGCCAGGCGACGTGAGAAGGCAAACTCGCGCGCTACCTCACTCTTGGTCCAGATGTTCATGACCTGTAGAAAGGCTTTGCCATACGTATCGCGCTGATCGAGTGGGCGTGTCTCGGTATTGAGCAAGTGCACCATGCGCGTAATCTCCGCGCCGTAGTATTCAATCACTTCTGGAGATAAAACGCCTTTAAGCTTGACGTAGCCCTTTTCTCGGAAATGGCGAATCGCCTCTTCTGACAAAGGGAACACTTCATCTAACTGACGTTTCAATTCTTCACGGTTGATCTGACTCATATGCATTCTCCGTTTCGTTGTATGTCGCTATCCTACCGAGCAATGTTCTAATGCTGTCTATTCTCATGGGCCGAGCTTGCTCGCGGGCAAGGCTTTTGGCAGCGTGCCAAATTGACACATCTTACAACACACCACACGAGCCGGCATTAAACCAAGCCGAGATCAAGCGGTGAGAGATAGCAAATCGCTGGGGCAGGGTGATGGCGCCGGCATCCAGCCCGGCGCGCAACGCTTGGCGCGTGAACCAACGCGCATCAGCCAGTTCGCCATCGCGTAGCGTAATGTGTTCATCAACGGCCTGAGCGTGAAAACCTAACATCAAGGAAGCGGGAAAAGGAAAGGATTGTGAGCCGAAGTAGCGCAGCTCACTCAGTCGGATGCCCGTTTCTTCGTATACCTCACGGGCAACGGCTTGCTCGACCGTCTCGCCCGGCTCCATGAAACCGGCCAGCGTCGAGTAACGGCCGGTCGGCCAAGAGGGTTGCCGGCCTAGCAGCGCCCGCTCACCGCAAGGTGAAACCACCAATACGATGATGGCCGGATCGGTGCGCGGGAAATGATGGCGGCCACAGGCCGGATTGGCGCAGCGTCGCATGTGGCCGGCCTGCGCGCTGGTTGTTGGATGGCCGCAATCACTGCAAAAGCGACACCGCTGGTGCCAATACACCATCGCCCGCGCATAGGCCAGCACGGCCCAGTCTTCTGGCGAGAGCGCGTCGGACACGGTGCGCAGGTTCGCCCATCGGCCGTATTCGGTTAACGGCCCGACTTCAGCATCGGCGTGCTGATCGGCGGCGCTGTCGGGAATACCGACGGCAAAGTAGGCCCGTCGGGCGCGTAGGCCCAGCAAGATGAGCGATTCGGCCCTGTCTAGCCACGGCGCGATATCAGAAGCGGATAGGCCGGCCGGCTGTGGCGGATCGCCGGCGATCAAACTATCGAGCCGCCAGACCGGCACAAAGAGGGTGGTGGGATCAATGAGGCGCGCTTGCACCCAGTCCACATCGTCGCGCAAACTGCCGCTGCGGTCGAGCGGCGGCGCTACGTCAAAGTGCGCCGGCGAGGCCAGTGAGAACGTGCGCCAATCAACGGCCGGCAGAGTTGAGTCTGGTTGTGTCATGGGCCGCAGTATAGAAGATGGGCGCTCCGCTCCATAGAGGCTTTGTCTTCGGCACTCACCACAAGCAGCGAGATACAATAACACGCTGCATGGACAACGCAATCACCCATACCTTGGCGCGCTACATCGCCGAGTCGATTCTCAATCAGCCTCGGCGCGTGATCCGCGAAGACGAGCCGCTCATCTCCAGCGGCTTGATCGATTCATTCCACTTGGTCGATCTGGGCTTGTTTGTCGAGGATCGCTTTGGTGTGCGGCTGGATGACACAGAACTAAACAAAGAAACGTTTGACACGCTGGCGCAATTGACCGCCCTGATCACCACACGACGAGCGGAAGCCGGCCTATCGTGAACCGTCACGAATCTGCGCTTTCATTCGCGCGATGAATTGCTCCCAAACTGGGTAGTCACTGCCGGCCCAAATCCGGGCGCGGAATGCTTCAGCTTGCTCTTCCGACCAGCCTAACCACTTGAGGGCATACAGCGCGTAGAAGGCGGTGGCGCGGAAGTTTGCCGCGCAGTGCAACAAGACCTTGCCGGCGCCCGACCGCTGCATCGCCTGCTCGAACGCCGTGAAATCTTCGGGAGTAGGATTGTCCCATTCGACCGGAATGTGGATATATGCCATGCCCAACGATCGAACCAAGTGGCCTTCTTCCGGCAGCGCATTCGCCGAGCGTTCAGTCGCCAAGTTGATCACCGTGTCGAAGCCGGCAGCGGCTGCGGCGCTCAGCTCGTCAGGGGTGGGCTGACCGGCCGTGGCAAGTTTGTCGTGAACTTGGATGAAGTTGTAGATGGTTTCAATCATTTCTGCCAGTTCTATAATCTCTTTCGCAGCCCAGCGGGGCTGCGCACGATTGCATGAGATCAGAGTTCATTCACGATGCCCAACAGAATAACACGCGGCGCATCTTTGTGTTTCACTTGCGCCGAGCATTGCGGCATCTCTATGATCCAATTGAACTGCGCAAAAACCCGCTCCTTGTATTATTCGGATTCAGTGGGGATGGTGCCATCGTTGCCATGCGGCAGACGTTGGAAGCAGCAATTCGCTCGATGAAGCCGCCGGCCGGCCTGTCTCCCCAATCGGATGCATGGCGCGCTTACCGAGCGTTGTATCACCGCTATATCGAACAATTCGACCAAGTAAGCGTAGCTGCTAACTTGGGCCTGAGTGTGCGTCAACTGCGTCGGCAAGAACAGTCGGCCATCCAAACGCTGGCCGACCGACTGGTTGAACAATACAGTCTTGATTTGGAGAGTGCATTCAAAGAGTCGTCTTTTGACGAAACGATCGCCGAGTCTGACATCGGCGCTCCTATCGGGGATTCAACCAGCGAAGGCGACGCCCTACCTGATGACATCGCCGACGAATTGAAATGGGCCGAGCGCGCTTTTCCCAGCCAGGTGATCGCGCTGGATGAAATTGTGCGGTCGGCCGTGCACACGATGCAACCGATGCTCCAACAAGCAGGCATTGCGATCGATTGCAACCTGGCTGGCAAGGTCGGCGGTGACCTCCCTCGCGCCCTCGGCCCCTTCGTCTCGGTCAGACAGGCAACGCTCAACCTGTTGATTGCTGCCGTGCGATCAACAACCGGACAAGTGGTGCGCGTTGAATGCGGGTCGTCAGAGAGCGAAGTATGGATCGATGTGCAACCGATCACGCCGACAGGCGACGCCGGCGAGGCGCTGACCGCAGCGCAACGATTGGCAACTCTAGCAGGCGGGCGACTGGAGTGTCGCACACTGGAGAACGATGTGCGAGCTGCGCGCCTCAGTCTGCCGAAGATCGAACAGCTCACCGTGCTGGCCATCGATGACAACCTAGATGCGCTGCACCTGTTCCAGCGCTACTTGGCCGGCAGTCGGTATGCGCTGATCGGCGCGCGGGATCCGCTTCGCGGGTTGGCGTTGGCGGAGGAAATCCGGCCACGGGTGATTGTGCTCGATGTGATGCTGCCCGGCTTAGACGGTTGGGAACTACTGGGTCGCCTGCGTGAAAACCCTGCCACGCAACGCATCCCCGTCGTGATCTGCACCATTTTGCCGCAAGAAGACCTGGCGCTGACGCTGGGTGCAGCCGGCTTCCTGCGCAAGCCGGTCAGCCGCGAGCGTCTGCTGGCTGTGCTCGATCAGCAGATCGAGGGGGCGCAGGAGAAAGCAAACGACTGAGGTTGTCGATGCATCCCAGGAGTTGATGCAAAGACAAGCCGCCGGAGCGCGTCACGCCGATGGCGCTGCTGACGATCGGTTGACCGGCCGGATCGCGCGCTGAGACCACAATCACCGGAATTGACTTGAGATCGGGATCATTGTGTTTCATCGCCAGCAATTGAAATCCGTTCACGTCCGGCATGACCAAATCCAACACCACCACATCCGGTCGCTGGCTACGCATCAATTCAACAGCCTGCCGGGCGTCTTCAGCGGTCAACACGAAATAGCCATGCGGTGGGCCGGACAACATCCGCCAGTACAAGCGTCGAGCATCCGGCTCATCATCTACGACCAAGATCACGCGCCGGCCACCGCTCGCCGACGCATGGGAGTCGTTGCCAATGGCGCGTTCGATGGATTTAAGCAGCTCCTCCTGATCGATCGGCTTGACCAAGTAATCTGACACACCCAGATCATTCGCCACGTCTGCGTGGCCGGCGACAGCGCAAACCATGAGCGGCGTGCCATATGGCAGCCTATCGGCTGCACCCAGTTGTAGCAGCCACTCCTCGGTGTGCAGAGTATTCACGATGAGCATATAGGCCGGCGCGCGCGCCAGTTCATCCAGAGCGGTTGATAGGTCGGGCGCGCAGACAACCTCGATTCCTTCCAGATAGCGCATCAGTAGGCGTTGCAAAACTCCGGTTGAATCGACGACCATCAGTCTGGGCTTGAGCGCAGGCAGAGTTGTGGGCACATAGTCGTGCTGCAAAGCAAGCCAATCGGGATTGAGCCAACGCGCAGCGTTGCTTGGTGGAGGAGAGGTATCAAGCGGCAGGGTGAAGAAAAACGTGGCGCCCTGGCCGGGCGTGCTCTCGAACCACATGCGCCCGCCGTGGAGTTCGACAAAACGCTTGCTGATGGTCAGACCTAAACCGCTGCCCCCATGCCGTCGGCGAATGGAGCCGTCTAATTGCTGAAAAGGTTGAAACACCCTTTCCTTGTCTGCCTCGGCAATGCCCGGCCCGGTGTCGGCGACGCTGACCACAATCTCATTCGCTTCAGGGTGATGCACCACCGAGACGGTCGTGCCGCCGCGCTCGGTGAAGCGGCCGGCGTTGCTCAACAAATTCAGCAGTACCTCGCGGATGCGGGTGCGATCGCACGAAACAGCCGGCAAATCATCAGGCAGATGTGCGTGCAACGACAAGCCTTTTGACTGGAATAACGGACGCACGGCAGTTGTGGCCGCCTCGACGATTTCTCTGAGATTGACGCGCTCCTTAACCACTGCCATACGGCCGGCTTCAATTTGGCTCAGATCGAGCACGTCATCGATCAAGTCGGACAAGTGGCGGCTGTTGCGCAGAATCACCGCCAGATCAGCCATGAGTGGAGGAGGAATAGGCGCGCCGTAAACCTGGGGGGCGTTCAGGACCATCTCGCTGAAGCCGATGATCATGTTGAGTGGCGTGCGCAGCTCATGGCTGACGTTAGCCACAAATTGTTCTTTGGCTCGCAGGGCCTCTTCAGCGGTTTGACGCAGGCCATCTGCAATGTGAGTCAGACGCATCAACTGCAGATTGGCACTCTTCAAATCATTCAGTGTTTGAGTCAACTGCACGTGCGTGTTTTGAATGTGTTCGAATAAATCATGCTCACGCGCATATCCCTCCCACACCCAGCGCACAGTAGTCAACAAGGGCTGTAAAGCCGCCCACGACATGCCGGCAGTGCCCCAAACGGCAATCAGCGCGATGAGACGAAGCTCAGCCGAGGCCGGCAGCACAAAATCGGGCAGCAGCACAATGAGCAGAGAACATCCTGTAGCCAGAGACAAGCCGGCCGCTCCGCCCAGCATCAACGTCGCCAGCCCAACCGGCAGGGCGAGCAGCGGCAGCGCCAACGTTAGTCCAGCCCAAGCCACCGTGGCGAATGCCAGCGCTGTAGCGCTGAATGTCAGCACGAGCACAGCAGCACGGTAATAGCGCCGGCGCAGCCACCACACGAGGCCGGTCAGCCCAAAGGTGACAAGCGCCAATATCAGGCTGTGATCCAAATGAACCGATTGCGCGGACAAACCGGCCATACAAGCGCCGAACAGAAACAGCCCTACCACGGCCCATAACAGAACTTCATTTTGAAGCTGCCGCAGCGTCTGTTGTAACTCGGCCGGCCAGCTCGCCTTTGCGGCCGGCGATGACACAGAGTCTCTCATCGCCATCCTCTTCGCTGCCTCCTCTCCTGCTCTCCCGCTCTCCTAACGATGTCCGTTTTTTGTCCCATTTTTGACCCGTTTTACTACACAAACGCCGACAGCTTGCTACCATTTTGCATGTGATCCATTTGACCGATGCACCGACAGCCGGCCGCTCGACCGTACACGGCACCGCCCGCCAAATGAGGAGGGGAAGGCTTATGCGTGCCGTGCAGCGCAACCTGCCCTTTCTGTTAATGGCATCTCCGGCTCTATTGGTGCTGCTGGTGTTCAGCTACTTGCCCATGTTCGGTATCATCATCGCTTTCAAAGACTTTCGGGCAAACTTGGGCATCTTCGGCAGCGAGTGGGTTGGGCTTAAGAACTTCGAGTTTTTGCTGCGCTCGCCGGCGTTGGCCCGCATCACCACCAATACGCTGTTCCTCAACACATTGTTTATCTTCACCGGCCTGATCGCGTCAGTCGGGCTGGCGTTGTTGTTGAATGAAGTGCGGCTCAAGTTAGCAGCGCGCACCTACCAGACGGTCGTTTTCTTTCCCTACTTTATCTCGTGGGTGATCGTCGGCTATTTCTCATTTGCGCTGCTCAATTCTGACAACGGCTTGGTAAACCGCGTGCTGCAACAGGTAGGCGTCGAGCCGGTGGCGTGGTACAGCTCGCCGCAGTATTGGCCGGCCATTCTGACGGTGACGCATGTGTGGAAGAGCGTTGGCTATGGCAGCGTGATCTATCTGGCCGCCATGCTCGGCATCAACCAGGAGTATTACGAAGCGGCCATGCTCGACGGGGCGAACAAGCTGCAACAGATTCGCTACATTACCTTGCCGCACCTGGTGCCGGTGATGACGATTCTGACTCTGTTGGCAATCGGCCGGATTTTTTACGCTGACTTTGGCTTGTTCTACTACGTCACGCGCGACAACAGTCTGCTGTACTCCACAACTGACGTGATTGATACGTATGTATACCGCGCTCTGCGCGTCAACGCGGATATCGGCATGGCAGCCGCTGCCGGATTGTATCAGTCGGTGGTCGGCTTTGTTCTGATTTTGGCGTCGAACTGGCTGGTCAAGCGCATCGACCCAGATCGCTCACTGTTTTAGGAGGCTTAAACCGTGCACAGAGCGCTGCCGGTCAGAACCGCTCACTCACGAGGTTGGCTATCCCGGCATGTCGGGCAGCTTGGCCTACACAGTGTGCTGGTCGCAATCAGTGTCCTCTTTTTGATTCCGTTGTTGGTGGTAGTGGCGGCGTCATTCAGCGACGAAGTGGCACTGACCCGCAACGGATATGGACTGTGGCCATCTCAGTTCAGCCTGGATGCCTACACCTACATTTTGGCCGATCCGAGCCAGATTCTGCGCGCCTATGGCATCACGATCTCGGTGACGCTGATCGGCACAGTGCTGGGCTTGATGGTAATGTCGTTGCTGGCGTATGCGTTGGCGCGGCAAGATTTCACCTGGCGGAGACCGGTGGCGTTCTTCGTTTTCTTTACCATGCTGTTCAACGGCGGCCTGGTACCGACCTACATCCTGATTACCCAGCAGTTACGCCTGCGCGACACATTATGGGTGCTGATCTTGCCTTACCTGGTTGTGCCGTGGTTTGTGTTTCTGTTGCGCACGTACTTTCAGACGTTGCCCAAAGAGTTCATCGAATCGGCCCGCATCGATGGAGCGAATGAGTGGCAGATCTACCGCAGCATCATCATGCCGTTGTCCACACCGGCCCTTGCGACGATCGGCCTGTTCTGCGTCCTGATGTACTGGAACGACTGGTGGCTGGCCTTGCTATACATCAATGAGCCGAGGCTGTATCCGTTGCAGTATTTGTTGTTTGCGATTCTGAAAAACGCTGAGTTTCTAAGCACAAACAGCAGCGCTTCGGCCATGCTGACTTCTGTGCGCGTGCCGTTACAGACGACGCGGATGGCAATGGCTGTGGTGGCCATCGGACCGGTTGCGATCGCGTTCTTGGCGCTCCAGCGTTATTTCGTGCGCGGCATCACGCTGGGCGGTATCAAAGGTGAATGAAGGGCGTGCCGGCAGCACCTCGCATCACTCACGCAAGCCCAACTTGTCACAAGAGAACCGGTTGTGCGCCTGCCAGATTAAACCCACTAAGGAGGTGGTCAGGGGACAAAACTGAACGATACAGACGGTTAGACGTACAGATTTTTACCGGTTATTTGTTGAAGTGATTCGTTGTCACATCTACTACTCATCTCACTTACTCTTGGAGGAGCGAAGGATCATGTCCAGGATGATTAAACAGATTGTTACCGGCGCACTCATCGGCGTGCTGTTGGCCGCGTGCGCCGCACCCAGAGCCGTTGAGGCTCCCAAGCCGGCCGAGCCAGCCGGCCAACCGGCCGAGCTGCCGCCCGTCACCATCACCTACACCTATGGCGGGACGGTGTTCAAGGATGTTGACATGGTGTCCGAGGCGTTGAGCGCCATCGCCCAGAAGAAGATCAACGCCACCATCAAGCTCAAACCGATCGACTGGGGCGCGTATGATGAGAAGATGAAGCTGGCGTTCGCTGCCGGCGAGGAGTGCGATATCGTCTTCACCGCGCCGTGGATTAACAACTACATCCAGAACATCGCTAACGGAAACATTATTCCGCTCGACGACTTGCTGCCCAAATACGCCCCCGGCCTGTGGAAGAGCATGCCTGAATCAAGCTGGGATGCGGCGCGCGTGGGCGGCAAGATTTACGGCGTGCTGAACCAGCAAATCTGGGTTAAGCCGTTTGGCTTTCTGGTGCGCAAAGATCTGGCCGACAAATATGGTCTGGATGTCAACACAATCCAGAAGTATGAAGACCTCGAACCGTTCCTCAAGGCGGTGCAGGAAGGCGAGCCGGACGTTATTCCGCTCACATCGGCTTACAACTGGATGTTCGAGACGGCCGGCTTTGATCCGATCGTCAGCCAGCAGGTTCCTGCGGCGATTCGGTATGACGACAAAGACTTAAAAGTGCTCAATGTCGTTGCCACGCCGGAATTCAAGGCCTCGGTCGAACTGGCGCGCAAGTGGTATCTGGCCGGTTATGCGCCGAAGGACAAGATCGAGCCGGCAGACGGTGAAGCCATGTGGCGCGCCGGCAAGTTCGCCATGCAACTGGCTGTCGTAATCAAGCCCGGCGGCGACATCGAGTCCCGCCAGCGCTCTGGTCAAGAGGTGTATCAGAAGTCGGTCACCCAGCCGTTCCTGACTACGGCCGCAGCCAGCGCCACGATGAACGCCATTTGCCGCACCTCGAAGAACCCCGAACGCGCCATGATGGTGCTGGAGCTGCTCAACACCGATGTCGAGTTCTACAACCTGATCAGCAAAGGCATCGAAGGCCGGCACTGGGAATGGGCCGACAAGGAGAACAAGGTGATCAAGCCTGGCCCGAACAACGCCGACTACAACCCCAATACC
Organism: Thermoflexales bacterium; assembly: GCA_025056895.1. Classification (GTDB taxonomy): domain Bacteria; phylum Chloroflexota; class Anaerolineae; order J036; family Brachytrichaceae; genus Roseilinea. Next base: position 21,048 of record JANWVJ010000005.1, read on the forward strand.
GACTGGGAGTTCGGCAACCAGTTCAACGCCTACTACATCGACCCCGAACAGGCCGCCCAAAAGGTATGGGAAGCGACTTACAAGCTCAACAATGAGTCTCCACCTTCAGCGGCGCTTGGCTTTAACTTCAACCCCGACCCGGTGAAGACCGAGCTGGCCAATGTGGCGGCGGTGGTGAAGGAGTTTGGCGAGCCGCTCACGAACGGCATGGTTGATCCGGCAACGGCACTGCCTGAGTATCTGAAGCGCCTGGATGAGGCCGGCTTGCAAACCATCATCGCGGAGACGCAAAAGCAGTTGAACGAGTGGGCGCAGAGCAAGAAGTAATCCTAAACTGAAACCCGACTCTGCGTGCAACTGGGGCAGCCGTCTCGGCTGCCCCAGTTCTTTTTTGCGTCCCTTCGGCGGTGACGGCTACGCGCGCCGATACGTCACTTGCACGATACCGCCGGCGTAGCTGTGTGTTGCCACCAGATGCAAGGCGGTTTGCCGGCGGATGCCGCCGGCGAACATGGATGCCGCCATTCATCTGCGCTGCCGATGAAACCGCCCAGCGTCGCCGCGATGTACAAAATCACATCGCTCATCCTCACCTGCCTGTCAGGCAGACCGATCCCTTAGAAAGGCAATGAGCGCCTGCGCCACGTCATCCGGCGCTTCCTCGTGCGCGAGATGGCCGACTCCATCGATGACGTGCAGGCGCGCAGCCGGCAGAATATCGACCAGGCGCCGGCCATCGGCCACGGGGAAGATCGGATCGCCGGCCCCCCACACCAGCAGCGTGGGCGCCGTCACACGCGCCAAATTGTGCGGCACCGGCTCGGCGCCGTCTTTGGGTGAGCGGCCCTGCCATACCTGTCCCCACACCGATCCTTTCACCACCATCGGCGCGCTGTAGCCGGCGGTCACCTCCGGCGTAATCCAATCGGTGCGTTGTGAGGCCGCCTTCAAAAAGGGGGTAATCAGCGCCGGCAGGGTGGTGTAAAACGCGATCACATATCCCAGAAACGGAATCTTGAGCAGTTGTGCAATGCCCGGCCGCGTCGTGGCGAATGCTTCTGGCGAGATTGCGACGAGCGATAACACCCGTTGCGGAGCGATGATCGCGATCTGCATTCCCATCCGGCCCCCGAACGAATGACCGACAACGTGTGCGCGGTGTATGCCCAACGCATCCAACACGGCCAACATCCGCTCGGCTTGCCGGCGGGTATCGTACACCGGCGCACGCGGGCGATCCGACGCGCCATACCCGGGCTGGTCGGCAGTGATCACGCGAAAGCCGGCTTCCAGCAACGCGCGACGTATGTGCCGCCAGGTAAACGAATAGGCCCCGAAACCGTGCATCAACAAGACCGGCGGCCCGTCGCGCGGGCCGTCGTCGCTATACCAAACGTCGAGTACCAACCCATCTGCTTCGCGTAGCGTGACAAAGCGCTCGTCCCCCAACACGGTGCGCGCAAATTCACGCGGAGTGAGCCGTTCGCGCAGCGGCGTGAAGACATGGGCGCCGGCAATCCACAGCACGAACAACATCAACACCAGCACCAGCACCGTAAGCGCCACATTGCCGGCGCTGTAAAACCACGTCGCCAGGCCGGCAGCCAGCCACAGCACGCCGAACAATCCCACCAACCAAACCGAACGATGTATATGAGGCGCGTTGCGCCGGCGCGTGATCCAGGTGAAGCCGAACGACACCAACAGCGGCAACATCGCTGCCGGTAGATGGCCCCACTGCAAAAACTCACGCACCTGCCACCAGTAAAGCGGATACTTGATGAGCACCCACGGGGCATAGGTTTCCATGATGCCGATATCCAAGGCGTAGCGAGCGCGCCCCACCGGTTCGCCGTACACTGCCATGTAATAGCGCCCGGTTTGCGGCATGTGCAGCTCCATCTCGGCGCGCGGCCAAAAGGTCATCTGGGTGAAGATGTCAAAGTAGGGAGTCTGATTGTCGCTGGTGGCGGTGAGGATGCCCATGCCGGGCGGCAAAGGAAAAGGCGCGTCGCCGGCCGGCAACCCAGGCCCGATCAGAGCGATGATCGGCGCAAAGTGGCGCAAGTCCTCATGCGCCGGGATAAACATTTTGGCGCGAAATAGTTCGCCGGCCTCGTACTCGAAAGTCACCAAATCGACATCGTCCGGACGTTCCAGCTCGCCCATCACAAACCACATGAACCATGGTTCGGGCAGATTGGGCATGGTTGGGTCGGTTGGATCGGCTAGAATCACGTCGGTGTAGTCGCCGGGCTCCAACACCGGGATTTCGGCGTGCGCAGGCCGAGCAGTGATCGCTACCCACATCAACCAGGCCAACGCAACACACACGACAAAAAAAGGGGCGTTCCGGCGAACGTCCCTCTGAAGCTGCCCCTCTTGTTGCATAGCTGCTTATTATCATCACCCAGCTCGTGGAATCAAATGGCCGCGTTAGGAGAGTGCTCATACCGCGCCAACCATGCCGACGCGAAGGCGGTGTAGCGACGTTCGGCAATCGCCGTGCGTGCTGCTTCCATGAGGCGCAGCAAAAAACGCAGATTATGCACACTCATAAGATACAAGCCCAGCATTTCACCCACATGCAACAGGTGACGGATGTACGCACGTGTGAAGTGACGACAGGTGTAACAGTCGCAGTCTGAATCAATCGGCGCCTCATCTTCAGCATACGATTTGCTGCGCAGGTTGATCCGTCCATCGCGGGTAAAGGCGGCAGCATGACGGGCCAGGCGTGTGGGCAATACACAATCGAACATGTCCACCCCGCGCGCAACCGCGCGCAAGAGATCGGTCGGCTCACCTACTCCCATCAAGTAGCGCGGCTTATGGGTGGGCAATAAGCTATCCATTTGATCGATGACACGAAAGGTCACGTCCTTCGTCTCGCCTACAGCCAAGCCGCCGATGGCGTAGCCGGGGAAATCGAGAGAGGTGATGAATTGCGCCGATTGCTCGCGCAGATCGGCAAACGCCCCACCCTGCACGATGCCGAAGAGGGCCTGGCGGTTGGCGGCGTCGCCGGCGCGCGCGTGCGCGTCACGGCAACGGGCCGCCCAGGCGTGCGTGCGTCGCAGCGCAATCTCGTTGTACTCGCGATCGCCGGGCGGCGGGCATTCATCAAAGCACATGATGATGTCTGCGCCCAGATTGTGTTGAATGTGGATCGACTTCTCCGGCGTGATGCGGTGCATGCTGCCGTCCAGATGGCTTTTGAACGTCACCCCATCCTCATCCACGGCGCGCATCTCACTCAGCGAAAAGACTTGAAAACCACCGCTGTCGGTAAGGATGGCCGCATTCCATCCCATAAAGTGATGCAGCCCGCCGCGCCGGGCGATTAGGTCGTCGCCGGGACGCAGATAGAGATGGTACGTGTTGGAGAGCAGAATCGATGCGCCTACATCAACCAAGTCACGCGGCGGCACGCCCTTGACCGTAGCCTGTGTGCCGACCGGCATAAACACCGGCGTGTGGATCTCACCGTGCGACGTACACAACCGACCCAGCCGAGCGCGCCCATCTGTTTGTAGAAGTTGAAATGAAAACATCGTCGGGCGCAATCATAGCCGGCTGTGTAGGGTGTATGCCTATTGCGGCGCGACGATCGTTTGCCCCTCGCTCAAGCCGGCCACAATCTCGGTCTGAGTTTCTCCACGCAGCCCAACCTGAACCTCAACTTCTTGGGGCTGGTTGTCTGTGCCGAGGACGGTCACAAATGTCTTGCCAGAAGCACGGTCGCGGCGGACGGCCCAGTTTGGGGCCAGGAGTACGCCGTCCCGCCGATCAACAATAATCGAAGCATTGGCAGTCATGCCTACCCGCAGCGGCGCCTCGGTCGGATCGAGCACGATGCGCACAGCATAGGACACAATTCCATTTTGCACAGTGGATGTCGAGGCAATGCGATCCACCCGTCCGACCAACTCGACGTCGGGCAACGCATCCAGGGTGATCCGTACCGTCTGGCCGGCCTTGACTTTGGCAACGTCAATTTCGTCCACCTTCACATCAATGTGCAACAGGGTGGTATCCAGCAGTGTAATGACCGGCTGTGTGCCGACCATCTCGCCCACCTCTACGCCAACTGCGCCAACCACGCCATCTGCCGGCGCGACAAGCAGCGCTTTATCCAGCCGACGCTGCGCTTGTTCAACAGCCAACCGAGCGCGCTTGCGCTCGGCATCGGCGCGTTGTAAATCGAAGTCCTGTGCCGGCTGTTGCAGTTGCTCCAGCCGCGCGCGCGCCTCTTCGACGCGCTGCCACGCAGCGGCCAGTTGAGCTTGCTCTGGGTCTTGCAACAGCCGCTCGTATTGCCGGCGGGCAGCTTCTAGGTTGTTCTGAGCTTGCCGCAGTTGCACCACGGTGGGGCTGTCGTTAATTGTGTTCGGTTGGAACTTGAAGGCTAGATCGTAAGCAGCCTGGGCTTGGCGCATTTGCGCCTCCGCACCTAGCAGTTGGGCGCGCGCAGCATCCAGGTCGGTCTTTTCTGCGCCGGCCTTGACTTTGGCATAGTTCGCCTGAGCAGCGCGCAGTGCAGCTTCGGCTGCGCGAATGTCCGCGCCGCGCGCGCCTTCCACGGTGCGGCTGTATGCAGCATTCGCAATGATCAACGCGGTTTGAGCTTGAGCCAGCGCCAGCTCCAAGTCGCTGGTATCGAGGCGAGCCAGAACATCGCCCCGCTTCACTTGGGAGCCAACCTGAACGCGTACCTCGGCGAGCTTGCCCGGCTGTTGAAAGCCAAGCCGAGTTTCTGCCTCGGCTTGAATGTTGCCGGTCGCATTCACTGTCGAAAGCAATGTGCCGCGCGTCACTGTTGCCGTGCGTGCAAAGGTCGCCTGAGACTGTGTGGCGCTCGGCAGAGCTGAGCAGCCGGCTGTCAGTAGGACGCCTGCTACACATGCCAAACTGAATCTTTTGAATGTGTGCGTTGAAAGCATGTCGTTCACTTCTCCTCACTCGCCAGCCCCACCCTGCGCACTGTACATGCGCGGGCGATCGGCGAGGAAGTTCACGTGTGTTAATCGGTTAGCCGTTATATCGCGTAATTCCTTGAATAGTCTGAGAATCAGCTAAAAGTTGGCGCGCGACCTGTACAGCGCCTAACTGCTCCTCACTCCTAGGCCGGGCGCATCCGAGGTGTTTCGGGAACTTCTCGTGTATCGTTACAGGTTGATGATTCACCTGACCGATTTGTTGGCCGCCACACAAGGGCGGCTGTGTGGCTTTTCCGGCGACGGGCGTTCGCCAGTGCGCATCGAGGACGTTCAGTTTAGCGGCTTTTGCTTCGACTCGCGCCGGGCGCACGCCGGCGAGTTGTTCACGGCCTTGAAAACCGACCGGGGCGATGGCCATGACTACATCGCCGACGCCGTGGCGCGTGGGTGCGCCGGCGTGCTGGTAGAAGAGGGCCGTTTCAGCGCCGTTGATTCGCTATCCTTGGCCGGCAAGGCGCCCTATATCATCGTCGTCCCAAACACCCTGTCCGCTTTAATTGACTATGGCCGGTACATCGTCCGCCGGCGCAGCTTGCCGGTGGTCGCCATCACGGGCAGCCTCGGCAAATCGAGCACACGCGAGGCGGTCGCCGCCGTCCTATCCAAACGCTTCTCCGTGTTTCGCAACCCGGCCAACTTCAACGGGCGTTTGGGCCTCTCGATCGCGCTGGGCGGACTGGAAGATCATCACCAAATCTTGGTGCTGGAGATGGGCACAGATGCCCCCGGCGAGATCGGCGATCTGTGCGAAATTGCCCCGCCGCAGGTTGGGATTGTTACCAACGTTAGTGAATCGCATCTGGCCTATTTCGGTTCGCTCGACGCGATTGCCCGCGAAAAGGCCAGTTTGGTGGAAGCGCTGCCGCCGGACGGACTGGCTATCTTGAACGCCGACGATCCGCGTGTGTGGGCTATGCGCGCGCGCACCCGAGCAACCGTCATCGCTGCGCGCGCGCGCCATGCGCCGGCTGATGGCCTGACGGCGCCGGGTGATGGTTTGAAGGTGGAGATCGCCCATGCAGTGGGCCGCCACTTTGGTATTCCCGACGCAGAGATTGAGGCGGCGCTGGCGCATGTGCCGCCTTTGCCGGGCCGGATGAATTCCCTGGCCGGTGTGAACGGTTGCTTGCTGTTGGACGACTCTTTCAATGCCAATCCCACCTCGATGCGCGCCGCGATTGAGTCCGCAATTCACCGTTGGCAATCGTCAATCGCGAATGGTCAATCGGTTGACATGCCATCGACGCTGTGGCTTGTTTTAGGGGACATGGATCAACTGGGTGATCACAGCCGGCGCTACCATCACGAGATCGGCGTTCACATTGCCCGACTGGGACGTGAACACACTCAGGCATCGATCATGCTCGTCACGCTCGGCGAGCGGGCGCAGGACATCGCGGCAGGTGCACTGGAAGAAGGAATGCCGGCTGAGCGCGTCAAAGTGACCTATGTGGCGCGCGACGTGGTCAACTTGTTGCAACGACAGGTCGCTGCCGGCGATGTGGTGTTGGTGAAAGGCGATACCGGCGCGCGCATGGAGCGCGTGGTCGCGGCGTTACTGGCCAACCCGTCAGACAAAAGCAAGCTCGCCCGGCAGGAGCCGGGATGGGAGTCGGTTCGCATCACTCAGCCGGAGCGGCCAACGTGGTTGGAAGTCGATCTGGATGCAATTGCCCACAACACGCGGCTCATCAAGCAGATCATCGGGCCGGACGTGGCGTTGATGGCAGTGCTCAAGGCAGATGGATACGGGCACGGCGCAGTCAAAGTAGCGCGCACAGCGTTGAACAACGGCGCAGTGTATTGCGGCGTCGCCTCGCTGAACGAGGCAGCAGCACTGCGCGCCGCTAACATCGACGCGCCGATCTTGATCTTGGGTTACACGCCGGCCTGGCACGCGCGCGAAGCCTTATTGCGCGATGTGACCGTCACCATATATGACTTGGACATTGCGCGGGCGTTCTCACGTGCGGCGATTGACTTGCAAAGGCCGGCGCGCGTTCACATCAAGATCGACACCGGCATGGGCCGGCTGGGTGTGTTGCCCAAAGATGCCGTCGATTTCATCGAAGCGGTGGCCGAGCTGCCCGGCATCGAGATTGAAGGCATGTTCACTCATTTCAGTTGTGCCGATACCGACCCCGATTTCACGCGCGTGCAATTGACCCGCTTTCTGGACATCGTGGGCCATCCAAGACTCAAAGGGCGGACGCCGAAATGGAGACACGCTGCTAACTCGGCTGCGACACTGACGCTGCCTGAAACCCGCCTGAATATGGTGCGGGTCGGGCTGGCGCTCTACGGCTTGTCTCCTTTTGCCCCCGATGCGATTGGGCAAGCGGAGGCCGTCGGCCAACTGAAGCCGGCGCTGGTCTGGAAGACGACGATTTCGCAGGTGAAGACCCTGCCCGACGGCGCGCCGGTGTCCTACGGCGCGACGTACCGCTGCCAGGGAGAGCGCCGCATCGCCGTCATCCCCGTCGGCTATGCGGATGGTTTCCGGCGTGCGCCGCAGCATTTCGGCGAGGTGCTGGTGCGCGGCCGGCGCGCGCCCATTGTAGGACGCGTGTGTATGGATCAAACCATGCTCGATGTGACGGACATCCCTGGCGTGCGCATCGGCGACGAAGTGGTGCTGATCGGCCAACAGGGAACAGAACGCATCACAGCCGAAGATGTAGCAGCCCGCATCGGCACGATCAATTACGAAGTCGTATCGGCCATCCTGCCGCGCGTCCCGCGTGTGACATGACCCCAGGTAAAGATGAATGTTGTGTCCGGCATGGTAGAATAAAACGTCTGTTCTAATTTGCCGCGACCTGAAATCGGGCGCAGTGTGGGCGTGGGGGCCGGTTGGACAGGCTTTTGCCCAAGCAGTGCGCTCAACCCATCAACACCAAGGCTGCGCGGCAAAGTCTGATTCGTTTGATCTTCGTACAGCCTATGGCAGAGTCAACTGTAGCAACACCGGCAGTGAGTTCCCCTGCGGACTACGGCGCAGGGCAGATCCAAGTTCTAGAAGGGCTAGAGGCCGTGCGCCGTAGGCCCGGCATGTACGTCGGCGGCACCGACAGTAAAGCGATGCACCACCTTGTGTATGAAGTGGTGGACAACAGCATCGACGAAGTGCTGGCCGGCTTTTGCGACCGCATCGAGATCACCATTCACCCTGATGAAAGCGTGACCGTGCAAGACAACGGGCGCGGCATCCCCACCGGCATTCACCCGACCTTCCGCAATAAGAAAGGCGAGCCGGTGTCGGCGCTGGAGGTGGTGATGACGCACCTGCACGCCGGCGGCAAGTTCGGCAGCGGTGCGTACACCGTATCGGGCGGTCTGCATGGCGTGGGCGTCAAGGCTGTGAACGCCTTGTCAAGCTGGTGCGAAGTTGAAGTGCGCCAAGATGGCAAAATCTTCAAGCAGACCTACAAGGAAGGCGTCGCCACGTCAAAAGTGGAAGTGATCGGCAAGACCAGCCCAAAGGACACCGGCACAAGGACGACTTTTCTGCGCGACGCGACCATCTTCCGCGAAGATAACAGCTACAAGTTCGATGTGCTGGCGCAACGATTCCGTGAAATGGCGTTCATCACGCGCGGCGTAACCATTGTGTTCCGCGATGAACGCGATGACCGAGAGATGACCTTTTACTTCGAGGACGGCATCAGCGCTTTTGTGCGCTACCTCAACCGCAACCGCGAAGTGCTGCACCCAGTGGTATGGACTGATAAGAAGGTCGGGGCAATCGGTGTGGAAGTGGCGCTGCAATACACCGACGCCACAACGTCGAGTGAGTTCTATTTCGCGAATACGATTCATACACCTGACGGCGGTACACACCAAAGCGGTTTCCGCAGCGCTCTCACCCGCACGCTGAACGATTACGCCCGCAAGGCCGGCTTGCTGAAGGAAAAGGACAGCAACCTCGACAGCACCGACACACTCGAGGGCTTGACGGCCATCGTTAGCATCAAACACCCTGAGCCGCAATTCGAGTCGCAGACCAAAGTCAAACTGATGAACACCGACGCGCGCACTGCTGTCGAGCAGGTGACGCGCGAAGCATTATCACAGTTTCTGGAAGAAAACCCGCGCGAAGCCAGGCAGATCATCGAGAAGTGCTTGGTGTCGCGCCGCGCCCGCGAAGCAGCCAAAGCGGCCAGCGAACTGGTGCGGCGCAAGAGCGCGCTAGAAAGCGGCACATTGCCGGGCAAACTGGCCGACTGCTCCGAGCGCGACCCGCTCAAATGTGAGCTGTTCATCGTTGAAGGCGACAGCGCCGGCGGCAGCGCCAAGCAAGGCCGCGACCGCCACTTCCAAGCCATCTTGCCTTTGCGCGGCAAAATCATGAACACCGAGCGCGCCCGCCTCGACAAAGTGCTGTCCTCTGAAGAGATCAAGGCCCTGATCTCGGCGATGGGCACCGGCATCGGCGATCAGTTCAACCTCGACAATCGACGCTACGATCGATGCGTGATTATGACCGATGCCGACGTGGACGGTTCTCACATCCGCACGCTGCTGTTGACGTTCTTCTTCCGCTACATGCAGCCTCTGATCGAGAACGGCCATCTGTACATCGCTCAGCCCCCGCTCTATCGGGTGGAAGTGAAGAAAACCAAAGAGGTGCGCTATGCCTATAGCGACGCCGAACGGGACCAGATTCTAGAGGAACTGCGCAAGAAAGGGCTGGATACTTCCAACCCCGGCCAAGTAGTCGTGCAGCGCTACAAAGGCTTGGGTGAAATGAACCCGGAGCAATTGTGGGAGACCACCATGGACCCACAACGGCGCACCATGCTCAAGGTCACCGTAGAAGACGCCGCCGAAGCGGACCGCACTTTTGACATGCTGATGGGGAACGCCGTTCCGCCCCGGCGCAAATTCATCACTACGCACGCCAAAGAAGTGCGCAATTTGGATATCTGAGACCCAAAACCGGGCGATAAGGTCACCTGCAGCTTGCGTGCTCCCCAAAATAGGAGCACGCAAGTTGTTTTGCTCCGCAGCAACGCTTTATTTCGGGCTGGAGGGCGAGATGTTACTGGTACTCACGCTTCAACACGCCGATGAAAGGCAAATTGCGGTACAGCTCATCCACGTCCAGGCCATAGCCGAAAACGAACTCGTCTGGAATGGCAAATCCACGATAGGCGATCGGGATATCTACGACGCGACGCTCGGATTTGTCGAGCAACACACACACCTTCAAGCTGGCCGGCTCGCGCGTTTGCAATAGACGCAATACGTGATCCAGGGTATGCCCACTGTCCACAATGTCTTCTACCAGCAAGACATGCCGGCCGGCGATGTCGGTGTTCACATCCAACACAATGCGCGGCGATCCACTCGACACGCGCGCGCCCACCCCGTAGGAGGAGACGGCCATGAAATCGATGTGGTGAGGGATGGATAAGCTGCGCATCAAGTCGGTGAGAAACACAACCCCTCCGCGCAGGATGCACAACAACAAAGGACACAAGCCGGCATAGTCGCGCGAAATCTCCGCGCCCAGCTCGACAACCCGCGCTTTCAACTGTTCTTCGGAGATCAGCACACGCTCCAAGTACAACTCGTAGCCCGAAATAGGGTTTACTTTGGCCATGAGATGAAGTGTAGCGTCAAATACGGCTTGCAGCGATCCACGGTGTATATCGATTCAGGTACTCAGGCAGTGTGGACACGCTCAAACGGATTATCATTGCGTCAAATGGAATTCCACGTCTCTCGCGCCGCCCGCGATCTCTATCAGTTCGATGATGCTCTGTTTACGTTGACTGGCAACGTGATCTTTGCCGACTTTCACGCTGCGCGCCGCTTTGCGCAAAAGATGAACCAACGGCGCGATGTGATACGCCGCCCAGAACAGGCAGTGCAAGCCGGCCAGATCAACGCGATGGGCTTGATCGATGAAATCCTGCACTTTGTGGTTGCTCAGTACCGCAAGCAGCGTAACCCCCAAGCAATGGCCAAAGCGCTAACATGGCTGGAGGCGCGGCTAGGCCATCAGGAAGTCGATCGCGCCTTGACGGCCTTCGCCGAGGAGTTTCCTACCGTTGCTGTTTATCGGAATGGACTGAGCGCCGCCGAATACATGAGCGGTGAGACAGAAGGCATTCCCAACCGGCAAGTGGCTCTAGAAGAAATGTTGATGTTGTGGCTGGCCAACTTGAATCCGGCCTTTGCCCCATTCGGCGAACTGTTCGACGACACACGGCTGGAACGCGATACGGCCTATGCGCAGATCATGCCGGCCTTGCGCGAATTTTTTGACACCCAGCCGCGCTTTGGGCCGGAGAATCAAAATCTGATCGACATGTTGCGCGCGCCGGCGCTGGCCCACCCGCACTCGCTCAGCGATCAATTGCAGTTCATCGCCACGCGCTGGGCCGGCATCCTAGGCGAGTACCTGACGCGCTTGCTGATCAGCCTCGATCTGATCCGCGAGGAAAACCGACCTGCCTTCAGCGGCCCGGGGCCGGCCCAAATCCCGATCTATGACCGCGCCGCACTCGCAGCGCTGGGGCTGGGTATGCCCGGCCCGGATATCGAGCGCTATAGCCCCGATCGCGATTGGATGCCGCGCCTGGTGCTGATCGCTAAAAACACCTACGTCTGGCTCGATCAGTTGTCGAAGAAGCATCGGCGCGAGATTCGCCAATTGCACCAAATTCCTGATGAAGAGCTGGATCAACTCGCGCGCTGGGGTATCACCGGTCTATGGCTGATCGGTGTGTGGGAGCGCAGTCCCGCCTCGCAGCGCATCAAGCAGTTGTGCGGCAATCCCGATGCACTTCCTTCAGCCTACTCACTGTACGACTATCGCATCGCCAACGACTTGGGCGGCGAGGCAGCGTTGAACAACCTGCGCGCCCGCGCCGCACAACGCGGCATCCGCCTGGCCAGCGACATGGTGCCCAACCATATGGGCATCGATTCGCCCTGGGTCATCAATCACCCAGATTGGTTCATCTCGCTTCCCTATCCGCCCTTTCCTACCTACAGCTTCAACGGGCCGGACCTGTCGCACGATGCGCGCGTAGGCATCTTCATCGAAGACCATTACTACAACCGCAGCGATGCTGCTGTAGTGTTCAAACGCCTGGATCGTTGGACGGGCGACGCGCTGTACATCTATCACGGGAACGACGGCACGAGCATGCCGTGGAACGACACCGCTCAACTCAACTACCTGAACCCCGAAGTACGTGAAGCGGTGATGCAAACCATTTTGCACGTGGCACGTCAATTTCCCATCATTCGCTTCGATGCGGCGATGACGCTGGCCAAGCGGCATTATCAGCGCCTCTGGTTCCCAGAACCGGGCGCCGGCGGGGCGATTCCTTCGCGGGCCGGCCTTGGCCTCACCCGCCAACAGTTCGACGAAGCGATGCCGGAAGAGTTTTGGCGCCAAGTGGTCGATCGCGTGGCCCAAGAAGCGCCTGACACCTTGTTGCTGGCCGAAGCATTTTGGCTGATGGAAGGCTACTTCGTGCGCACACTGGGCATGCACCGCGTGTACAACAGCGCCTTCATGAACATGCTGCGCGACGAAGACAACGCCAAGTACCGTTACTTGATCAAGAGCACCTTGGAGTTCGACCCGCAAATCTTGAAAAGGTACGTCAATTTCATGAACAACCCTGATGAGCGCACAGCGGTCGATCAGTTCGGCAAGGGCGATAAGTACTTCGGCATTTGCACGTTGATGGCGACTCTGCCGGGCTTGCCGATGTTCGGCCACGGTCAAATCGAAGGCTTCGCAGAAAAGTACGGTATGGAGTTCCGACGCGCCCTGTGGGATGAGCAACCGGACGGCTATTTGATCAGCCGGCACGAGCACGAAATCTTCCCCTTGCTACATCGCCGTTACCTTTTCTCCGACGTGGAACGATTCGAACTGTACGACTTCTTCACCGGCGATGGGGCGGTGTGTGAAGATGTGTTTGCCTTTTCAAACCGCCACGGCGAAGAGCGCGCGCTGGTGATATACCACAACAAATTCGCCGAGGTGCGCGGCTGGATTCGCACGTCAGTCGCTGCATTGCGGCCAACGTCCAACGGTGAGGGCGCACCCTCAGGACGCGCGCTCAGACAAACCACTCTGGTTGAAGGGCTGGGGCTGGTAGCAGAAGAGGGCTGGTTCACCTTATTCCGCGACCTGGTTACCGGCCTGGAATACATCCGCAACAACGCCGCGCTGGCAGAGCAAGGCTTGTATGTCGAGTTGGCGGCCTATAAACGCCATGTGTTCCTCGATTTTCGCCAAGCGCAAGATGTCAACGGGCGTTACGCGCGCATCGCCGCCCATCTGAACGGTCGCGGCGTTCCCAGTGTGGAAGCTGCCTTGCGCGAGCTGGAATTGCAACCGATCCTAGACCCCTTCCGCACACTCCTAAACAGCGATGTGCTCTATCAACTCATCGAGCTGCGCTTGAGCGCTGAGCCGGCCCGCAACACCACGCTGCTGGATGATGTCGAGCAGCGCGTTCAACACGCTTATGCCGCAGCCCTGGCATTTGCGCGAGGTGAACCGGCTACTACTCACCCCGCACTCGATCCGGCGGCGATTGCCGGCGAGATGCGCCGCAAGCTGGAGACACTTCTGATAGCTCAACCAGAGGATGAACAGAGCGGGGAGGACGCCTTGCACGCTTACTTGCGCGCCCACCTTCCGCCCGACACGGCATCGTGGGTTGCCGGCTTGGCCTGGTTGTTCGTCAGCGAAATCGGTAGGGTGATGCAGGGCGATCACCTGGCCGAAGCAGGGCGTGAACTCTTGGACGAATGGCGGCTGTCGGCCGTCATCGCCAAGGCCGGTCATCAAATCGGGCTGGACGATGGCGCAGTGACTCATGCACTGGCGCTGGTCAAAACGCTGATGATGCACCAGTGCTGGTTCGACAGCGCCGGCATCGACACGCCGCCTGACCTGACCACATTCGCCCGCGCCCTGTTCAGTGACGCCGACGTCTGCACCTACTTGGGCGTCAATCGCTACAACAACATCTTGTGGTTCAACAAAGAATCATTCGAGCGGTTGGTGTGGTGGCTATTGGCGTTGGCCGATCTAAACTTAGACCGTCTGGAGCCAGCCGAGGCGCACGCGCGGCGCGAACAGCTCGTTGCCGCTGCACACAGGCTGCACGAGGCAGAACGCGCCTCTGGCTATCAGGTCGAACAACTGCTTGAAGCCCTGGCACACGGCGAGACGCTGTGATCCCGACAGCATGATTGTCCGCCACCTGTCGCTCACCAATTTCCGCCTCTATGCGCGGCTGGAGCTGGACTTATCGTCCGGCTTGACCATCGTGCAGGGCGACAATGCCCAGGGCAAGACCTCCCTGTTGGAAGCGATTTACTTCCTGGCCACCGCGCACTCGCCGCACACCCACACAGACCGTCAAATCATTCGCTGGGCTGCGGAAGAGGAAGCGGCCTATCCATTCGCCATTCTCAAAGCCGAGGTGTTGCGGCGCGATGGGCCATGTCTACTGGAGATCGGACTACAACGTGCCGATTCAGGCCGGCTCAAAAAGGAAATTCGCATCAATCATGCGCCACGCCGGGGCATCGACTTGGTCGGGCAACTGGCGGTGGTGTTGTTCCTGCCGAGCGACGTGGAGATCGTTGCCGGCGCGCCGGCTTTGCGCCGACGCTATCTCGATGCAGCCCTGTCGCAGGTGGACGCTGCCTATGTGCGCGCGCTCGATCAATATGAGCACGCCCTGGCGCAACGCAACGCCCTGTTGCGTCAAGCGCAGGAACGCCGGGTTGATCCAGACGAGTTTGCCGTGTGGGATGAGCAGCTTGTACCGGCCGGCGTAGATGTGGCGCTGCGGCGCCGGCGCGCCGTTGCTGAGCTGACCCAGTTGGCGTTGCCGGTTCATCGCCGTCTGTCCAACGGCCAAGAGTACTTGGAAATTCTCTATCGACCTAACTTCGATCCATCGGCGCCGGTCTCATCAGAACGTGTCTATCAGATCGGCCTCGACCCGGCCAGCCCTCCAAACGGCTTCAATCGCGCCGATCTAGAAACAGCTTTCCGCAGAGCATTGATCAATCGACGGCGCGAAGAGATTGCACGAGGGGCGACGTTGACCGGCCCTCACCGCGATGATTTGCGCTTTATCGCCAACGGCGTTGATTTGGGCGACTACGGCTCGCGAGGGCAACAACGCACGGCGGTTTTGTCGTTGAAGTTGGCCGAGGCAGACTGGATGCGCGCGCGCATTGGCGAAGCGCCGGTATTGCTACTCGATGAAGTGCTGGCCGAGTTAGACCCGAATCGACGGCGGTGTTTGTTGGAGCACATCGGCAGCTTGCATCAGACCATCGTTACGACTACCGACGTCGGCCGCTTCGATTCAGCATTCGTCCAACAAGCAACTGTGCTCACGGTGGCGCACGGCGTGTTGAACTTGTGACCGGGCGCTACCCGTCTGATCGATCTGCGAGGCACAATCAGTCACGTCTTGCTATCTTCTGCACAGCCTCTGCAATTCGGTTTGCCAACAGAAGCGAGCCGGCCGGCGTGAGATGCACCGCGCTGTTCGTGAACTCGCTCATCGGAACGATGTCCCACACATCCAGATAGTGCCACCGGTTACGTTGCGCCTCGGCTGCCAAAAGAGCGCGATATTGATCGTAGGCCCAGCGCGGATAGAAGAAGTTGTAACGCACGTCGCTGTTGCGACCGTTGCTGATCAGAATCGGTTCGTTGACCAACAGGATAGGCGTTGCACCGGCCAGGGCATGGCCGGCGCGCAGCACATCCAGAGCGAGGTCTTCTGCTCGCAGCATGGGTGGCTTGAGGTCATGGAAGGTCTCATCGGCTTCCAGGTCAATCGCCGCCGGCTCGTAGTCGGGATAATCTTGATCGATGCCGGTAGCTGCCCACAGCACACCGTATAGTTGCAGGCGAATGATATCGGCCACGTGACGCCGCCGACCGACCACCGTGCGATCAAAAACAGATGGGTCAATCAGGCGGGCGTCGTTCGGATCGAGCGCCAGCCCATACTCGGCAATCAGCGCCCGCACGGCCGAGGCATTGTTTTGTACGAGCGGATGGATGAGCTGGCGGTTGCGCGGCAGCGATTCTAGCGTCACCAACCAGACGATTAAATCCGGCTGATAGCGCATAGCTTCTCGCAAGAGCAGCAGGTCTTTGGTCACCGACATGATGGGATAGCCGAGGTTGTACACGCGCACGCGGCGTCCATCCGGCGACATGTATCGGCCGGCGTTCAGATATGCAGCCAGCGTCTGCTCCGGTTTGAGCAGGAAGCCCCACACCGACGAGTCGCCAATCAATAGGATGCGATATTCATCAGCCGGCTTGGGGCCAGCGTTGATCTCATGGGCGGCGAACATCGCGTTTAAGGTGTAGAGGCTGAGGTTGTACGCGCGGTCTGGAAAGTCGCTGTAGGGCAAGCGGGGGCGTCCGGGAAAGATCACGTTGTACGCCGATAGCGAACCAATGGCCGGCAGCGGATCTACAAGCACAAACAGCGCGTTAATCAACACAAACAGCGCGAGCGCTTTGACCGCAATGCGCCCCATTGCAGGGCGATGGATATCGACGCGACTCATCTTAGATTTATCCCCCAAACAACGTTGCGAACAGGTCCAACGCCTGGCCGACATCCGGCAGCACAAACCAAACCCAGCCCAAGGCGACAAAGTGGAAGGTGAGTGCAATGTTGAACGCGGCCACGGCGCGCGTGCGCCAAACGGATGTCGGCGTCGAAGGCAGATCGGCATTGGCGCTGCGCGCGCGCATCCAAGCTGACCAGCGATTGTGAATGAACAACCCCAGCGCATGCCATACGCCCCATAGCGCAAAGTTCCATGCGACGCCGTGCCACAGGCCGATCAGGAGCATGGTGCTGGTCTGGCCGATTAAGATCACGCGCGATGCATCTCGCCCGATGCTGCGCGTGCGCAGCCAGCGGGTGAGTGGATTGAACCAGTAGGCGCGGAACCAATTAGCCAGTGTCATGTGCCAACTGTTCCAAAACAGGGTCAGATTCGGACGCAAGTAAGGCCGGTCGAAGTTCTCCGGCAGCCGCACACCGAACAGCCGGCCCATTCCTACGGCGATATCGGTGTAACCGCTGAAGTCCAGGTACAGCCGAAAGGCATAGGCGTACACCAGTACCCAGGCCCACCCCGCTGTTTGGACTTGGCCTGCGTTGGTTGGGTTGAGGGCGATCAGCGCCAACGTGTCGGCCAGAGCAAATTTCTTAAACAGACCGATGAAGATACGCTGTAGGCCGGCGCTCACATCCTCTGCGCGCGCGTCGATTTGTTCCGGCGCAGCGTCCCAGGTGCGCACATCTTTGACAAAGCGCTCGGCGCGATCAATCGGGCCGGCTACCAGCGCAGGGAAAAAGAGGACATAGATCACAAATTCGCGCAGCGAGAGCGCCGGCAAACGGCCTGCCGCATGATCGCGTAGAACATGAATGAGTCGGAAGGCAATGTACGAGAAACCCAGCCAGCTCACATCAAACGCAGACGCCTGCGCCACCGACTGTCCGCTCAACGAACGCAACAGCGCGCTCAAGCCGGCGCCGAGCGGCTCTGTTTTGAGCACAACAAACACCCCCAACACCATCACCAACAGAGCCGCGTTCAATTGGCGCGCGCCGGCAAGGAATTGCCCGAATCCGGCGCACAGGGCGACAATTGCCAACACCACCACCAGAATCGCCGTCGCTTCAGGCGGACGCGAGGGGGTCAGGCAACACAGCGCGTCGATGTAGCGGGTAGCGCCGATCAACAGGACCAGGCCGGCGACAACCGACGCCGTTACCAGGGTAGTCGGGATGTCGATAGGGCGTGGGCGGCTCGTCACAGTCCAGATCAATCCCACCAACGCCAACGTCGCGGTGGGCAGCCAAAAATCCAGGTGACGAATCGGCGTGGAGGGTTGCAGCCAGTACAGCGCAATCACGCCGGCAGCCAACATCAGCCAGGGACGCGCAGCGCGCACTGCATTGCGCCATCGCTCCAGGCCGCTGCGCGCCACAGCGAGCGCCAGTGTGCCAAACACGCTTGCGCTGGCGGTGAACACCAGAATTTGGATGAGGCTCATGCGATCAGACGCAGCGCGGCTAGAACCCTTGATAAATCCACTGCGGGGCTTGGTCGGCAGTCAGCACAATCAACGCCATTGCCATCAAACAGATCATCAACGCAATCAGGTTTTCGCGGGTGAACAAGCGGCGCATAGGTGAAATGTGGGCCGACGGCTAAAACAGATATAAGGGCAAGCTATATTAGCAACGGAGGATAGAAAACGGTCCTACTCATAGCCGCACATGCGCCACTCACCGCCTTCGGCGATCAGTTTGAATTTGCGTTTGTCAAGCGGCAGAGGACGGTCTTCACCGTTGTAGTTGGCGACGATGTTGCCGGCGCAGAGCACCAGCGCCGTCTGTGGGTCCAGGCTGTCTACCGTGCAGGCCATGCCTTCCAAACGGGCCTTTACCCCGCGCAGCGAGTTGGATTCTTTGCGGGCATCGCTTTCCCAGCCGGCGCACGAGAGATTGATCATGGCATTCGTATCGGCTGCCACACGCGCCGTCAGGTAGTCTTCGATCACCTGCGCTGGATCGCCGACGATGCCTCCGCCGGCCTGGACAGGAGCAGTCGCGACAGGAACAGGTGTTGAGTCGGTCGGTGTTGTTACACCGCTTTGACGATCTGCGGTTTGGCAGCCGGCCAGGCCGGCCAGCATCAGCAACGCCGGCCCAAGCAGGCCGGCGCGCACGAGAATCAACTTCATGCGTGTACCTCTGGGATCGGCTCGGCGGCACATCGCATCAGCGCCGAGCCGGCGTTGATGAGCGATTGTGTGCGCCGAGTCTGTTGTGCGGTTGGTCGGCTACAATCCGCGCCGTATGCGCCGACCAAACCGGCCTAATTTTAACCGTCCCTTTGCTACGTGGGTTGTGCTGGCGGCGGGCCTCGTCATGGTGATCGCCGGCGCGATCAGCGTGGCGTTGCTCGCACCACACAGCAGCGGGCAGCCTGTGGCATTCAACATTACGCCGCGTGTCACGCTGTATGCAACCTGGCCGCCCCCAACCGACACGTCTCCCCCTACTCTCCCTACGCCGACTGCGGAAGCAGCGGTGGTTGCCCCGACGCCGACAGCGCAGAGCACAATGTACACCGTTGTGGAAGGGGACACGCTGTGGGACATTGCCGTGCGATTCGGTCTCAGCCTCGATACCTTGATTGCTGCCAATCCGAACATCAATCCGGATTTGCTGAGTCTGGGCATGGTGCTCAACATCCCTGCGCCGGGCGCCGCTTTGCCCACTGTGCCCACACGGGCGCCGGCCGTCGGCGCACCGAGCACGACTGCTTCGGCGCACGTGCGCCTTGACGCCGGCGGTCTGCGTCTGCGGCGCAGCCCCAGCGCCCAAGCAGAGGTGATTACCAAGCTCGCTCCGCAGACGTCGCTGCGCGTGCTGGCGCGCACAGCAGACGATTTCTGGCTACAGGTAGTCACGCCGCAAGGCACACAAGGATGGGTGATGCAGCAATACGTCGACCTGAACGTGCCGCTGGCGCAGATTCCGGTCGAGGGCAACGCGACCTCGGAAGCCGGCGCATCGGCGCAAGCGCCGCCGGCTGCCATTCCCGACGATCCAAATTTGTCGAACATGACCGGGCGTGTGTGGCAAATATATCAAGCCGGTCAAGCAATGGGCAACCGTCCGAACGTCTTTTCTTTGATCGGCGACAGTAACACGGCCAACACAGCGTTCTTTGCGCCGTTCGATTGGGGCAACTACACCTTAGGCCGCTACGCCTACTTGCAAGACACGATCGATTTCTTCCGTGGATCGTTCTCTCGCGAGCGCATCGCGGCGCGGGGTGGCTTCAATACCACCAAGGCGCTCGACCCGGCCAATGCGCCGGCCGGCTGCGCAGCCGGCGAATCGCCGCTGGCATGTGAAGTACGCCTCAATCGGCCAAGTGTGGCATTCATTTTGCTCGGCACGGGCGACCAACACACGTGGCAAGGCTTTGAAGGACGTTACCGGCAAATCATCGAGCTTTTGATCGGTCAAGGCGTGATCCCGGTGTGCCTGACCAAAGGGGATGATCTGGAGTCAACGGACAGCCAAGCCCCGTATGGTTACATTAACGACATCATCCGGCGGCTAAGTCGTGAGTACGGTGTGCCCCTGCTAGACCTACGACAAGCCCTGGCTGCGCTTCCCAACCGTGGCTTTGAGGCCGACGGTTTTCACATCAACAAGCCGCCGGACGGGCAATCGGCCAACCTGACCGGCAGTTATCTGTCCTATGGCTACAACATGTACAACCTAACGGCGCTGCGCGCGCTTGATGTAATCCGCCGGCAGGTGATAGGACGGTGAGGCATAAGGATGAAGGATAAGCGGTGAGCGGGAAACCGCTGGGCGAGGAATGGCCGAGAGCGAGAAACGTGGCGCGCGGCAGCCGGTGGTGTCTCCTGTTCTGCCGCGCGCTCTGGCGCACGCAAGCCGTCTATCGCCAGATTTGGTCAAGTACTTGTACTGTCTGAAGCAGATGGATGTAAGAACCGCCGGGGCCAAGGTGAAAATCGGCGTTGCCTTCATCCAGTAAGCCATAGTTAGGCAGATCGCGCGTCGCCTTCCAGAAGTCCATCACCGGCACGCCATACTCTGCGCCGACTTTACGGATGACATTGTTGATGTATTCCTCCGGCGCGTCGGCTTGTTGATACTCTAGGGCATCTGCTTTGGTGATCAGCACAGGCAACACGTTGCTCTTCAATGTTGTCTCGACCACCGCGCGGAAATTGGCCTCAAAATCGCGCCAGATATGAGTGTCGCCGGTTCCCAACTCGATAAAGGCGATGCTGGCTTTGGACATGCGCAATTCACAGGCGAGGGGAGACTCGCCGGCTTTGCAGAAATAAGGATCGGCCCAGGTGGGGTCTAGAACGGCAGCGCTGTTGAAACCGCCGGCAGCAGCCAGACTGACACGGGCGAAGGCGCGTGTGAAGCGCGCAACGGTGGCGGGGTAGGCGCGGTATTGCTCATAACCGAACAGACCGGCAGCCAATCGCCCTACATACGCCGTAGGTTGCGAGTTGCAATCGCCGATCACGGCAAACATCGTGGCATCGCGACCGGCGGCAATGGCTTTGCGGTAGAGCGCTTTCTGCGCAGCGGTGATGACCGGTGTGCCGGGCACAGTGATCGGGCCGGGTCGGCCGGGCGGCACGGGCGGCGGCATTTTATTGGCCGGCAGCGGCTTGACACTTTTCAACTCACCGATCACCTCACCCAGCGAGGCGATGATCCAAGTGCCACTGATTGCGTTTGGATAGGACAGTTGCAGCCATATGTTGTCGGCAGTGCGGCCAACGATTTCAAAGCGGTCGCCTTTGAACACCGGATAAGTGTTTGCAGAGAGCAAGGTCGGTTGCTGGCGCAGATAAGCGCCGGGGGTGACGATCGCAAATTGGGGCGCCTGGTTGCTTTGGGCGTGCGCCGGCACAACCGGTGCGGCGCACAGCATCGCCACAAAGCCACCTAGCGCTAACAAGCGCATGGTTCGATTGTTCAAGATCAGCCTCCTCAAAAAAGCATGTTCTCTCTAGCTCTGAATCTCAAGTCTAAGCCGGCTTCGATAACGCCTCGAAGCCGAGCCGTTCGTGGCTTCATCGCGCAACGGCGTTTAAGGTCATCAAAGTCATCACCAACCGCAGGTCCATGCCGTAGCCGTTGAGATGAAAGCGTGACGCCGCCGCATAGACCAACCCACGACCGGGGATTTCTCGTCCTTCTTCTGCCAGACCTTGGTCGGGCAGCCGGCGGGCAGCCAGGGCAAAGTCCATCACCGGCAGTTGGTACTGCGCTCCCAATCGTCGAATCACGTTGTTGATGGCCTCAGGCGGCGCGCCCCCTTGCGTGGATTCCAGACTATCGGCTTTGGTGACCAGCACCGGCAGCGCTTTGTGTTCTAGAACCGTGTCGATGATGCGGCGATAGTTGGCCTCAAAGTCCTGCCAGATGAACGTGTCGCCTGTGCCGAGCGCGATGAAGATGATGCTGGCGTTCGAGCGGCGCAGTTCACACGCCAGCGGACTTTCGTTTGCGCGGCACTGTTGGGCGTTACTGAACAAGGGATCGAGCACCGAGGCACTGTTGTGTCCTCCGTCCACGGCCAAGCTGACCCGTTCAAAAGAACGGGCAAATTTTTTGGCGACCGGTTGCAAGGCTGCAAAACCGTTGCCGGCCAGATCAAACCCGCCGGCAGCGAAACGGCCCAGATAGACCTGCGGCTCTGAATTGCAGTCGCCGGCCACGGTGAACAGGTTTGGGTCGCGCCCAGCAGCAACTGCTTGGCGATAGAGCTGGCGCGCGCGGGGGGTAATCGTTGGCACACCTGGCGTTGCCATACGAACGCGGCTCGGAGAAAGGCCGCCGGCTGTTTCACGCACGGGCAGCGCGGCCAACGCAGGTGCGTTCAGGCCCTCTAAATCTCCCGCAAAGCGCACCATGCTGCGATGCAGCCAGGCCAGATTGTTGCCGAAATCCACTTGCAGCCATTCACCGTTTGGATTGCGAGCCAGGGCGATAAATGTTTGCCACTTCATGACGCGTCCGATTTGGCCGCTGTTCCAATCCGGCGCTAAATACGCATACGCACTGTCTATGTTCACCGTAACAAGAAGGCTGGGTGCAAGACTTCCCTGCTTGGCGACAGCGCCGGCGGCAGCCGCTGAGGCATGGCCTTGGGTTGGGGACGGCGAGTTGAAAAGCACATTCCCGACCACCACCATCAGCGTCAGCCCAACAGCGTGCAAGGATGCAAACAAAAAGGTGCGCAGCAGATGGCGGCACATTTGAGCCGGCTTGCTCATGTTCAATCGCTCCTCATAACTTTGCATGTTCCAGATGATATCTGGAGGAAGATTGTATAACGTCAGGTCGAGACGAAGGAGCTGTTCGATCGATACACCGGCGTAGTATCGCGTTGGATCAACCCTGTGCGCCGAGTCGCCACGCTGCTCTTCTCAGCGCGCTCACAGATCATTCACAGCAGTAAATTAAACGATATTGAGTGATAATGCCGGAGTCCTCGTAGGGATGTCAGCCGGCCGGGAGCAGATGAGCATGGCAAGACCGCAGGCGGAGATTGGCCTTAACCCGCATATGGGCGGGCAGAATAGTGCATTTGAAGAGTTGGTTCGCATCAACACGAATGATTTCATCACGGCGATTGGTCTGGAGCACTTGAAGAGAGGCCGAGGGATTTTAACCGCCTTGTTGCGCCCGTTGGCCGTGCGGTTTGCCAAGCAAGTGCTGATGTTCGACGAGATCGTAGCCACCCGAGGCCTGCCGGCAGCCGGCGAGTGGGTCACGCGCGAGTTTGCCGCCGGCTACACCGTCCTTGGCTGGCGCGAGGAATTGCGCAACGGGCCGGTACTGTTTGTATCCAATCATCCGGGGCTAACCGACGCGCTGGCTTTGTTCGCCGCGATTGATCGCAACGACCTGGCCATCATTGCCAGACATCGTGATTTTCTACACGCCATTCCAAACATCGCGCGGTATTTGATCTATGTGTCGGACGAGGGCAGCGATCGTTCGTTAGCGATCCGCGCGGTGCGCGATCACCTGCGGGCCGGGCGGGCGGTGTTGTTGTTCCCGGCCGGCAAGATCGAGCCGGACCCGTTGGCGTTGCCCGGAGCCGCCGAGGCACTCTCGGAGTGGTCGAGCAGCATCGGGTTGATCGCTCGGCTGGTGCCAGAAGCGCTGATCGCGCCGGTGATCGTAAGTGGCGTGCTGTCACGCGCTGCGCTGCGCAATCCGATCACACGCATCCGCAAGCAAAAAAAGGATCGTGAATGGCTGGCAGCGACGCTGCAGGTGATTGTGCCGGCTTATCAACATGTGCAGGTACACCTCAACTTTGGCGCGCCTGTTCCGGCTGGAGAACTGGTACGGCACTACGGAGATGCTATCGCTGTCACGCAAGCGGTGGTTGCGCGCGCGCGCGCGTTGTTGCCTCCAGAACCCCTCAATCGGTGAATGCGCTAGGACTTGTGTCCCTCTGTGATAGCTTGACAGAGCGCCTGGTCTAGAGCAGCCAGCGCCATGTCACGGATGTGTCGATTGATGAAATAGCGCGAGAGCGTGTCAATCGAGAGATACTTGGCACCGGCTACCAGTCGCACACACTGTGGCGCCCCGCACAGGCAAATGAACGGGCGATCCATTTCCCATTCTGTGGACGGATAGAAGAACGTCAGTTCTTCGCCGGCAGCGATATCACGCGCTGCGCGGACTTCCATCGCTGTCGTGTCCACGATCGTGTTGGGCCGGCAAGAGTGGTTCAGATAGGCCAACACACCCAATTCCTCGATATGTGTATCAGGGCCGATCTGCACGGTTTGATAAGTGGCCTGATGGGTGACGCGATAGCCTGTGATGGCGCAAATCAACTCACCCTGGCGGTATGGACGGTCGGTGACCAAGCGTGCTCCGTATGGACTGCCGCCGGTTTCGATTCGCAACATGGAAGCGCCTCCTGAACGTGACTGCCCGTGTGCGCTGCTCCAAACTCGGCCATTCAGACAGACAGCCGGCTTGGTTTTGATTGGGGCGGGATTATAGAGCCGGGCTAGGCCATGTCAAGATGGTTTGTCAGCCGGGCAGCCAATCAGCCTCAGAACTCATTGCTCGATCAGCGCAGCAAGCTCATCCAACGGGGCCAAGAAGATTATCGAGTTCATCGCGCAGTCCGGCTGCGCGTCGGTCATGCCGGGTGGTTCATATCCGATCCATGACCCGCGACGATCGATCACATCCAAGCAGTCTGAACCGGTGGGCAGCAAGGTATAACCTTCTCGATACCGGCTACCGCCTGTTGCGCGATGGCGTCGAGACACCGAGAGAAGACAGTTGATCGGGCCGCTGTCTTGACATCTACGCCCTGACCAGCAAACAGGACAAAACACTCACCTGCGCGGTCGTGCTGGCTGCCGAGACGGTCGGTCCGAAGGTCATTGACTACGAGCTGAGTGACGCCCAGGGCACGATCGTTGGG
The DNA here is from genome assembly GCA_025056895.1 of Thermoflexales bacterium. Classification (GTDB taxonomy): domain Bacteria; phylum Chloroflexota; class Anaerolineae; order J036; family Brachytrichaceae; genus Roseilinea. The sequence goes on from JANWVJ010000005.1 coordinate 46,139, forward strand.
CAGTTGTCAGGCCCTCTGCTGGTAATTGCCGGTCCTGGTTCAGGCAAGGCCTACAGCAAGCATCTTGCTTGCACGCACTCAGCCTGCTGCTCCTTGACAAGGCTGCTCCCAGGGAGATCACACCCACCTCGGCCATGATTAGGACACACTGGACGGGCTGACGCAACTAGCGCACGGTCAGCATAAACCGCCCCACTCCACCGACATAGCTGGCTTGCTGTGGGCGGTTTTGGTCGTGGCCGATAGGCGTGCCGAGGTAGTACACCCACCAGCGATTCGGCCGGCCGGTGGGAATCAATCCCGGCGCAACATAGATACCGCGAGAATCAAAGCCGTTGCCCAGCATCAAAAATGGCTTCCGTTCGACTCGTCTGAATGAACAACCATCGGCGCTGACGGCAAGATGGGGCAGAAGCACATCTTCGCCAACATAGAAGGCAGAAGGGAACATCAGATACAGCCCTTCGCCGGCCTTAGCGGCTGCCGAGTTGTAAAAGTGCAAATGAGGCGGATCCAACTCATCTGGGGCAAGTATCGGGCGAGGGGGCGGGAAGTCGCCAAAGATGCTCGATTCCGTATAGCCGATCAGGCGCTTACCTTGAAAGAGACCCTCGCTCCACAGGCGAACATACAGTCGGTAACGATCTCCGTCGCGGAAGCACACCGTTTGCGTATCGCTGTTGGCACACAACAGCGGTTCTTGGCGGCGTTGCCAGTGGATGCCATCAGGTGAGACCGCTCCGAAAACCCACCAACCCGGCTGAGGGCAGCGCGGCGTTGCTTCCCTCCAGCTTACGCATACCATTTTGAATCGCTCGGCAGCCAGCGCATCGGCGTCTATGAACACGTTGCTGCCGTGAACTCCTCCTACATTTCGACCGTCGAGCAAGATGTTATTGGCGCGGCTTCCGGCATACTCAATCAGCCCCAAGGCCGGCTTGTACCAGTGTTCGCCGTCGCGGGATTCTGCGTAGCACAAAAATCCATCCGCGTCATCGCGATAGGCGCGATCATAGGCTTCATACCACATGCGCCACAGCGCTCCATCCCTTAGGACGGTGCAGTATCCAATACAGAAATCTTCATGGAGCTGATCGGCCCGCAGCAACGGGTCAACGGTGCGATGAGAAACAACATACTCGGACATCGTAATCTGCGCCGGCAAAGGCTATCTGCGCCAATTAGCGCGCAAGTAATCCATGTAGTACAGCGCATTGTCCAGCGGGATGTTGCTGGGCAAATGGTTGCCGACGGCAAAGACAAAGCCGGGGCATTTCCGTGCAAGTCGCAATGTGTCATCGATCTCCTGCTTGATGTCCTGCGGCTTGCCAAAAGTCAGGGTGCGGCAATCCACTTTGCTGCTCACAATCACTTTGCTCTGGCCGTATCGCTCCACAACGTACTCGAGGCTGGTCATCGGCTCAAAAATCAAGCCATCCGCGCCGGCGCTCACGATGTCGTCCACGAACTCGGTGAAGTCGCCATCGGAGCAGAACAAGACGATCTTGCCGGCGTCGTGTAACTCGCGCCACAATTTGGCATAGCGCGGGAAGATCGCCATGCGATAGAACCCCGGCTGCATAAACGCGCCCTCAGACCACACCATGTCGTCATGTTGGATAAACACCTGAATTGAGGTTTTAGCCCACGCTCTCACATGATGCAGCGCGAGCTGAAAGAAGCCGTCCAATACTTTCTCAAAGCGCCGGCGATCGGCAGCCGCCAGGAGCAGCATATCCCAGCCAAACGCTTGAATGGCGCCAGAAACAATCGTCTTGTAATAGCCGCCAGTGTAGACCTGATTGGGGTTGTTCGATTGGCCCTCTCGCCAGATGCGTTCGTAGTAGGTCACCAACTCATCCATGTCCGGCAGGCCGTATTCTTCGACAGCGTCAAAAGCCCACACTTCTTCGACATCGGTGAACGGGCAAGCAACCGTATCACGCCGATCAATGCCGCCCTCCATGAATTCAGCGTGCCCCATATCCGTCACTCGCCCGCGTTGCGCCCATTCCGCCGGCCCATCGTTGGTGACCCACAACATATCCAGTTCCCAAGCATCGTTGAAGCGGCGCCACGCTTCGGGGGTTGTCAACGGGTCGAGGCCGGTGACGGCGCGCACCAAGCTATAGTGATCGTTGTACTCTGTATGCGCGAGTCGATCTGGGCACTCTAAGTGCATAGCCGCCATGCCAACCTGGTAGCTCATAACGTATCCCTCCCATTCCTCAAACAGGAACTTGGTCGTTTGCAACGACGCCGGCCGGGCATGTCCCACCTCTCAAGACGACGTTGCGCAACTCGATGTTGATCCCAGTTTACTTCCAGACCGGCGGGTTTCAAAGCAACATCATAAAGACAAAGCAAACAGCCGGCATCATCCAACACACCGCTACAATTCGGCGACCGATGCAAACCGATTTGCCGATCTGGCAACTGCACAATGCGTTGCGCGCCGCCTGGCGCACCCACAATCGATTTGTGTTGATCGCACCGACCGGCTCCGGCAAAACCACGCAGGTCTGCCAGATGATGGCGCAAGACGAAACGCTTGCAAAGGATCGACACATTGTGATCCTTCAGCCGCGCCGCGTGGCAGCGCGCAGCGTAGCGCGGCGCGTTGCCGACGAGATGGGCGTTGCGCTGGGCAGCGTGGTGGGTTACCAGGTACGCTTTGAAGATGCGCTCTCGCCCGACACGCGCATCGCCTTTGTGACCGAAGGCGTGTTATTGCGCTGGCTGCAAGACGACCCAGCGCTGGGACGCGTCGGCGCTATTCTTTTCGACGAGTTCCACGAACGCACGCTGTTCAGCGATGTGGCACTGGCCATCGCCAAGCAGCTCCAGAACAGAACCCGCCCGGATTTGTTGCTGGGTGTGCTCTCGGCCACGTTAGAAGCGCAACCGGTGGCAGCCTATCTCGGCAATTGCCCGATCTTGGAAGCAGAAGGCCGGCAATTCCCTGTCGAGATTCACTACCAGGGCTGGCGTGACGATGCCGACATCTGGGAGCGCGCCGCTGAAAAGGTCGATCAGATTCTGCGAGAGACCGACGAAGGGGACATCTTGGTGTTCATGCCGGGCGCCTATGAGATCGCCCGCACCCTGGAAGAGATTCGTCGCGCGCTGAGCCGCGCGCCGCGTCAGAACGTGATCGTGTTGCCCTTACACGGCGAGCTGCCGCCCGAAGAACAGGATCGCGCTTTTATCCCCACGCCCTACCGCCGTGTGATCGTCTCGACGAATGTGGCCGAAACCTCGGTGACCATTCCGGGCATTCGCTACGTGGTGGACAGCGGGCTGGCGCGCATCGCGCGCTATGATCCGCAACGCGGACTGGACACGTTGCACATCGAGCCGATCTCGCAGGCCTCGGCCGATCAGCGGGCCGGCCGCGCCGGTCGCATCGCGCCGGGTGTGTGCTATCGCTTGTGGAGCGAGGCCGATCACGCCCGCCGGCCTGCACGCAACACCCCTGAAATCCAGCGCACCGATTTAGCCGAAGCCGTGCTGCTGCTGTATTCACTCGGACAGACAGATGTGGCCGGCTTCGATTTTCTCGACAAGCCGCAGCCGGAACGCCTACGCCATGCCGAAGAATTGTTGTCGTTGCTGGGCGCAATTGAGATTGGGCGCGGCTTGACCCCGTTAGGCCGGCAGATGATACGCTTACCGATGCATCCGCGCTATGCACGTATGGTGATCGAAGCCTCACGGTATGGTTGTGTGCGCGAGGTGGCATTGCTGGCGGCGCTGGTCAGCGGACGAGACCTGTTCACCCGCCTAGACCGGAATGACCAGTCGGCCCGCCGCAACCGCGAACGGCTCTACCAGGCCGCCGGGCGGTTGGCCGGCCAGTCCGACTTTTTTGTGTTGTCTCAGGCATTTGCGCACGCCGTGCAGCACAACTTCAATCCAAAAGCGTGCTACAGCCACGGCATTCATCCGCACGCTGCGCGGGAGGTGGCACAAGCCTATCGCCAGATCATCGGGCTATGCGAACAAGCCGGTCTCGGGTCGTCTATCTCAACGAAAGAGATGCCGCTTCTTCCGCCCACTATGAAAGAAGCGGCAGGTGAGGGCGTAGCGCGTTGTCATTTAGCCGGCTTCATCGATCAACTGGCCGTGCGCACGAGCAGCGGGACAGATGAGTTTGAGTTGGCCGGCGGGCGGCGCGGCACACTCATGGACGAGAGCGCAGTCAAACGCGCTCTGCTGATCGTCGTCTCAGAGATGCGCGAGATCGTCACGCGCGCCGGCAGTAGGCTCAACTTGATCGGCCTGGCCAGTGCAATCAAGCCGGAGTGGGTGCGCGCACTCAATCCGCCTGGCCTCAGCGAGCGCGTCGAGTACGTCTATGAGCGGTTGAACAAGCGCGTGGTGGCTGGGCAAGTGCTACGGTATCACGATCTGATCATCGCAGGCCGGCCGCTCGACCCGGCCGAGTTCGATCTGGACGAAGCGGCACGCACGTTGGCGCGCGAGTTCAGCAATCAACTCGACACGCTGCCGGCGTGCACCCATGAGTTGAAGCAGTGGTTGTTGCGCGTGAGACTGGTCAGTGAGCTGGTGCCTGAGTTAGGCTTGCCAACGATTGATCGCGCCTTCATCGAGCGCGCCCTGACAATCGCCTGGCGCGGCGTGTTGACACTCAAAGAGGCCGTCGAACGGCCTTTATCGGCAGCCTTCGAGCGCCTGCTCACAGTTGAACAACGCGCAGCACTCGAACGACTTGCTCCAAGCACGATTGAACTGATGCCCGGCAAATCGGTGCGCATTGTGTATCTGGACGGCAGCCCTCCAGAAGCAGCAATCAAGCTAGATGAGGCGCGACGATTGACAGTACAGCCGGCAATTGTGGAAGGCCGACAACCGCTCAGGCTGCGATTGTATGGGCCGGACAATTCAATCGTGGGCGTCGTCGATGATGTGCGGCTGCTCAACCGAACATGACCCAAACAGCACACAAGCTTGCTCATGTGAGCGCGCCGAGCGTAGAGTGCAGCGCGAACTCTTCGCCGTAAATAATCTCAACTCCTCCCAGTGACAGGACATCGCCGGCTTCAAGGGTGCATTGCTGGATGGGGTAGCCGTTTAGTTTGGTGCCGCCGGTGCTGCCCAAGTCAACGCAGAGGAACTTCTCCAGATCGCGCTGCCAGCGCAACTCTAGATGGTGCCGCGACACGCGCCGGTCGTCAACTACGATATCGTTCTCACGCGAGCGGCCGATGCGTACCAGCTCGTCGGTGAGAGCGATCTGCCGGCGACCATCGACAATGACGAAAGGCCGGCGCGGCAATGAAATGGCTTGGGCGAACTGAGCCGTAGTAGAAGATATCGGCAAAGCAGGCGGAATCCAGCGCGCTACAACACTGATCTGGCGCGGAGCCAGTTCTTGAACGCCGCGCAAAAAGACACGCGGCGCGGCATCCAGGTGCAGGCCCATGTGCAACATGATCTGGCGTAGGCTTTCTGCCAGTTGGTCTGCCAGGTTAGGATGGAAGTACTCCAGCGGGGCCAGGTCCTGTTCGCTCAGATGCACCCAAAAGTGATTCGGCGCAACGGGGTTGCCGTGCGCATCGACCGTCTCGGCATCTTCAATGGCTTGCACCAGCGCACGTAGCACGGCATTCGGCTGCAAGCGCTCGCCCAACAAGCGCGCCAATGAGCCTTCGATCAGGCGTTGCGCCAAATCCTCGAATCGATGCATCGGTAGCTGCTTGAGTGGCTATCGAATAATGACCGAGAGCACGATCATGATGATGAGCAGAGTGGCTGCCAGGATTCCGGTGCGTTTCAGGTCGCCCAACACCGCACCATATTCGGCTTGCCAGTTCACCGCTTTAGGGGCTGTTTCGGCGCCGGATGCAGAGCCGACAGGGGTGTTCGAGACGGCTACTTGAACAGCGCGACTTGGAGTAGGAACAGATTGAGGTTCGGCAAAAGCCTGAGGGGGCAAGTTTGGCGTGCGCAGGCGACGTGGCTTTTTCGACATCTTGGACTCCGATCAATATAGCTATGCGCCCCGGATGGCAGGATCACCTAATCCGCGCCGTTCATCAAGTGCATCCCGCGCGCGCAAGATGCTGAGTGCAGCGTGGATGATGATCGAGCGCGCCGGCTCCGGCGGCAGCGGAATTGTAGCGCGTTTGACAAAGAACACATCTGTTAGGTCGGTCTTGCGCTCCAGCAACAGATCGCTCAAGACACGGCCGTTCAACAGTGACAAGGCCGCGTTGTGCTCCAAGTTGCCTACACTATAGACAACGCGCCGATCACCACTGACGAAACCCAGCGCCGGCGTCAGGTCGGCCGTCGCCGACGCAACCCAGCCCCATTGATGCGTAATCGGAATACCGCGCAGGGAAGGAAAAGTCTGATCGATGAAAATAGCCAGGTCTTCAAACACACGCGCGCTGGAGTACATGCCGGTTTGATTGCCGGCGATGTAACGCGCATCGCCGCCGGCGACCAGAATACGATCGTCGGCGGTCAGGCGATACTCGTGCGGCAGCGCACGCGTATCAGACAATGCCTGACGATCGTGCCAGCCTAAACTGTTGCGCTGGGCGGGGGTCAGCGGCTCGGTTGCGACAGCATAAAAGTGGAGGGGACATTGTTTGGAGCGCAGAGGCGGAAATTGGACTGCGTAGGCATTGATCGCCAACGCACAATAATCGGCCTCGACAGCGCCGCGCGGCGTCTGGGCGCGAATAACAGGTCCGAAATCAAGCTGAATCACCGGGCTGTGTTCGTAAATCTCTACGCCGTGTGCGACAGCGAGGCGTTTGATCTCGCGGGTGAAACGGGCCGGATTGAGCAGCGCAGCACCGTGCTCGCGCTTGGCGCCGAGATAGGTAGGCGAATCGATCAGCGCACGCAAGGGGGTGGCTTCGATCCAATCGACTGCCAGAATGCCCAACCGGTGCGCGAATTCGACTTCCTGAAGCGCGCGCCGACGTTGCGCAGGTGTGGCAGCCACCTGCAAGTAGTCGCAGGCTTCGTACTCGCTCGCAAGGCGATTGGTTTGGATGACCTGCGCCGCATACGCACATGCGTGTTCGGCATAGCGTCGCGCCTCAAGAGTGCGCTGTGCGCCAAATCGGGCAGTCATTAGGCTGAGCGGCAAACCGATAACCGGTGCGATGAAGCCGGCATGACGGCCACTGGCTCCATAGCCGACCACTTCCGCTTCGAGGAGCGCAACGCGTAGGCTGGGTTCGGCGAGTTTGAGATGATAGGCGGTCGAAACGCCGGTGAGACCCCCTCCGATCACCAGCACATCGGCGCGCACCAGCCCTTCTAAAGCAGGGCTTTCGGCATACCCTGTCGCAGCGTGGTCAAGCCAGAACGACTTGGTGCGGTAATTTGCAAAGATGCCGGCGATCGGACGCATATCTCAGCCTGGTTTGGCTCCAATCGCAAATACTTCGCGCTCGAAGAACCAGGCAAACGGAATCCAGTTGAAGGCAATGTGCCGCAACAGCGACATCAAAGCGCCTTCTGTGCGGCGCTGTGGGGGCGTGTCCAGCCAAACTTTGACCTGGTTAAATCCGTTCTTCTTGAGGGTGCGGCGCATGCGCAGAATATCTTGCTCGTTCACGTGTACCTCTGTGTTGACAGCAACGTTCAGAGCGCGCGGGTTGGCCGGATAGTGTTGACCCTGCCCCATCAGCCGGCGCACCTGTCGCACAACAGGATAAGCATACAGGTCATACCAGCGGTTAGGAGCGGTATGCACAATCAACCGTCCGCCCGGCTTCAGCACACGCCACACTTGCTGGAGACAGGCGTCCAGTTCCCAAGGGTACAGATGTTCTACGACATCAAACAGCAGCACCCGGTCGAACACATTGCTGCAGAAAGGCAGGTGTTTGGCGTCGCTCTGGGCTAGGCCATATACGCCGGCCCGTTGCTCGCGTTCCATGATCCGCCGCGAGAGATTCACTGCGGCCTGAGCATAGTCGACGCCGAAGGAGTGTGCGCCGAGCCGCGCTACATGGCGCACGATTTCACCTCGCCCGCATCCTACATCAAGCACACGCATGCCCGGCTGGACATCGGCAAATTCAAACGCTTGCTTTAGCCGACGCGACAGGTGCTCCCCTTCGCTTTGCAAAAACTCTTCATAACCTTCGCAGGCTGTCAGAAAATAAGCCTCGTCGTATCGGTCTGGTGGTATTGGCTTCTCACGCAGCGGCTGATGGTCTGTCATCGGCGGCTATCTTAGCAGAAGCGACACGGAGATGCAGGGCGATTTGTGGCACTAGTTTGGTTGAGCGGTGGCTTCGCTGGCCAAAATGCGCTTGACGTTGACATACCATTCGCCGATGGTGCGCAGACGGTCGCTTGGATAGACCAGCGGCGGGATTTGCACCCGCTTCACGCGGGTTGAAATGGCGTACTGATAGGTCGGGTAGTATAAGGGCAGAGCCGGCAGCTCTTCGGCAAATAAGGCCTGGAAGCGACGGTAATACTCAAAGCGGGTTGCCCGATCAGTGGTCAGCCGCGCCTTCTCCAGCCAGTCGCTGGCATCGGCATTGTCAAAGCCGGTATAGTTCTGGCCCGGTTGAACAATCTGGCTGCGATGCCAGAGCGGATACGGATCGGGATCGCCGTCGAGCAGCGTTTCCACCAAGGCAACTTGAAACTGGCGCGTGGCCAAAAAGTCGCGCACCAAGTTGCGCACCGGCTGCACACTGACTTGCACGCCGAGTGTCCGCCACTGACGGGCAACCGCTTCGGCCACCGCCCGACGAGTCGGATCGTCTTGCGTCAGCAAGGTGAACGCGATCGGCTCGCCGTTTTTCTGCCAAACCGAGATATTCGAGGGGGCGACGGTAGCCAGCTCGTATCCAGCAGTCTTCAAGTACTGCACCGCACGGTCTGGATCAAATGGATATTGGGTGACGCCGGCATCAAAGGCCCACGTGCCGGGGATAAACGGCGTATGTGCCACGATGCCCTGGCCGTCCAGAGCTTCTCGGATGATCTGCCGGCGGTCTAGGGCATGCATCAAAGCCAAACGCACCGCTTTGTCCGACAAGGCGATCGCCCCGCTGTCTGGGCGCAGGTTAACGAACAGAGCAACGTAACGCGACTTCGTGGCGCTGTAGAGGGTCAGGTCAGGAATTGCCTCGGCGCGTTTGGCCAACGCAGGAGGCAAATTTCCCATGCCGTCGATATCACCGGTGCGGAAGGCCTCGAATACCGCTTGAATATTGGGATAGTAACGGAACACCAGGCGCGAAAGGGTGGGCTTTGGCCCATAGTAGTTGGAGTTAGGTTCCAAGGCAATCGAGGCAACTCGATTGTTCGATGTGTTGACCTCGGCTACGCGCCACGGGCCATTGCCGACCGGCTGTAAATTGAAAGGCAGTTGATCCAGATTGGCTGCCAGCGTGCCCGACAACACATGTTCGGGCAACAGGCCAATCGTGGTGAAATCAAGAAACGGAGCCAAGGGCTGAGTCAACTGGAACTGAACGGTGTACCGATCCAACTTCACCACGGTCACACTTTGCCACAAGGCGCCTATATCCGGCCGGCCAGGGAAGTCTGGATTTTGCAACAAGCGGGTGGTAAACAGCACATCATCTGCCGTGACAGGCTGACCGTCTTGCCAGCGCGCATCCTGGCGCAACTTGAACGTATAGGTGATACCATCGGGAGAAATCTCCCACCCAGAGGCCAACTCAGGCACGACCTCGCCCGTTTCGTTGAAGCGTGTCAGACCGACGAACACCAGACTGCACAGGTCACGATCTTCATCGTGCAGTTGGCATAATAAGGGATTGATGTATTGCGGCGCACCGGCCACTCCCTCAATGTAAGTGCCGCCTACATCCGGCACGACAACGGTGCTGCGAGGGATCAGCAACTGAGAGATGACTACGCCAACGGCAGCCAC
>JANWVJ010000060.1 GCA_025056895.1 Thermoflexales bacterium
ATCGTGGTGGAAAACTGGTGGTGGCGCGCCACCTTCGATAAAACGAGCGCCGCTCTGGTCTCGCTGGTGGAACTGGCCAGCGGGCGCGAGTTTCTGCGCGGCCCGCTGCGCATGGTTGCTATGCGCGACACAGGCGACGCCTGGGGTGGCGACGTCAACGCGGACTTCAACACGCCGGTCGGCGAGTTCACTGCACTGACACCCGAACAGGTGGGCGCACAATGGGCCGGCGAAGAGAAGGCAACCGGCAGCGCGTTGCGCCTCCTGCCGGGCAAAGAGGAATTGCTGATGGGCAGCGGCCGGCCGGTATCGGTGACTGTTGAGGGCTTGACTGCCTGGCAACGCTCACAGGCTTCGATTCAAATTACCCTCTACGCCGATCTGCCCTGGATCGACGTGAACACGCGCCTGCACATGCAAGAACGCCGCAAGATGATCAAGCTGGTGATACCGTTCAAGCTAGCGCAGCCGCGCGTGACATGCGAAGTGCCGTATGGCATCGCCGAGCGCGCAGCAGACGGCAGCGAGCACGTCCACAATCGCTGGGTGCGGTTGGACGAATCGCCGCACATCCCGCCCGGCAAGCGACGCAGCGCCAGAAGAGCAACCGGAAAAGCAATCGAGCCCCGTTCGATCGTCGTGGCCAACAACGGCATCTACGGTTTTGCTGCGATGCCTGACGGCACACTGGGATTGAGCATTGCTCGCAGCGCCGTGCACACACGGTGGGGTGATCAAGTAATCGAGCCAGATGAGCATCACACCTTCATCGACCAGGGACAGGTGGATACCCGCTTTCGCATCGTGATCGGCGAGCCGGAGGTCGTGACCGAAGGATTATGGCCGGCGACGCTGGAGTTGAATCAACCGCTCGACGCCTTTGCCGTGTTCTACCCGCCCACCCCCCAGATCAACGCCGGGCGGGCCTCACAGCCATTCTTGCAGGTATCTCCACCCACCGTCCAGTTAGGAACGTTGAAGAAAGCTGAAGAAGAGGAAGCGCTGATTATTCGGCTGGTGGAGTCGGCCGGCAAACCAACCACTGCGACGCTCACGCTGGAAGGCGTGGAGGCACCCCAACCGGTGACACTGGCCCCATTCGAGATCGTCACACTCAAAGTCACCCGCAAGCGGCGTGGCATCGTCATCAAGCCGTGTAGCCTGTTGGAGACATGAGCGGGGCTTTAACCTTCAGTTAACAATCTCTTAAATCTCGGTTAAATGCCGGCTTCTATGCTAAGCCGGAAAATTGCCGGATGTTCTGCGGGCGCACAAGATAGGTGTGCTGTGTCGTGCACAACGCGCTCGGCGATTCTTGTGCAGAAGAATTCGTCGGCATCCTGCGAGCACATGCAGTAGGGTTTAAGATCATGACAGATGCTACTGTGCCGGCCTCTAGTCCGGCTTCTATTACATCTGCTGCGTCGAGCCGAGGAACAGCCCTTCCCTTTAGCGCGGACGGTCTGGCGGCCAAGATGCACCTGGAAAATCTGTCGGTGTATTACGGCAACTTCCGCGCCGTCGCCGACGTCACACTGCCGATCTACGATCAACGCATCACGGCGATCATCGGGCCGTCTGGATGCGGCAAGAGCACCTTGCTGCGTTCGCTGAACCGCATGAACGAGCTGGTACCAGGAGCACGCGTTGAAGGGCATATCACCCTGGACGGCGAAAACATCTACGCTACCCATGTCGATCCGGTGCTGGTGCGTCGACGGGTGGGCATGGTGTTCCAGAAACCGAACCCGTTCCCAAAGAGCATTTACGAGAACATTGCCTTCGGCATCAAGCTCTACAACGGTCGCATCTCCCGCTCTGAGTTGGACGATCGGGTCGTGGATAGTCTGAAGCGCGCCGCGCTGTGGGATGAAGTCAAAGACAAGCTCAGGCAATCGGCCTATGCTTTGTCAGGCGGGCAGCAGCAGCGCCTGTGCATCGCCCGCACCATTGCGGCAGAACCCGAAGTAGTGCTGATGGACGAGCCATGCTCCGCTCTCGATCCGGTTGCCACACTGAAGATCGAAGAGCTGATGCAAGAGCTGAAGCGCGACTACACGATTGTGATCGTCACGCACAACATGCAACAGGCAGCGCGCGTCAGCGACTACACAGTGATGATGCTCATGCGTCCTGATCGCGCTGGCGAGATGATCGAATTCGACACGACGCAAACCATCTTCACCAAGCCAAAAGACAAGCGCACCGAGGACTACGTGAGTGGACGCTTTGGTTAGGCGCACGAAGTCCGTTTCAACAAAAGGGCCGATATCCACCATGGCAACGACTATTACTCGCTCCGCGCTCGATCATGACCTGCACACCATCCGCGATGACATCCTGCGCCTGGCCAGCCTGGTCGAAGAACAAACCGAACGCGCCGTGCGCGCCTTGAAAAACCGCGACATCGATCTGGCCCGCGAGGTAGCTTCGGTCGATGCGCACGTCAACGAGCTGCGTTACAAGGTCGAAGAACAGTGCTTAAACGCCATCGCGCGGCATCAGCCGGCAGCCGCCGACCTCAGGCTCATTGTGGCCTCGATGCACATGGCAGTCGAGATGGAGCGTATGGCCGACCACGCTGCCGGCATCGCTGGTGTGGTCGTGCGGATGGGGCACGAGCCGCTGCTCAAACCACTGATCGACATCCCGCGCATGCAGACCATCTGTTGCGAGATGCTGCACCAGACGATGGAAGCCTACATCCGCAACGATGCGTCTCTCGCTCGCACCATCGTCAGGCGAGATGAGGAGGTCGATCAACTCTACAACCAAGTCTTGCGCGAATTAGTCACCTATATGGTCGCTGATCCGCGCACGACTCCTCGTGCTACGTACCTGTTGTGGGTAGCGCACAATCTGGAGCGCACTGCCGATCGCGTCACGAATTTGTGCGAGCGCATTCAGTTCGCCGTCACCGGCGAACTGGGTGACCTCTCTCCTGAAGAGGATGAAAACTAAGTTGTCCTGTTGCAAGACGGGGCGACCAGTTGACCGTTACGCACATGTCCAAAGTTCTTGTAGTCGAAGACGAGTTAACCCTGCTGGAACTCTTGTCGCAACATCTGCGCGCCGAAGGATACACCGTGCTGGCCTCGGCAAACGGCGAAGAAGCGCTGGAGATTGCCCGCACGCAAGCGCCGGACGTGTGTGTGTTTGATGTAATGTTGCCCGGCCTGGACGGCCTATCGCTTTGTCGCATCCTCCGCAAAGAATCCGACGTGCCGATCATCCTGCTCACGGCGCGCGGAGCGGAGATCGACCGGGTGATCGGGCTGGAGAGCGGCGCCGACGATTACGTGGTCAAGCCGTTCAGCTTGCCCGAATTGATGGCGCGCGTGCGAGTTGCTTTGCGCCGCGCGCCCAACCGTCGCAGCGCCAGCTTGGTGGCCGGCGACTTGGTGCTCGATCTGGTGTCGCGCCGCGTGTTCGTCGAAGGCCGCGAGGTCAAGCTCAGCCACAAAGAGTTCGAATTGTTGGCCACCCTCATGCGCAACAAAGGCGCCGTGCTCTCCCGCGAGTTCCTGATCACTCAAGTGTGGGGCTACGACTTCGAAGGCGACACCCGCACCGTCGATGTCCACGTGCGCTGGTTGCGCGAAAAGATCGAGAAAGACCCGTCCAAACCGGTGCACCTGCAAACGGTGCGGGGCGTCGGCTATCGCATCGACTGAGTCGGCCTTTCGGCGCGCGTCACCGCTGCGCGCCGGAGGGCGGTGGACAGGCTTCGGCAGCAGCGTTGATGATCCCTGCCGAGGCCGGATGCGCTTCATGCGCAAAGAAGCGGCGTTGGAAAAACAGCGCTACGTTCACCAGCCCAATCATCACCGGCACTTCAATCAACGGCCCGATCACCGCTGCAAACGCTTCGCCTGAGCGAATGCCGAACACGGCCACGGCAACGGCTATCGCCAATTCGAAATTGTTGCTGGCAGCCGTGAACGACATGGTAGTGGTCTTCGTGTAATCGGCGCCCAGGCTCTTCCCCATCCAGAAACTGACCAAAAACATCAATACAAAATACAGCGCCAGCGGCAAGGCGATGCGCGCCACATCCAGCGGGATTTGCACAATCAAATTGCCCTTCAGGCTAAACATGACCACAATCGTGAACAGGAGGGCAATCAACGTGATCGGACTGACGCGCGGCACAAAGCGGCTGTGATACCACGCTCGCCCTTTGAGCCGGATGAGGATGAAGCGACTGGCAAAGCCGGCGATCATCGGGATGCCCAAGTAAATGAATACACTTTCGGCAATCTGACCGATGCCGATCGGCACCACTTCGCCGTGCATCCCAAACAAGGGCGGCAGAATGGTGATGAAGAACCAAGCATACACGCTGTAAAACAACACTTGAAAGATGCTGTTGAAGGCAACCAAGCCGGCCGCATATTCGGTGTCGCCGCGCGCCAACTCGTTCCACACGATCACCATCGCAATACAGCGCGCCAGGCCGATTAGGATCAGACCGACCATGTACTCCGGCTTATCGCGCAGAAACACGATTGCCAGCGCGAACATCAGCACCGGCCCGACCACCCAGTTCTGAACGAGCGAGATAGCCAACACCTTTCGATTGCGAAAGACCTCGCCCAGTTCCTCATACTTCACTTTCGCAAACGGGGGATACATCATCAAGATCAAGCCGATGGCGATCGGTATGTTGGTCGCGCCGACTTGGAACCGATTGATAAACTGTTCGACTTCGGGGACCACTGCTCCCAGGGTCACGCCGGCTGCCATCGCCAGAAAGATCCACAGCGTTAAGAAACGGTCCAGTGTAGAGAGCCGTCGGCTTACCGCCGGCGCGGCAACAGAAGATGAACTCACTTGTGTTTACCTCCTCGCCTTGTTATCGCACAATCGACAAAGTACGTCACCAGGGCCGAGTGTGCTCTGGCTATGTCGCGGTGGGACAAGCGCAGCCCGGCCTCTCAGGTTGAGCCAGTCTATTCTGCTCATGTTTAAATCAGTTTAAAGCCGCGCGTCACAGGTATAGGGCATAGGCAATACTTTGCTCCCTCTCCGCTTGACAGGCAGAGCGCGGGGGATACACTACCGGACGGCGATGAAGCTCGCCTTTGCTCAGCTTGGTGGCCGAGCAATAAACCGTCGATTCTGACTAATAGCTTCTACCGTTGGCGCGTCTTCGTGCAACCGGTAGAAGTTTTTTTATTGTAACCCGCGACGATGAGTTGTCGGCATGAATTGGCTGAATCTGAACGATAAGTTTAGCAGGATGTTGGGGCGCTTAAAGCAGCTCGGCCAGATCAATCGCCGCGCAGCACATTTGAATCCGCGTCATTACCTGGTGATCGTGGTCACATTTGGCCGCTGGACGTTGCTCGGGGCGGTGGCCGGCTTGCTGGCCGGTCTGGCAGCAGCGATTTTCCTCGTCACCTTGCGCTGGGCCTCCGGCGTCCACACCGGCAATCCCGGCCTCTTGTTCGCGCTTCCGCTTGCGGGCATGGCCATCGTTTGGCTGTATGCGCGGCTGGGCGGCACAGCAGAACGGGGGAACAATTTGCTGATCGAAGAAGTGCATGTGAATCGCCAACCTGTGCCTTTGCAAATGATTCCGCTCAGCTTTCTCGCGCCGGTAGTGACGCTCCTGTTTGGCGGCTCGATTGCAAGCGTCGGCACGGCAGTGCAGATGGGCGGCGCACTGGCTGATTGGGTGGCGCGGCTGGTGCACCTCAGCAAAGAAGAACGACGCATTCTATTAATGGCCGGCCTGAGCGGCGGTTTCGGTGCAGTGATCGGCGCGCCCATCTCTGGCGCAGTGTTCGGCATGGAAGTGCAGAGTGTCGGCCGCGTGCGCTACGAGGGCCTGGTGCCGTGCCTGGTGGCGTCTGTGGTCGGCTTCGAGATCGTGTCTGCGCTGGGCGTGTACGCCAAAGCATACCCGCTTTTGCCGAACACCCCGCTAGAACCGCTGATGGCAGTGCGGGTTGCGCTGGCTGGCATTGTCTTCGGCCTGTGCAGCTTGTTGTTCATCGAGCTGACACACTTGATCAGCCAATCGTTCAATCGATTGGCCGGGGCGCGGCGCTGGCTGAAGCCGGCGCTGGGCGGCCTGAGCATCATCGTGCTGTCGTTGCTCCTCGGCACGCAAGAGTATCTGGGGCTGAGCGAGCCGCTGCTGGCAGCCGTATGGCGCGGGGCAGCGGTAGCGCCGCTGGCTTTTCTGTTTAAGCTGATCTTCACCGCGTTGACCGTTGGATCGGGGTTCAAAGGCGGCGAAATCACGCCGCTGTTCATCATCGGCGCGACGTTGGGCTATGTGATGGCGCCCCTGTTGGGTGTGCCGCCGCTGTTGCTGGCAGCAGTGGGATTCGTGGCCGTGTTCGCCGGCGCATCGAACACGCCGCTGGCCTCGACGCTGATGGGGGCAGAGTTGTTCGGCGGCGCCGGCGTGGAGTACATGCTGATCGGCGCCGTGGTCAGCTACATCTTCTCCGGCCACCGCAGCATCTACGCTGCCCAGCGACTCGACACGCCCAAGTTCATCTTCGAAGCGCCGCGTCGCTTCGCCGTGCGCGATGTGATGAGCCGCGCGCCGGCTGTCGCCTCGCCCAACACACCGTTGCCGGCGGTGCTGACGCTGCTCAAACAGCGGCAGGTCAAGTCGGTGATCGTGCTCGAGCAGGCCGACAACACGGCCCACGCAGGTCGAATAGTTGGGATTGTCACCGCCGGCGATCTGTTCCGGCGCGGCGGCCTGTCTCTAACCGATCGGCCTGATGGCGACCCGCTGAAACTAAGCGTGTCGCACACCATGACCGCGCGCGATGTGATGACGCCCGATCCCCAGTGCGTCGAAGAAAACGCCTCGTTGGATGAGGCAGCGCACATCATGACCCGTCAGCGCCTGAAGCGCCTACCCGTGATCAACCGCGCAGGCGACCTGGTAGGCGTCGTGGCGCGCTCCGACATCCTGCGCTGTATCGCGGAACAAGCCCACCTGCGCATCGAGACGCCCCATCTGACTGCCATCGAACCTACCGACCGCGCTTTTGTGCGCGGCTGGATGCGCACCAATGTGGCCACGGTGAATCCCGACGACACGTTTGCGACCGTGCTCGAACGGCTGGTGTCCGATCCGTTGCGGCGCGTGGTGGTGGTGGATGACGAGCAGCGCGTCGTCGGCATCATCATCGACCGCGACCTGCTTGACTGGGTGAGCGGTATGCCGGACGAGGCGTTTCAAGCCACGGTGCACCGCTGGCTGAGGGGAGAGACCGGCACCGAGCACGATTTGCTCGACGAGATCACCGCCGAGGACGTGATGTCGCCCACAGTGTACACCGCGTTCGACGACGACCGGCCCATCGACGTGATTCAGACCATGATTCAACAGCGGGTCAAACGACTGGTGGTGGTGGACCACGATCACCATTTGAAAGGCATGATCGACCGTCATGACATGCTGCGGGCGGTTGCAGAGAAGGGATGAGCCATGACTGGCGAGCAGTGAGGCTTGAAGCGGAGGGATGAGGGGATGAGCGTTAGGGAGGGTCTATGTCTCAACATCAAGAACGTTGGATCAATCGGAATGTGATCGGCCTGGCCATCAATCGATTTTTGTCGGATTTCGGCCACGAAGCCAGCACAGCCATTCTGCCGGTGTTTCTCACAGCAATCGGCGCGCCGGCTGTTGCGCTAGGCGCCATCGAAGCGGTGGCCGACGGATTGTCGAGTTTTGCCAAGCTCATCGGCGGCTGGCTGGGCGATCGCATTCACCAACGGCGCCCCCTAGCGGCGCTTGGCTATACGCTGACCGGCGTCACGACCGGTCTGTATGGCCTTGCCTCGGCCTGGCCGGCTGTACTGGTGGCGCGGGCAATCGGATGGGCCGGGCGCGGCCTGCGCAGTCCATTGCACGACGCACTCTTGACAGATTCGGTGCCGGCGCATGTGCGCGGACGCGCGTTTGGGCTAGACGAAGCCGCCGACACACTCGGCGCCATCGCCGGCCCGCTGGCTGCCCTGGGCATCATCGCCGCGCTCTCTGGAGTGGTATCGAATGTGGAAACCTACCGCATCGCGTTCTGGCTGGCGGCCATCCCCGGTGTTCTAGCTGCATTGTCGATCGTGTTGCTGGTCACAGAGACTCCAAACCGGCCGCTCAACCGCCGCTCGTTGATCGGTTCTTTCAGAGCCTTGCCGGCGCCGTTTCGTCGGTATCTGGTCGGCATCTTTGTCTTCGGCTCCGGCGACTTCTCACACACATTGCTGATCTTGTTTGCCGTGCAACAGCTCACACCGGCCTATCCACAAGACGCCGGCGCGATTGCCATCCAACTGTACACAGTGCACAACGTGCTATATGCAGCCGGGTCTTATCCCGTCGGCGTGCTGGCCGACCGGTTTGGCAAGCGCGGGCTGTTGATCGGCGCCTACTGCTTGGCGATTGTCATGAATGCGCTGCTGATCGGCGCGCCGGCATCGGTGCCGTGGCTGGCCGCCATTTTCGTGATCGGCGGGATGGTGTATTCGGCTCAGCAGTCGCTGGAACGGGCGATTGCCGCCGATTTGGTGCAAGCAGAGCTGCGCAGCACCGGCTTTGGCGCGCTGGCCACCGTGAACGGGATCGGGGATTTCGTCTCCAGCCTGGTAGTCGGGGCGCTGTGGACGGCGTTCTCGCCGGCGGCAGCGTTTGCCTACAGCCTGGTGTTGAGCCTCGCCGGCGCGGCAGCCATTGCGACGGCGTTGAGATCGGCCCGCTCGTGACCACTCAGCGGGAGCCGAGGTTGAGAGAGCATCCTCTGACGACTGTCTGACACTGTGTGTGATACGAATCGTGCGATGTTGAAGCGATCCCGTTCCTCAAAAAACAAACCAAGCTCGTTAGCCATCAATCGTGTGGATGCCCTCATCAACACCCTCCATGCGGAAGGTCGCATCGACTCGCTCGAACAGGAACTGCGCCGGCTGGAGGCGTCCTCCTTGTCGCGCGATGAGCAAATATCGTGGTGGCAAGCCTGGGGCATCGCAGCCCTACGGCAAGGCCGCAGGGATGAGGCGCTGAAACGTTTCGAGTCGGGCTATCATCAGTTCCCCGATTCCGCACACATTCGATTTTCGCTGGGTCAGCAGTATGTTCTCGCCGGCGCCGTGGAGAGAGGCTTTGAGCTGCTCAGAATGTGCCGCTTCCCTGAAGTCCCGCGCGAGTACACCCTGGCTCAGGCGCGCCTGGCCTACCTGTGGAACCGCTTTGAGGAAGGCCTGAACTTCCTGCAGCCCTTCTTCGACGTGTTTCGGCAGGTCAGGATTCTGGACGACCATTTCTTGTATGTTCGTGGACTGCCGTTTTTCGGACAGGCGTGGGGATATCTGGCCGCGTTAATGATCGTTTCGGGCCGGATCGAAGCGCTGCAGACGCAAACGCGCTGGTTTATTAAGAACTGCTCAGACTATGACTTTGAGTATCTGGAGACGGCTGTGCGCGCTTACTGCGACGACCGGCCCGACCTGCTGCGCGAAATATGGGAACGATCGTGCAGCGAACAGGCATCTGGTCATGCTTGTCTCAACGCCGCTATCATCCGCGCGCGGGCAGCCGAAACACTGGCGGCAGCGCAGACGATCCTCGCTCAGGTTGTGTTCGATGAGCACGACTTTCCGTGGGTGGAAGACGCGCGGGTGCTGGCGTTGGCAGAAGCCGCGCATCGGCACGGCGACGACATAGGCGAACGCGAATATGTCACCCAGTTTATGGCTCGCCAGCCCATGCTGCTCGAACCGGATGTGGCGCTCATGTTTCACCTGCTGCGCTATCAAGAGACGCTCAAGCCAAACGTCTGGCAGGCTGCGCAGGCGGCGCGTGTCTGAACAGTACAATTCGGCGCGTGTCACCAGCGCGCCACCGACCTTACACCGGCGCCAACAGCCGGTTATAGGTCTCGCGCGTCTGACGAGCTGCTTCGGCCCAGGTGAAGTGCGCGGCCCGGCGCAGTCCGCGCGCCGCCAGGTCAGCGCGCAGGCCAGCGTCGCCGAGCGCGCGCTGCAATGCCTTTGCCCAACCGGCCACATCGATAGGCGCAACGAGCAGCGCCGCGTCGCCGGCCACCTCCGGCAACGAGGCGGCGTTTGAGCAGATCACCGGCGCGCCACACGCCATCGCCTCAAGCACCGGCAGCCCAAATCCTTCATAGACCGACGGCATGACGAAGACGGTCGCCATGCTGTACAACGCCGGCAGGTCCGCATCGTCCACGTAGCCGAGAAAGCGCACTAAGCCGCTCAGGCGATGCCGATGCACGGCGCGGTAGCTGTCGGCTTCTAACCAACCCTGCTTGCCGGCTACGAGAATCGGCGGAGGGTCGATTTGGTCTGGGCAGCCGTCCAGGTATGCCCGATACGCCTGGAAGAGTGTAGCTAGGTTCTTGCGTGGCTCCACCGTGCCCACCGCCAGCACATACCGTTCCGGCAGGCGCAACCGATCCCGCACACGCCGACATTCCGCCGGATCGGTGATGCGTTGAAAGCGTGGGTGGACGCCCTCGTAGATCACGTGCAGCTTCTCTTCGGGCAAGCGATACACGCGCAGCGCATCGCGCCGCGTGCTCTCGGAAACACAGATGACCGCATCGGCGCGACGCAGAAAAACGGGCATGGCAATTTGCAAGTACAGCCAATTGCGCGGCAGGTGATATTGAGGATAAAACTTGAAGATCAGATCGTGCAACGTAAACACCGTCCTGACGCGCTTGAAGCGTGGCAATAAGTGCTCGGTGGCATGGAAGAGGCGGATAGACGGCGCGTGCGCCAACAGCCGATCCTGACTCAGATTGACGAGCTGGGCCAACAGCGCGCGCAAGCGCCAGCGGTAGTGCGAGTCAGTTGTGACAACCGCCGGTAACGATCGGACAACCCGACCAAGTTCGGCCTGGCCGGCAGCGTGATAGAACACGGCATACTCATCGCGCCGGCTTGCATCGGCGCTCAGCGCAGCGGTCAGCTCTTCAGCATAGCGCCCCAGCCCGGCTTTGCGGTGAACCGCCGGGGAAACATCGATCAGCATGACAGGCGCTCTA
Organism: Thermoflexales bacterium; assembly: GCA_025056895.1. Classification (GTDB taxonomy): domain Bacteria; phylum Chloroflexota; class Anaerolineae; order J036; family Brachytrichaceae; genus Roseilinea. The sequence continues at coordinate 11,043 of JANWVJ010000060.1, forward strand.
CTCGTCTGTGTGGGTGAGGCCGGGGACGGCTGATCGGTCATCCGACGTTATCATAGCGCATGATGACAGAACGAGCATCGGTGTGGCAGCCGGCGCCGCGCTGGCCGTGGATTGCCTTCGCCCTGATCACTCTAGCGGCAATGGTGTTCGGCCTGGCCGACATCTCGTGGGCCGGCTGGCGACCGGCGACGTGTATGCCCGACGATTGTTTTTGCGAAGCCGTTCGCCCCGGCGCGATCGCACAGCCGGTCAATGCGTATTCCAACCTGGCATTTGTCTTGGTGGGCTTGTTGATCCTGGGTGGGCGCAGGTCGCCGGGGACCAACCAGGGCACGAACTCGATGCTGAGTCGGCCTGTTTATTCGCGTGTCTTTGGCGCAGCCACCGTGCTGATCGGTCTCGGCTCGCTGTTCTATCACGCCTCGCTCTCGTTTGCCGGCCAGTGGTTCGATGTGATGGGGATGTACCTTCTGGCAACGTTTATGGTCTTGTACAACCTGACACGCTTTAAACCGTTGAGCGGCTTGGTGTTTGCAGGGGCTTACGCGGGCATCAACATATTGCTAGGCATCTTGCTGATCGTTGCGCCGGAGGTGAGGCGGCCCGTATTCGCCGGCTCGATCCTGGTCATAATCGCGCTGGAAACATGGATCATCGCTCGCCGCCGACCCCAGATGCGGTATAGCTATTTCGGCGCAGCGCTCCTCAGCTTCGCCGTCGCATATGGAATATGGTTGCTGGACAACACGGGGCTGGTGTGCACGCCGGAAAGCGTATGGCAGGGCCATGCCCTGTGGCACATCTTGGGCGCTATGGCAGCCGGTTTGATCTACGCATACTATTGCTCCGAGCAACCCGCTGCTCGGACTGACTTATAATGGCGCTTTCGAGCGTGCCGATGAAGCCAAAAGAGGATTACTACAAGGTGCTACAGGTCGATCCCTCCGCCGAGCCGGAGGTGATTACGGCTGCATACCGTCGCTTGGCGTTCAAATATCACCCAGACACCAACAAGTCGCCGGAAGCGGAAGCGCGCATGCGCCAGATTAACGAAGCGTATGAGGTGCTGTCGAATCCGGTGCGACGGGCCGCCTTCGACCGGGCTCGGCAAGGGCTTGGCTTCAGTGCAGAGTACAACAGGCCGGCCAACGGCAACGCTTCGACGGTCGATCCGAAAGAGTACGATCTGCGGGAGGCGGAGCTGGAGCGTAATCGCGCCGTTCGCGCCGCCGAAGATGCCTACCGGCAGGCCATCCGCAATGCCGACATCGAGCGCGACCGCGCCCTGCGCGAAGCAGAGACGGAATACAATCGCGCCAAGCGCAATATTGAAGAAGCCTGGAAACGTGCTCGACGCGATGCCGACATCGAACGCGACCGCCTTCTGAAAGAGGCCGAGGAAAAGTTTGCCCGTGCCAAGCGGGCTGCCCAAGCCCCCGTGCGACGCACGTGGAGTCCTTCCGAGTTGTAACCACGACGGCTGTATTCCGGCCACAGCCGCGCGCCATGTTACACTTGCGCCCTAACTATGAAGGGAATGACTAAGCTGGCCCTAGACATTGTGATGGGGGCAGTAATCCCGATCCTGATCCTCAACAATCTGACCGGCCCGTTGGGCGCTCCACCGGCGTATGTGCTGGCCGCTCTTGTTCCGGTCCTCTACATCCTAGTGGACACGTTCTTGATCAGCCGGCGCTTCAACGTCATTACCTCATATGTGGGGCTGTCGGCCATCATGAACGGCATCCTCGCGTTCTGGTTTGTGGATGGGGTATTGTACGCCTTGAAGGATACGGCAGCCTTGATCGTGTCGGTTGTGGTTTTCCTGGGTTCTGTGCTGATCGGCCGGCCGATTGTGCGATATTTCCTGTTGCAGGGCTTCAACCCCGATACGCCGGCGCGCGAGTCCAAGTTGCGGCAACTGTTGTCTGTGCCGGCGGTACAGCACAGCCTTGTTTTGGCCACATTGATTGTGGCCGCTCAGACAGCGCTGGTGGGCGCGGTGAATTTCGCCCTCAACCTGAACCTGGTCACAGCGCCCTTCGGCGTTGACCTGTTCAATCAGCAAGTAGCGCAGGTCAACGCCATCACGCGCGTCGCTTTTCCGATTGCCAACCTGATCGCATTTGGGCTGGGATTTGTGTTTGTCTTTCGGGCGTTATTCGCCGTCTTACCTGCTCAGCCCAGCGAGGGCCAACAAAGTGAGCTGTGGCCATTGATTGACCGCTGGGAGCCGGCGGCTTGACCCGCTGTGTCCGTTCGAACAAGCCGCGCCAAGCCGTTGCCTGGGGCGGCGTGGCACAGGTCAACCCCTCTTATCAGGCAGTCGCCGGCTCGGCTTCGCGGATAGTGATGCGGTGCTCGACCGGTATGCTCGGATCGAGCGATGCTTGCACCGAGCAATAGCGCGTCGCGGATAGATCGACTGCCTTGTGCACAGCAGCAGGATCGACATTGTGGCCGGCGATCGCATACTCGATAACGATATGCGTGAACTTGCGCGGGTGATCGCTGGCGCGTTCGCCGTGTACGCGCACTTCAAAATCGGTCACCTGTTGGCGCATCTTCTTCAGAATCGAAATCACGTCCATCGCCGTACAACCGGCCAAGCCGACCAGCAACAGTTCAACCGGCCGGAACCCGTCATTGTCGCCGCCGACTTCGGGCGAGCCGCCCAAGCGAATGTTAAAACCGGAGTCCGCCGTGCCATCAAAGGACAAGCGGCCTTTCCAAACGACTTTTGCATCCATTTTGAATCCTATCAACCGCCCTGGTGCAGAGAGCCATTTATATCAAACGCCTGATCACCCACAGCGACCATCACGCGACTGGGATGAGGGGGATAGCGGCCGGCGTGTTTAGGCCAGGGCGCGCTGAATTTCGGCAACCAGGTCTTCTTCCGGCGCAGCGCCGATTAGATTGCCGGCGCCATCGTTAATGGTGGTGTGTGGCACGCCACTGACGCCATAGCGATCGGCCAACTCAGGGAACTCCATCGCTTCCACCATGTCTGCCCGCACCAGCGGGCTTTCCAGCGCCAGTTGATGGGCCAGGATCACAGCGCGCGGGCAATAGGGACAAGTAGGTGTGACGAACACCTGCAAGTGCACCGGCTCCTTCAATCCGCGCAGCCAAGCCCGTGTGGACTCGCTCAAACCTGAATCGCGGCTGGAAACCAGCATCACATCGCGGATCAACGAGGTGAACTCATAGCCGGCCGGGATGCCCTTGATGCGGATGCCGTAGTCGATAATCTGATCGCCGTCCTGGCCGGCAATCACCAAGGTGGGCGCTGCATCCACGCCGTATTGCGCCGCCTTTTCCGGTTCGGCGTCGATGTCGAAGGCGCTGAAGCGCACCTTGTCTGACAAGGCCGCTACGCCGGCTACCAGGTTGCGTGTGTCTTCGCAATATTCACAACTGCCGTGATTTCGCGTGAACAACATCAACGCCACCGGCTGATCCAGTTGCGCAAATGCCTCTTTCACTTGCCGTTTTACGTTGTCACTCAAGAGTTGAGACATGTCACCCTTCCTTGAACCGCTTTGGTTTAGCTGGCGCGCTTGAGAGAGGCGCCAGGAGATCGGCCTTGAGAATCACTCCGTTAGATGAGAAGGACAGATAAAGGTTACAGGCAGGCTGTTTGGCGATGACAGAGGTTGGTGGACAACAGACGAACCCTGTTGCTGCCAGTTCAAGCCGGCGATTCCTTGTGGCCGAGGTAGGGTTCCAGATCGAGGCGGAAGAATAGGCGTTGGCGCACGTCGGTGGGCAAAGCTGCCGGCGGCTCCGAGAGGGTGTGATACAGCTCGACCGTTTTGCGGAGCGTGTCCACAACGATCCGGCAACGCTCGCAGCCGGCCATGTGACGTTCGATTTCGGCGCAGATTTCCTCAGCCAAGTCGCCATCCACGTAGTCGGAGAGCGAGGCCAGCAGTTGACGGCACTGCGCATGGTCGTGCGCATGCAACGAACTGTTCGGCTCTGTGCGGCGGGGCGCGTCAGCAGTTTGAAATGAATCGTTCACGCGGGCTTCTCCAACTGTTTTGCTGTGGCGGGCGGTTCATCAGCGTAGATCGCTTGGGCAGCCACTCGTTCAGTGTAATAGGCGGACAGGTACTCGCGCAAGTGCAGTCGAGCGCGCAGCAACCGCGTCTTGACAGCCGCCTCGCTTAAGTTCAAGGCTTCAGCGGTTTCACGCACCGACATCCCCTCGATATCGCGCAAAAGAAAAACGGCCTTGAGGGCTGGCGTGAGGCGGTCGATCGCTTTGTCCAGGTGATCGCGCGCTTCCGCAGAGAGCAACTCTTCTTCAGGTAGGCAACACCAATCGACGACTTGAACGGGTTCTTGTTCCCCGTCGGAAGTGGACTGAGGCTCATCCATCGACACCGCGTCGGGCTTGCGCCGGCGCAAGGCCATAAACGCTTCGTTGGCGGCGATGCGGTATAGCCAAGTCGAAATGCGCGAGCGACCTTCAAAATCGCGCAGGGCGCGAAAGGCTTTGAGGAAAGTTTCCTGAAGCACATCTTCGGCGTCTTGAGCATCGCCCAGAATCTTGAAAGCCAAGCGATAAATGGGGCCGGAGTATTTGTCCACCAGACGGGCGAATTCGGTTTTATCTCCGGAACGCAAAGCTGCCAGAGAGAACTCAGCGTGGGCGTTGTTGTGATTGCCTGCGCGTGCATCGTCACGCTGTCCGACACCCGCTGCACGAGGATGTTCGGCCATCATCTCTGATCCGTCGTGCTCGATTGGGGCAGCGAATCATATTCCGGCTGCGCTGACGCAGACTGGTGAGCAGAGGCCGAAGAAGATACAGACAACGGCACAGAGACCGGCGCTAGGGATGTCATCTCGGCCGAAGGTGCTTCACTCTGACCGGCAGGATTCACTGCCGACTCTGTCAACTGGGCGGGCCGAAACGTGCCGCTCAAGCGCGAGCGATACATCTGGGTTGTGGCAAGATTGGCGTGGCCCAACCATTCTTGTACACGCCGCACATCTTCGCCGCTGCTCAACAAGTGTGCTGCGCGCGAATGGCGCAGGGTATGGGGCGTCACATCGCCCTCTAGTTGAGCTGCTTTCGCGCATTGACGGGTCATCAACCATACGGCTTGGCGCGTGAGCTTGGCGCCTTGCGGGTTGAGGAACACATAGTCGGTGTTCACGTTGCCGGCTAACTCCAGGCGGGCATGGGCCAAATACTGCCGCAAGGCGGCTGCAGCGCGCGGCAACAACGGCGCCAGACGATATCGGTCGCCTCGTCCTGCGCATCGAATCTCGTTTGTTTCCAAGCTCAGATCGCCCAGTCGCAGGTTGATAGCTTCGGAGACTCGCATGCCGGTGGAATAGATCACTTCTAGCAAGGCCCGGTCGCGGGCCGAACGAGGCAGTGCACCGGCCGAAGCGGCCTCAAACAGACGCTCGACTTCCTCCGGTGTCAGCAGGCGCGGCACGCGCTTCTGGACACGCGGCGACTTCAGTTTCAAAGAGGGGTCTCGTTGGATATGTCCTCGTTGATTCAACCAGTGGAAGAGGGTTTTCAACGCAGCAATCTTGCGCGCGATAGTGGAGGTAGTGTACCCACGCTCGGCCAAAGTGCCCACATAGGCCGCCAGGATATCTTCCGTGATTTCATCCCAGCTTGAGGGCGCGGGTTGACGGGCAGCGAGGTAATCGACAAGCTGGTTGAGATCGTTTTTATACGCCCAGATCGTATTTGGCGAGGCGTTGCGGTCTGACCTCAAATGTCCCAAGAATTCCTCGATCCCGCTTTGCCAGTGCATAAATCACACTCCATAACGTGATTATACAGGCTTATATAATCGCCCTCATGCTGAACGCACATCCAACCTACAAAATCCTCATCCCAGACGACCTATCTTCTGCCGGCTTGGAGCGACTGCGCGCAGACCCTGCCGTGCAGGTCACGGTGGCGAAGAAAATGCCGCGCGAGGACTTGCTGGCTCAGATCGGAGACTATGACGCACTGATTGTGCGCAGTGA
>JANWVJ010000061.1 GCA_025056895.1 Thermoflexales bacterium
TAAACTGGCCGCTCAAACTGCCGGCGTTACGTTCGCTATCCCGTTTGTGAACCTACTCTCTGCGCGCGCCGGTCGTCTTGAGTTGCCAGAACAACCCTCCGCGCCGTTGCCGCCGCCGGCTTCCTTGGGGCGTGTCGCAACGTGGGAAGTTGAGATTCGCGAGCTGCCCACCCGCAAAGCCAAACTGGTGCGCAAAGCGCGCCGCGACGAAGTCTTTCCCTTGCGTGAGCAACTGGCCGGCGAGGCGATCATGCCTCACAACATCTTCTGGTTCAAACTGGACGACGGTTACGCCTACTCTTCATGGATTCAGCCGGTCGAAGACATCCACAACTCAGCAGAGCCGGAGCGGGCAAAAGAACGGTTCTGGGGCGAGCTAACCGTTCCATTCACCGACTCGCGCATTCAGCCCGACCCTAAGTCTGCCCGCTCAACACGCTTGTACTACACCGGCGTATTCCGCGTCATCGATGCAGCGCTGGGGCCGGACGAACAGTGGTGGTACCGCTTGCAAGAGGGGGTGACGTACAGCCCCGGCCCATGGGTGCCCGCCGCGCACATTCGTCGTTTCGATCCGTCTGAACTGACGCCGCTCTCTCCAGACGTGGAAGACAAGCAAATCCGCGTTGATCTCAAAACGCAGACGATGACGGCCTTGGAGCATGGTGAGCCGGTGCTGACCACCCGCGTCGCAAGCGGCGTCGGGGCTTTCTTCACCCCCCCAGGTAGGCACAAAGTGCTGTTCAAATATCCGACCGCGCGCATGGTCGGCGGCAGCGGCAGCGACGCGTATGATTTGCCGGGCGTTGCCTTTCCCACCTTCATTACTTGGAGCGGTGTCGCCATTCACGGCACCTACTGGCATAATGATTATGGCCGGCCGCGCAGTCACGGTTGCCTGAATGTGCCTTCACCGATCGCACGCTGGTTCTGGCGCTGGACGGCGCCGGTTGCGCCCTATGATGCCGCAGCTTTCTACACCCCGAAGGGAGCGCCGGCAACCACGGTGATTGTGAGCTAAAGCGTGTGAGTTAACACCGGCAAACGGAAATCGGACTGCTGCTCAAACCCTGCAAGCGCGCACACCTTGCAGGGCTTTTTAGTATGGCAAAGCACCATGCTAGAATGATCGAAGCTATGTCTGATTTAGCACGCCGCCTGCGGTCGGCGCGAGAAGCGCGCGGCGTCACGTTAGATGAAGTTGAACGCGCGACCAAAATCCGCCGCCGCTTTCTAGAGGCCATTGACGCCGGCGACTTTGCTCGACTGCCGGATGGCCCTCCGGCGCGCGGATTTATCAAAATCTACGCCCGTTATCTCAACCTGGACGTTGAGCAGGCCCTGAGCGACTTCGAGGCTGAAGTAGGCGTGCCGGTCACACAATTGAACGAGGTTGTGCCGCCGCCGCCCGAACGGCAGCCGATCGTGTCGCGCTACACCCAAACGGTCAAGTTGCCCCAGGTGCGCTGGAAGGGGGATTTGCCGCCGGAGAGCCAGACCGAACTGGATTTGATGGCCGACGAACTAGATGACTCTGATGAGGTTGGAAAGAGCGTCAGTTCAAACGCGCTCATACTGAGACGCAGTGAAATGATCGCGCGTCAAAATCCACGCCCCGGCGCTTTGCAATCCTCGTTCAGCCTGCGCCCGATCAAAACGCGCCGCGACGCAGCTCCGCCTACCGGCGCGCTTCGCAGTGCGGGGTCTCCTTCTTTTGGGGCAAGTGGAGTGTCGGCAAAGCGAGTACTCACCGCAGTTGGTGCCGCTGTGGGCGGGTTGGCTTTGCTGGTTGTGGTGGTCTTGGTGATTGCTCCAGCTTTTCAAGCAAGACCGATCGGCCAACCTTCCGCCGGCGTAACAACGCCGATTGCTGTAACCATTCTGGCGCCTCAAGCAACTGGCCCGGCCGGCCAAGAGATACAAGTGACTGCCGTGCCACCGATTGATGACCGGCCGGCGCCGGTAGTCCAACCTTTACCTGGCGGGGGTGTAGAAATGGTGCTCGATGCCCGCGAGCGGGCCTGGGTGCGCGTCATTGTGGACGGCAACGTGGTGTACGAGGGCATTCCCCCACTTGGCCCGAATATCCGCTGGCGCGGGACAAATAGCGTTGGGTTCGAGACCGGCAACGCCGGTGCATTCGAAGTCATCATTAACGGCGTGCGGCTTGGGCCGGCCGGCGAGCGCAACCAGGTCGCCACGCGCGCCTGGAACAGCGCCGGGCAAGAAATCAAGTAGGCACGAGACAACTACCTAAATTCGGGCAATCAAGTCGTTGGGGATTGATGTGGCGCAGCAAAACAGATTGATTGCTCAATACCGACTTAGTTCCTCGAATGGCAAAGAAGCGTTACTACCTCCTGTCTTTAGGCTGCTCAAAAAACACCGTTGATTCGGACAGCATCGCCCAATTGCTGGACGCTTCAGGGTATCACAGCGTGCGGGCGCCGGAAAAGGCCGATGTGTTGATTGTGAACACCTGTGGATTCATCGGCCCGGCGCGCGAGGAATCCATCCGCACGCTGCGCGAACTGGCCGATGGCAAACGGCGCGGCCAGCAACTGATTGCAGCCGGCTGCTTGTCTCAGTTGTGGGGGCCAAAACTAGCAGAAGAAGTGCCCGGCTTGGACGGCGTGATCGGCACACGACGCTGGATGGACATCGTCGAATTTATTGAGCGCGTGCGTGGGCGTCCCAGGCCGGAACCTGTGTATCACTTGCCGGGCGACGCGCTCACGGTTGGCGATGATCCGGCCGGCGAACGCACCGTTCTGCGCACCGCCGTGCAAGGCGTCAGCGCCTACCTCAAGATCGCCGACGGCTGCCGCCGGCCCTGCGCCTTTTGCTCCATTCCCAACATCAAAGGCACTATGAAGAGCCGCCCCCCGCAGGCCATTCTGGCCGAGGCGCAAGCCTTGGCTGCACGCGGCGTGCGCGAGCTGATCTTAATCGCACAGGACCTGACCGATTATGGCCACGATATCGGCCTGAAAGACGGTTTGTCCACCCTGCTGCGCGACCTATGCACCCATGCGCCGCAAATCGATTGGATTCGCCTGATGTACGCCTACCCCGGCGCAGTCACCGATCGGCTGATCGAAACCATGGCCACCCATCCGCAAATTTGCCATTATCTGGATATCCCATTGCAACATGCCCACCCAGACACACTGCGCCGCATGCGCCGGCCGGCCAACATAGACTGGGTGTACCGCACGATTGGTAAGATGCGCACCGCCATGCCCGATCTGTGTGTGCGCACCACCTTCATCGTCGGCTTCCCCGGCGAGACCGAAGCCGAGTTTCAGACGCTGATGGAGTTTGTGGAAGAGATGCAGTTTGATCGGGTGGGCGTGTTCACCTATTCGTTCGAGCCGGGCACGCCCTCGGCGTTGTTAGCAGGGCAAGTGGATGAAGAAACTAAAGAAGCCCGCCGCGACGCCCTGATGCGCCGGCAACAGCGCATCTCGCTGATGCGCAACCAGCAGTTTGTGGGCCGCACCCTGACCGCTTTGGTCGAAGGGTATGACAACCACCTTTCATTCGGTCGCACGTACCGCGATGCGCCGGAAGTGGACGGCCTGGTGTTGATCGAAGGCGAAATCCCCGCCGGCCGCATGACGACGGTCAAAATCACCGGCGCGCTGGAGTATGATCTGACCGGCGTTGTTGCTCTGTGAGGAATCGTGCATATGCCTCGACCAGAAATTCGCCTGGTGCTCGGCGACTGCCGCCAGAGACTCAAAGAAATCGAGAGCGATAGCGTCGATCTCGTCGTCACTTCCCCGCCGTATGCCGACAGCCGGGCCAATACATACGGCGGCATCCGCCCGGACGAGTATGTAGAGTGGTTTCTGCCGATCAGCGCCGAGTTGTTGCGCGTGTTAAAGCCAACCGGCACGTTCATTTTGAACATCAAAGAGAAGGTGGTCAACGGCGAGCGACACACCTACGTGCTTGAACTGATTCTAGCCATGCGACGGCAGGGTTGGCTATGGACGGAGGAATTTATCTGGCACAAGAAAAACAGCTACCCCGGCAAGTGGCCGAATCGATTCCGTGATGCGTGGGAACGCTTGCTGCAATTCAACAAGTCACGCAAGTTCAACATGTATCAGGAAGCAGTGATGGTGCCGATGGGCGATTGGGCCAAATCTCGCCTCAAGAAGCTAAGCGAGACAGACAAAATTCGAGATGTGTCCAAAGTCGGCAGCGGGTTCGGCAAGAACATATCAAACTGGTTGCGGCGCGAGATGGCCTATCCTGACAACGTGCTGCACATGGCGACCGAATGTTCCAACAAAAATCATAGCGCGGTCTTCCCCGAAGAGCTACCCGAGTGGTTCATCAAATTATTCACTGTGGAAGGCGATTGGGTGCTCGATCCGTTTATGGGATCCGGCACGACAGTTTGCGCGGCAAACCGACTGGGCAGAAATGCTATCGGGATCGAGCTATTGCCGGAGCACTACGAGCTTGCCCGCCGGCGCGTCGAGTCTCTTCCAGCTCTGCTCCTGGAGGTCAAGACAGAATATGCACCCGATCAATCTTGCTGAGGAAGTCTCCGAATACGTTGAAAACCACATCGGAAGCTTCCATACCCGTCGTTTGGCTAAACTGGCGAATCTAAGGTTGAAGGCAGTTTTGAAACGAAAGAATCCTTACCTGTTCAGGGCTAAGGATCTAACGCCTGAAGGGCTGGTGCAGCAACTCCTGGAAGCGCACCTTTCCTCCCAAGAAGAAACCCTCTTTGGTGAATTTCTAGAAGGGCTTGCCATATTTGTCTGCAGCCGCACAGTAGGTGGTCGCAAATCGGCTGTTCCAGGGATTGATATCGAATTTGAAAGAGAGGGAATTCTCTATCTCGTAGCAGTGAAGTCCGGACCAAACTGGGCAAACAGCCGACAACTAGAAAAATTGCGTGATGACTTCAAACGTGCGAAGAGGATTCACCGAACAAACAATCCTCACAGTCAGGTCGTGGCTATCAATGGTTGCTGCTATGGTCGCGATGAACAGCCAGACAAGGGTGATTACTACAAATATTGCGGCCAACAATTCTGGACGTTTATCACCGGCCAAGATGATTTCTATTTGAAAATAATCGAGCCGCTTGGCTATCGAGCTAAAGAAAAGAATCAGCAGTTCCTTGAAGCATTTGCCCGCGTGCGGGATCAGTTTGTAGAAGAGCTGTTGCGAGATTTCTGTAATGGCTATCGAATAAACTGGGCGCGTTTGGTGCAATACAACTCGGCTGCGAATGGGTAAGAATGGGTAAAGAGGATGAGCATTCCGCAAATTCACGCCAGCGTTGCGACAACGGTGGTGTTATTCAACCTGATCCTCGGTGCGTGGGGATTCTTAAAATATCTGCGCGGCGAAGGAATGGACGGCAATTTTTGGGGCGCCATCTGGCTCAGCCCGATCTTGGGCTTGGCGCAGGCGCTGGTCGGGCTGGTGATGGTGTTTATGGGCTTGGGCGTCGCGGTGCGAGCTGTGCATTATTTGTATGGCGTGTTGGTGGTGCTGAGCGTGCCGGCTGCCTTCGCTTTCACCAAAGGCCGCGACGATCGCGGCGCTGTGCTGATCTACGCTGCCACGTTACTCCTGGTGGCTTTGTTCGGCGGGCGCGCCCAAGTGACCGTGTACGGCTTTGGCTTGTGATCCGATTGCGCCCCGCTCCACTTTCAACGACAATTCAGCTCACAAACTGACTGTAGCCCAAACAGGAGCAACCGATGGCACTACTCGGCATCGATCTCGGTACATCCAGTGTCAAAGCGCTGTTGATTGATGAACAAGGGACTCCGCTTGCCAGCGCAACGGTGGAATATCCACTGAGTGCGCCCAAGCCGCTGTGGAGTGAGCAAGACCCAGCCGACTGGTGGCGCGGCACAGGCGAGGCCGTGCGCGCTGTGATGGCCAAAGCCGGCTTGTCCGCCGCCGACGTGCGCGGCATCGGTCTCAGCGGCCAGATGCACGGCTTGACCCTGCTCGATAAAGAAGGCCAGGTATTGCGACCGGCCATTCTGTGGAACGATCAGCGCACCGGCCCACAGTGTGAAACCATCACGCAACTGGCCGGCGGCAAGCAGCGCGTGCTTGAACTGACTGCCAATGTCGTCCTACCCGGCTTCACCGCGCCCAAGCTTCTCTGGGTGCGTGAGAACGAGCCAGACATATATGCGCGCGTGGCACATGTGTTGCTGCCCAAAGACTACATCCGCTACAAACTAAGCGGTGAGTTTGCCACCGAAGTCAGCGACGCCAGCGGCATGTCCGTCTTCGACGTGCGCAACCGAACCTGGTCGGATGAGATGCTGCGCATCTTGGACATTCCGCGCGCCTGGATGCCGCGCTGCGCCGAGTCGCACGAGGTCACAGCAAGCGTTTCACAGTCCGCAGCGCAGGAACTGGGTCTGCAAGCCGGCACGCCGATCGTCGGCGGCGGCGGCGACAACGCTGCCGCAGCGGTGGGCAACGGCATCGTGCGTGAAGGGGTTGTGTCGGCCAGCATCGGCACCTCTGGCGTCGTATTTGCTTCGTCCGAGCATTTCGTGATGGAACCGGAAGGCAATGTGCATGCTTTCTGCCATGCCCTGCCCCAGATGTGGCATGTGATGGGCGTGATGCTATCCGCCGGCGGCAGTTTGCGTTGGCATCGCGATGTCATCGCGTATGGCGATCCCGCTCTGACCGGCCGGCGCACGCTCGGCAGCGACACCGACCCCTACGACATCATGCTGGCCCAAGCGGCACACGTACCGGCCGGCGCGGAGGGGTTGCTCTTCCTGCCCTATCTCACCGGTGAGCGCTGCCCCTACCCCGACCCTTTGGCGCGCGGCGCGTTCGTCGGCCTGACCATCCGGCACACCCAAGCCCATCTCACCCGCGCCGTGGTGGAAGGCATTACCTTTGGTCTGGCGGACTCGCTGGCTTTGGTGCGCGGCCTGGGCATCCCCATTCACGAGGTGCGCGCAGTCGGTGGCGGCGCACGCAGCGCCTTCTGGCGCCAGTTGATGGCCGACGTGTTCCAGACGGAGATCACGCTGATCAACTCGGCGGAGGGCGCTGCGTTTGGGGTGGCGCTGTTGGCCGGCGTGGGAATAGGAATTTGGCGCACTGCGCGCGAAGCTTGTGACGCCACGTTAAAGGTGACCACCCGCGTTGAACCGACTCGAGATTCAGCCGTGCGCAACCGGTACGCCGACATGTATGCCCGCTACCGCGAGCTGTACCCGGCCTTGAAGAACACCTTTGCTCAACTGAGCACGTGACTGCCGGTTGTTCAAGCACTTGCGCCGAGGGCAGCCCCCCTCGCCTTGAAAGCGCACGCTTGATCTGAGTAAGGTTAGACGCAGAGCGCAAGCCGGAGCTATCTGCCAGCCGGCTTGCGCTCAATGGGTGCGAGGAGTGTGCCTGGCCTCGATATGTTGCGAGCGATCTTCGCTCATCTGTTGCAATCCAAATTCCCCCAGCGCGTGTTAACCACACTGGCGTTCGGGACATTTATTTATCTCGGCGTCAGCGGCATCTCCGACGCTATTCAACTGTTGATCAACCCCGCATTCAGCGCGTCCATGCTGGATATGAGCGCCAGCTCGGTGCGCGTCAGAGCAGCAGTCTTGTTCAGCCTGAACACAGGGATCATTGTGGGAGGATCGGCCACCATTCTAGGCATATGGCAAAGCACCCGCCTGGTGTATGGCTGGGCAGTGATAGCGCTGATGTATGTTGGGCTAGGAGGCTACCAAATCATCGACGGGCTGTTTGAGCGGGGCCGGCTTGCGTTTACGCTCACCGGCTTGGCTTACCTGGCGCTCGCGGCTGTTGCATATCACTTCGGCCGGCGAGCGATCCATGTGGCTACTTCTGGCCGCTAGGGCTAAGATAGCGGCGCCTGGTCATCTTCGTTTGAGCAACGACGCGCTGCTGCCCGCAACATGTTAACGCTTTCTGCCACGCTGTACTTGTCGTTGAATACGGCCGACCCCACCACGGCGATGGTTGCGCCGGCATCGCGCACATCGCAAATCGTGTGAATATTGATGCCGCCGTCCACTTCCAACTCGGCGGATGAGCCAACTCGGTCGAGCATCTGCCGCACAGCGGCGATACGCTGAGTGGACGAGGGAATGTAGCGTTGCCCGCCGAATCCAGGTTCCACCGTCATCACCAGCACCAAATCAACCAGGGGCAGCGCTTCTTCAATCATGCACAGCGGCGTCAGCGGATTTAGGGTAATGCCTACTTGCACATCCATCTGACGCAGGGTCTGGATGGTGGAATAGAGATGCGGGCAGGTCTCGACATGCACAATCAGCCGAGATACGCCGGCTTGCTTGAAATCGGCAAAGTAACGTTCCGGTTCGAGGATCATCAGGTGCGCCTCACAGGGCAGGCGTGTGTAACGGCGCACGGCAGCCGCCACAAGCGGGCCAAACGTGATGTTCGGCACAAAGCGGCCATCCATGATGTCCAGGTGAATCCAGTCCACGCCGGCGGCTTCCGCCTCTCGGATTTGCTCGCCTAGCCGGCCAAAATCGGCCGTGTAGATCGATGGAGAGAGTTTCATCGTGTCCGGTCGGAAATCGGCTGATGCATCGTTTTGTTCTGATCGGATTATAGCGAGCGACCGGTGCACAGACGCACTTCCCCGCAAGGCACAATCAAGCTGGCGGGGGCGAGCTTTCATCAAAACGGCAGGATGGGCGAGGGCAATGCCTTCGCTTATGCAATACACTCAACTCGGCCCGGTCAGTCATATAACTCCGGTCGGCGATCACCGAAGAAATCCATCTCGAACTCACCCGGCGTGACGATCAATCGTTTGGCGCGCGCTTGAGCCGGCTTGATGTCGGCGAAGATGATCTCCTCTGCTTCTGGAGAAGCATCGGCCAGATGCCGGCCGGCAGGGGAAACGATACAACTGCGTCCGATAAAGCGCACACCGCGCTCTACTCCTACACGATTGCAGGCAATCACAAACACACGGTTCTCGAATGCGCGCGCCCGCGCCATGAACTCCGGCGCCGTTTCTGCGCCCGTCGGCCAGTTGGTGGGCAGGGCGATCATATCTGCGCCGCGTAAGGCCAGCGTGCGCGCTGCCTCAGGGAATCGCAGGTCGTAGCAGATCAACAACCCGATCCGGCCCAACTGTGTGTCGAACACGTGAAAGCCGGCGTCGCCCCGCTCGATATAGCGATCCGCGCCGCAGAACGGCAAATGCGCTTTGTGATACAAGCCGATCAGGCCGAGCGGGCCGATCAACAGCGCTGCGTTGTACACGCGCTCTTCCTGAGCCAGCAACGTACCGATGACACAGTGCGTCTGACGCGCCGCAGAAAGGGCAATGAGGGCGCGGATCGCCTCTCCATCCAGCGGCTGAGCCAAGGCGCGCGCTTCTGCGCCTGAACTGACCACATAGCCGGTCAGGGCGCACTCTGGAAAGACGGTCAAATCCGCGCCGCCCTCAACAGCGCGCTCCAACCAGGCGGTGATCTGTGCCAGGTTATAAGGAATGTCTCCCAGGCGCGGGCTGAATTGTGCAGCGGCCACACGCACCCAACCGTCTTGCAGGATCATGCCGTGGCTCCGCTCAACCAGCGAATGTAGCCGGCGGCGCTCAGGTCTTGGCCGGTGACTTCGCGCAGCCAACCGCGCCAGTCGTGCCGACTGCCCGGCCGAAAAGCACGGTCGATCAGATAAGCGCCTATGCGAGGATCGGACACATACCGCTCGCGCGATCCGTTGACCACGACAGCCAGGATGTGATCGAGCAGTTGGGCGGCGATCATCGCGCCGAGCAAGTAGTTGTGATAATAAACCGGCGCCGTGGCAATGTGAATCTTGGCCGCCCAGTCAGGGGCGTTGCGTTGATCCGGCCGGTGCACTCCCTGAAAGTGTTCCACCATGTCCCACCACAACGCATTCAAATCTTGCTCTGGGTCACGATACAACGCGCGCTCGAAGTGGCTCATCACAAACACCCAGCGTGCAAAGATCAAGGCAGCATTGCGAGCAGCCTGTTGCAACGAATCCTCTAGACGGCGCGCTTCGGAAAACGGCACGCCGGCATAGTGCGCCAGCCATGCACTGTCATGAATCAGATTGCCGCCTAAGATGGCGATGGCTTCGGTGGTCAACGTATGGGCCGGCGCACGCAACAGAAACGGCAGATCTCGATCGATGTACTTGTCGTACACCGCATGGCCGAACTCATGCAGCATCGTGCCGGCCCATTGCTCATTTGGCCGGTTGTTGCACAACACCCGCACATCTCCTTGCCGGTCGATGTGAATGCAAAAGGCATGTTGTTGCTTGCCCGGACGTTCGTATAAATCGCTGCGCGCCAACACATCGTCAACATCCATGCCAATCGCCGAGTAGTAGGCGCGGGTCAAGTCTTCGAGATTCTTATCGGCAAAGTAGGAGTCGAGATTCACTTCGGAAGGCTGGCCTTCTTGAAAGAACGGATCAGCATAGTGCCAGGGCCGCACATCCTCCATGTCAATCCCAAAGCGGGTCGCCAGGGTGCGATCCAGTTCAGTCTTATATGCCTGCCACAGCGGGTCTGTGCCGGCCTTCAGAGCTTCGAACAGGCTGAACAGATCTTGTTCATCTAATTCGTCCAGCTCGAGCTGCATGGTGTAGAAATTGTCGAAGCCGGCTTGTCGGGCAGCCTGATTGCGCAGCCGCGCCAGCTCGCGCACGTCCTCGGCCACCTGGGCGCCGATCTGCTTGCTGGCTTCCCAAGCCTCACGTCGTTCAGCAGCATCGTCTGACCGACGGAGCACGGTGCGCAGGTCATTGTCGCTGACCGCGCGGCCAGCCAGCGTAGCGCGGAACTGGTTGAAGGTGCTCTGTACGCGCGTCTCGATTTCAGTAATGCGATCGATCAGATCAGGAGCGATTTGGTTGCCGCGCAGAAAGTTGTGCAACAGACGGGCCTGGCGCGCTAGGAGCAGAGGCGCATCTAACGTCTCCGTCATCAGTCGCGTCAAGATATGGTAGCGCGCCGGCTCGGCTGCCAGGCGGCGTATGGCGAGCATTTCAGACGCCCAGGCTTGTTCGTATTCAGGCCGGCTGGTGGTGGCAACCAACCATTGCAATCCATTCGCCCGTGTCAGGCGCGGGGCAAACTCGGCAACTTGCTGATCGATGAAGGTTTGAAGAGCACTGTCCATGTCAAACTACGTGTCGCGTGAAAAGTGGTGAGTATTGTAAAGCCAGCCAGGGACATCGCGCGATGGGGCACCTCTATAATCGCCGCCGAGGAGTTCTATGCGCCCACAATACGATCTAAACGCGCTGCGTCGGCAAATCCCTGCTGTGCAATCGTGCATCTATCTCAACACGTGTGCTATCGGCCCTTGGCCGGACGCCACTCGTCACGCAGTGGCCCACGTCGCCGATATGCTGGCCGAACCAAACCGCCTGTCCAGAGAATTTTGGGCGATTTTGAGCGCGGCGCGCGAGAACATTGCTCGACTGATCAACGCTGCACCAGATGAGATTGCCTTCATGCCGAACACCGCTGAAGGCATGAACGTGATTGCCCACGCTTTGCCGCTGCAAGCCGGCGACAATGTGTTGATGTGCGACCAGGAATATCCCGCCGTGGTGTACCCCTTCATGAACCTGGCGCGTTTGCGCGGTATCGAAGCGCGCATCGTGCCGCACGACGGCGGCGGCTTGACCCTCGACCTGCTCGAACGCCATGCTGATGCACGGACGCGCGCCGTAGCTGTCAGCAGTGTCGAGTTTGTCAGCGGCTTCAGCAACGATCTGAAAGCCATCGGCGCATGGTGCAAGGCGCGCGGCGCCTGGCTGATTGTGGACGGCATTCAGTCCCTGGGCGCTGCGCCCTTGGACGTAAAGGCTGCTCAGATTGACGCCTTGGCGTCCGGCGGTCACAAGTGGATGCTGGGCCCGATGGGAGCCGGCTTTCTCTACGTTAACCGTGAGCGCCTAAATGAGCTGGCGCCCCCGTTCGCCGGCGCGCTCAGCGTGATCGACGCCGAAAACTACCTCGACTACAACCTGACTTTTCAGCCCGACGCGCGGCGATTCGAACTGGGCGTGCCCAACGCCATCGGCCTAGCCGGCCTCAGCGCCAGTATCAGCGTATTGCTCTCGCTAGACATTGCCGCGATTCACGAATGGACGCTTTATTTGAGCGACGCCCTGTTGTACGAGCTGGAGCGGCTCGGTTACCATCCATTTGTGCCGCGCGACTGCGGGCATCGCTCGGCAATTGTGTCTTTCACTACCTCTGACCCTGCCGGCGTTGCTCAGGCATCACAACGGCTCAGCGCTGCCGGCATTGTTCACAGCATCCGTAGCGGCTACGTGCGCTTCGGTATCCATGGCTTTAACAACGAGGAGGATATTCGCGCGGCAATCACGGCGCTTGGCCCGCTGAAGTAGCGATCAAAACAAAAGGCCCGGCGCAGGGTAGGCCGGGCCCTTCTGGCAAAGTGTGTCCTCTTCAGGATCGGCGTTTAGGAAGCGCTTTCCACGGCGCCTTCAGCCTGCGGTTCAGCTTTGGCTTCCGCCGAAGGGGAAGTGGATTCTGCGCCGCCAGCGGCGCCTTCTTGCACGACGACCACATTCACCACCGGCGCAACGTCAGCAGCCAAGCGCACGGTGACAGCGTAGCTACCTACCGTGCGAATTGGCTCACGCAAAGCGATCTTGCGCCGATCAAACTCCTTTCCCAACAAGGCGCTGATCTTGTCGGCGATCTGCGCCGTAGTGATCGAGCCATACAGCTTGCCCTTCTCACCAGTGCGCGCAGCAAAGGTGAGCGTTGCGCCGTTCAGTATCTGTGCCGTAGCTTCCAAGTCGGATTGCTCCTGGGCGCGGCGGCGCAAGGCAGCAGCTTTGATGGCATCGGCGCGCTTGACGGCGCCTGGGGTAGCCAAGACAGCCAGGCCACGCGGCAACAGATAATTTCGGCCATACCCATCGGCCACTGTTTTCACTTCGCCGGCTCGGCCAAGGTTATACACATCCTGAGTTAGCAATACTTTCATAGCGATCCTCTCGTGCTCACAAGTTTGGGCAGCGAGAACATGCCCTGCCCGCTCGGCTGCGGGCGGCCCGGAAGCCGGCGCGGCCGGAAGCGAGGCGCAATCATATCGCAGAAACACTGTTCGGACAAGCGCACTTGATTGGCCGATCGGCCGGCGCGTTTCACTCTACAGCTCGAACGTGCCTTGCAGCCCACTCGCGCTGTGCGCGCCAACCCAGACATGAAAGACGCCCGGCTCAAAGACGGGCCGATCGTCCAGGCCGGTGAACGTTAAATCCTCTTCGGACAAAGTGAAGTGCGCCGTTTGGGTTTCGCCTGGCTGCAAGAACAGCTTGCAGAAGCCTTTCAATTCTTTAACCGGCCGCGTGAGCGAAGCAACCACATCGCGCACATACAACTGTGCAGTTTCAACTGCGGCGATCGCACCGGTGTTGGTGACTTGCGCGCTGATGTGCACAGTTCGCCCATTCTGCACAATCCGCATGTCTGAGTACCTGAACGTGGTGTAGCTTAAACCAAAGCCAAACGGGAACAGCGGGCCGATCGGCAAATCGATGTAACGCGACGAATCGCCGCGATTCGCAGCCGGCCGGCCTGTGTTGCGGTGGTTGTAGTAGATGGGGACTTGACCTGTGGCGCGAGGCATGGTCACCGGCAGGCGTCCGCTCGGCACGGCGCGCCCGAACAGCAGATCCGCAACGGCATAGCCACCTTCCACGCCGGGATGCCAGGCATACAACACGGCGTGGGCCAGGTCAACTTCGCGCTTGATGGCCAGTGGCCGGCCGGCCAGCACGATTAACACAATCGGCACACCCGCGTCGTGAATCGATTCGATCATCTGCCGCTGTCCGGCCGGCAGTTCAAGATTCGAAACGCTGGCGGCCTCGCCGCTTCGCCGGGGATGCTCGCCCACCACCAGCACAGCCAAATCCACGCCCATCAATGTGTGATAGAGCGACTCGTCGGGCTTGTCAGAAAGACAGAGGATCTCAAAAGGCGTAGGAGCGGTCTCGCGCAATGCGTCCGCAATCGAGGTGACGTCCTCGGCCCGACCATCGAGGGTCCAAGTACCGAACAGTTCCCCGCGCGCCTGAGCGAATGGGCCGAACACTGCGATACGCTTAAAAGGCCCTTCTGGGCGCAGCGGCAGCAGGTTGTTTTCGTTTTTTAACAATACGCACGACTCGTGCGCGAGCTGGCGCGCCAAAGCGCGATGATCTGGCGTCAGGATGACGCGCGCAGCGCGCTGGGGATCGGTGTAGGGATGATCGAACAAGCCGGCGGCAAGCTTCACCCGCAAGATGCGGCGCACGGCTTGATCAACCACGTCGATTGATAGGCGCCCACTGCGCACCTGTTGGGCGAGTTGGTTGACGTAAGCGCCGGCGATCATATCCATATCAACGCCGGCGGTTGTCGCCTTTACTGCTGCATCCCCGTCGTCGGCGGCGATGCCATGCACCACCAGCTCGTGAACGGCGTTCCAGTCACTGACGACAAAACCTTGAAAGCCCCACTCTTCGCGCAGAACATCGGTCAGCAAGGTGCGATTGGCTGCTACGGGCACACCACTATAGTCGTGAAAGCCGGACATGAGGGTGGCTGCGCCGGCATCTACTGCCGCACGAAATGGCGGCAGATACACGTCGCGCAGCGTGCGCATGGAGATATCCACGAAGTTGTAATCGCGCCCACCTTCGGCTGCGCCATAGCCGGCATAGTGCTTGGCGCACGCGGCCAACTTGTCGGGTCTGGAGAGGTTGTCGCCTTGGAATCCGCGCACCATCGCGCGCGCCAAGGCGCTGCCGAGGAAGGGGTCTTCGCCAGGCCCCTCGGCAATGCGACCCCAGCGCGGGTCACGGGCGATATCAAGCATCGGGGCAAAGGTCCATTTGATGCCGGCCGCGGCCGCTTCCATAGCGGCAACAGACGCCGCTTGTTCAACGCGCTCCGGATTCCAGGTTGCAGCCATACCCAGTGGAATGGGGAAAATCGTGCGATAGCCATGAATCACATCGCGACCGAACAAGAGCGGGATGCCCAGTCGTGATTCAGTCACGGCGACGCGCTGTAAGTCGTTGCAGATTTCGGCGCGCACAGCGGGACTTGGATCGACGCCCGCGCCGGCCAGCGCACTCACTTCCGTGATGAACGAGCCGATTCGTCCAGCGCGCACAGCGTCCAGTTGGGGCGGCGCGAGGGGCAATTCCTGATTCATCTGGCCGACCTTTTCTTCAAGCGTCATACGAGCGAGCAGCTCGTTTACCCGCTGCTCGACTTGCGGATGGGAAAGTGGGTTTGAAGTGTTCATGGGTCTGTGTCCGAGGGATGAGTGGTGAATGCGCGGTGATGAGTGATTGAACTCTAGATGCTTCAGAAGCCCTGCACCAGCGACTCGGCGCCGTCAATCCAAACTTCGGTGCCGGAGATGTGGCTGGCGGCGTCAGAGGCCAGGAACAAAGCTAGTTGCGCCACCTGTTCTGCCGAGCCGGGCTTGCCGGTCAGGGGCACGTAAACATTCTTGCGGCGCTCCAGGTTACGGTACTCGGTGTTGTCGCGGATGTCTGTGTAGATAGCGCCGGGGCAAATGACGTTGACGCGGATGCGGCTGGGAGCCAGCTCCAAGGCCAGCATTTTGGTCATCGCTACCTGAGCAGCCTTTGTGCACGAATAGGCCGTTGCGCCGACATTGCTAAACACGCGCGTGCCGTTGACCGACGAGCAGACGATGATTGAACCGCCCTGCCCGTGTTGCTTGATGAGCGGCACGGCCAGCTTGAGCGCGATGAATGTGCCGGTCAAATTGACATGGATGGTGTGATTCCACTCTTCGAGCGCCAGGTCTTCGATTTTGGTCCACACACCGTTGATCCCGGCATTCGCGAACACGATGTCCAGCCGGCCCCAGTGTTCCATGATCTTCCGGAAGGCAGCAGCCATCTGATCGAAATCGGCGATGTCGGCCGTGAGGGCAAGTGATTCGCCGCCGGCCTGGCGGATCTCCTCTGCAGTACGGTGCACTTCACTTGCGGTGCGACTGAGAGCGGCGACTTTCGCGCCAGCGGTGGCAAACAGCAATGCGGATGCTTTGCCGATGCCGGAGCCGGCGCCGGTGATGAGGGCGACTTTGTTGGTTAGATGCATCATGGCGCGCATTCTATCTTGCCGGCCAAGATGATCGATACAAGACACGCAGTGGGGCGTGCGGCTATGGTAACATCCTCGCGCGTTGGTAGCGCCATCGGCCGGCGCGCCACGTCAGAATCAGATACACATGCGAGCAATACGGGATTTCTCCAACCGGCTTATCTCCAATGTTGAAAAGGTCATTTTTGGCAAGCGCGAGACGGTCGAACTGACCGTCATCTGCTTATTGTGTCAGGGCCATCTGTTGATTGAAGATGTGCCGGGCGTTGGCAAGACGATGCTGGCTAAGGCGTTGGCCAAATCGATCGGCGGAATCTTCAAACGCATTCAGTTCACACCGGACATGTTGCCGGCTGATGTCACCGGCACGTCTATCTACAACCAAAAAACCGGCGAATTCGAGTTTCGACCTGGCCCGATCATGGCCCAAATTGTGCTGGCCGATGAGATCAATCGCGCCACACCGAAAACCCAAGCGGCGTTGCTCGAAGCGATGGAAGAACGCCAAGTGACCGTGGACGGCGTGACACATACGCTTCAAGCGCCGTTCCTTGTGTTGGCAACGCAGAACCCCATCGAGTATGAGGGCACCTTTCCGCTGCCCGAAGCACAGCTTGATCGCTTCCTGATGCGCATCTCATTAGGCTACCCCCCACCCGATCAGTTGATCGCCATTCTCGATGCCCAGCAATACCATCACCCGATCGAAGACATCGCTCAAGTCACAAGCACGGGCGAACTGTTGCAGATGCAAGAGTTGTTGAAGTCGGTATATGTGGACGCGCTCATCAAGGAATACATCGT
>JANWVJ010000062.1 GCA_025056895.1 Thermoflexales bacterium
GCGAGGAAAAGCTGGCGCGGATCGACAGCTAGTGCTGGCACATCAGCCGGCGGGCCAAGATACGAATCAGCTTCTTGTTGGACAACTTCTGCCTCTGAGGATGGATGCGCGGCAATTGGCCGGCTGCGCAGTAGCTCCTCTAGATCAAAGCCAACCAACACATCGTGGTTGAGCTGCAACCCAACGACGCCATCTTTCTTACTGCGCTCCTGAAGCTTGAACGACTCTTTGCTGCCGGCCAGTTTGAGCGTAACACGGCTGCCACGCGGGACCGTATCGAGTGCCATGCGTAGCAGAACCGGTGTCAAGTCGGCTGACAGGCCGGATACGTCATCCATAAACAAAGACAAATGCCGAATACCTAAACGGTCCATCCAGGCATATACAGCGCTGCGCACCTTCATCAAGTCGAGCTTGGCGGCTTGAACTTTAAGGTGCTCCTCTAACTGCGCCTCGATCTGGGCCAACTTACGATCCATCTTCAGCCGCCATTGCATTTTGCCCCAATTGAGCGGGGCCATCACCAACCCGCGATACAGCCCTTCAATGGATGTCCAGTTGTACACCGTAGAAGTTGAGGCCAGTTCGCTTAAATTCACATAGACCGCGGCGTGGCGAGTAGCCATGAAGCGGGCGTTGATCATGTTCATGATGCGGAACAATACGGCCTGGCGGCCCCCGCTTGCCGTGGCAAAGACCACAATATTCTGCGTACCAATCAGCAGCTCTGTCTGGGCATGCGCCATCACGGTATCCGCCCACCATTCGAGATACTTGCCGATGACTACATCCTGGCCGGCGTGACTGGTTGTGATTGCTTCACCAGCCCGCGAGGGATCGATTCGATTGAGTAGATCACCAGTTTCGTCTTCTGTCTTGCGTCGCAGCCAGGGAATCGACAATTTCATCGTCTCTCTCCTCGCACCTCTAAATCATCAAGCAGCGGTTAGGCCCACCGTTTGTGTGACGATGCAAATTGTACGCCATGAACTTAGAAGCCCGGCAGCAATGTGTCGGGCTTCTAATCGCTCTCTAGGCTTAGGGGAGCGAACCGTTCAACAAACCAGCGTGCCTCTCGTCGTCATCCCAGTGCAAGTTCGGCGCGAATCAGTTTTTTATCTTCCATGCCGTGCAACGCAAACCCGAGCTTGCGACAGAGACGTTGCATAGCCTCATTCTCAACAGAAATCACGCCGATCAACCGATTGATCTTCTCTTGGCGGGCTACGTCGATCATGCGGCTGAGCAAAGCAGTGCCAATGCCTCGACATTGGTACACGTCGCTGACAAGCATAGTAAAGCGCGCATCGTTGGTATATCGCAGACGGCTAATGCGTCCCACCGCCATGATCTCGCGCTCGCCGGTGCGCGCGTGAGCGTGCTCCGCAACAAGCGCAATTTCGCGGTCGTAGTCAATGAAACACAGCCGTGACAGTCGCTCATGCGATACACGCTGGCTCAAGCCAAAGGGGGCCAAGTAGCGCATGTACACGCTTCGATCAGACAACGTCTCGTGGAACTTGACCATCAGTGGTTCGTCCTCCGGCAGAATCGGGCGGATGGTGAACGGCAAGCCATCGACGCACGTTGCGGTGCTCATATATTGCGACGGATAGGGGCGGATCGACAGCTTATGCCGCTTTTCGGGTGGTGTGTCCTTCGCATACAACACCACGCGCGCATCGAGCGCCACCAACCGTTCAGGTGAAGCCAACAGAGGATTGATGTCGATTTCGCGGATCCAATCTTGCTCAGCAACCAACGTGCCAAACTGCACTAACAACCGTTCCAAGGCTTCCAAATCGACCGGCTTGCGGCCGCGCACGCCCTTGAGCGCCGTGAAGATTTTCGTTTGCTCCATCATGTGCCGCGCCAGGGTCGTCGTCAACGGCGGCAGAGCTAGGGCGCTGTCCTTGTACACCTCAACCAGTTGCCCGCCGGAGCCGAATAGCAACACCGGCCCGAACTGTGGGTCGATGCTGCTGCCCACGATGACCTCGTAGCCGTCTAGCTTAATCATGGGCTGCACGGTCACGCCGCCGAAATGTTCCGGGCCGGCTTTCTCGCTGACCGAGGCCTGAATCTGGTTGTAAGCCCGGCGCACTGCCTCGGCGTCCCGCAAGTTGAGTTGCACGCCGCCCACATCCGTCTTGTGGGTGATCGTCTCCGAGTTGAGCTTGAGCACAACCGGATAGCCGATCTGATCAGCCGCCTTTACTGCATCATCTTCACTCGTTGCAACGATGGTTTCGACGGTGGGGATGTGATAGGCCTTCAGCAACGTCTTCGATTCATATTCGGTCAAAATGGTGCGGCCGGCGTTGCGCGCCTTAGCAATGATCTGCTCGGCCAAAGCGCGATCGGGGGCATCCTCGGTCAGATCGAGCTGTGTGCGCGGCGTTTCGTACAACGTTTGCAAGTTGCGCGTGTATTGCCACATGTAATCGAACATCCGAGCGGCCGTGTCTGGATAAGCGAAGGTGGGAATGTTAGCGCGGTTGAGGATAGCCTCGCCGGCTGCCACATCCGCGCCACCCATCCAACTGGCGATCACCGGCTTGCCCAGATTCTGCGCATACGGCTTGAGCGCCTCGGCCGTCTGCGTGGGATCGGTCATTGCCTGCGGGGTCAGAATGACCAACATGCCATCGCTGTTAGGGTCTTTGGCACACACCTCCAGCGACTTAGCATAGCGCTCCGGAGGTGCATCCCCTAAAATATCGACGGGGTTATTATGACTCCAGGCGGGCGGCAAGAACGAATTGAGCGTGTCATAGGTTTCTTTTGACAACTCGGCCAGTTCGCCGCCGCCGGTGATGAGCGCGTCGGTGGCCAGCACACCGGGGCCGCCGGCGTTGGTGACGATCGTCAGATGCGGCCCTTGGGGACGAGGCTGTTTGGCCAGCACTTCAGCCATGTAGAACAACTCGGCAATGGTATTGACACGCAACACACCGCAGCGTTTAAACGCAGTATCAAGTACTTCGTCGCTGCCGGTCAGCGAGCCGGTATGTGAGGCGGCCGCCTTGGCAGCGCCTTCGGTGCGGCCCGGCTTAATGATGATGATGGGCTTGGTCAACGCGACTTCGCGGGCTGCGGAGATAAACGAGCGCGCGTCACCGATTGTCTCCATATAAATGACAATAGCGTTGGTGCGCGGATCGTCACCCAGGTAGTAAATCAGATCGCCCCACCCTACATCCAGCATCGAGCCAATCGACACGAACGAGGTGAAGCCGACATTCTCGCGCAGCGACCAGTCCAGCACAGCGGTGCAGAGCGCACCAGATTGGCTGATAAAGCCGATGTTGCCGGGGCGAGCGATTGTCGTGGCAAAGGTGGCATTCAGCCCGTTGTGACAGTTCATCACGCCGAGACAGTTCGGGCCGATCACACGGATGCCGCCGCGCCGCGCCTGTTCAAGCACTTGTCGCTCTAGTTCAACTCCGGCCGGCCCGGTCTCTTTGAAGCCGGCGGAGATGATGATGACGCCCTTCACACCGGCGTCCACACACTGAGCCATCACACCCGGTGCAGCAACTGCCGGCGTTACGATCACCGCCAAGTCAACTTTGTCCGGCACATCCAGGATGGTCGGATACGCTTTAATGCCCAGCACGCTGGGACGCTTCGGATTGACGGGATAGACCGTGCCGCCAAACGGGCTGCTGATCAGGTTCCACAAAACCGTGCGACCAACGGTGCCGGGATTTTCGGTCGCGCCGATTACCGCCACATTGTGGGGATGAAAGATCGCATCAAGCGCGCGCGATTCGGAACGAATCACATCGTAGGTTGGATCTACGACAGGGGAGATTGTGCTATCCATTCAGGACTCCTTCGAGAATCAAAGTGTAGGAAAGAAGATGGACGCAGCGCCTTCCAGCAGGCACCGGCATCAGAATGCCGGCATTGGGATGGCAGCATCGTAATGCCGACATCGTGGGCCAAGCGCGCATGGCAGCGTGGCGCCGGCGTGAGTTGCAAACCAGCGTTCATTGTGTGGTGGGCCACAACGCGCCTTACACACGTCAGGAAGCGCATTGCGCGTGAAATTTCAACCGGGGCTATTGTAGGCCGAGCGGACAGATTGACAAATCCGGTTCAGCTCCAGAAAGGCCTCAGGGCCGGCGATGCTTGTTCGACAAGGGCAGTGCTAGTGTTGTCGCAGCAGCCGCGCAGAATTGGCGAGGATGCCCAAATCGGGCAGCGACTGGGCTGCGGCTGCAAGAGTAGGCGGCAAGACACCCAACGCAGCCAGTGTCAGGCCGACCAGGTTGTAGATCGCGGTAAAGGCAATATTCATCTTGACCACACCCATCGTCCGACGGGCAACACGCAGCGCATCCGGTATCAGCATCCAGTCTTCACGCATCAGGGCAATGTGGGCGGCTTCGGCAGCAATGTCGGCGCCTGCTACACCCATCGCAATGCCGATATTCGCCTGCGCTAACGCCGGCGCATCGTTCACGCCGTCTCCAATCATGACCACCGTATGCCCCCTAGCCTGATAGTCCTTGACGACCTCAATCTTGTGTTCGGGCAGAAGATTGGCGCGATAGGGAACGCCGAGCTTCTCGGCAAGCGCAGCAGCAGTGCGTTCATTATCACCGGTGAGCAGTTCAATCTGCTTGATGCCGAGTGTGCGCAGTTTGGCGAGCGCCGCAGGAACTTCGGCGCGGAGCGTATCGGCGACGGCGAGAATAGCGGCAGGCTTACCGTCCAGCGCCACAAACAGCAGTGTTTTGCCCTGTGCTTCCAGGTGTTGAGCCAGCGGCAGGGATTCTGAGGCTGAAACCAGACGACGATTGCCCACTTCAACCGAATACCCATTCACCCTTGCTCGAACGCCCATGCCAGGGATGGCTTCAAAGTCTTGTGGTTCGGCCAGCGGCAGAGTGCGCGCGCGGGCAGCGGTGCGCACGGCTTCGGCTAACGGATGTTCCGAGTAGCGTTCGGCAGAGGCTGCCAGAGTGAGCACTTCGGGCGATGACAGGCCGTTGAGCGCAATCACATCGGTGATGTGCGGCTGACCGAGGGTGAGCGTGCCGGTTTTATCCACCAGCACGACATCCGCACGAGCTAACGCTTCGAGATATTTGCCGCCTTTGATCAGCAAACCGCGTTTTGCGCTTGCGCCGATGGCTGCCAGCACAGCTACGGGCGTAGCGAGGGCAAAGGAACAGGAACAGGCTACCACGAGTACAGCGGCCATAGCCAGCGCATCGCCACGAATGAGAAATGTGAGCGCCGCAATGCCGGCAACTACCGGTAAATAGTACGCGCTGAACTTGTCCGCAACCCGTTGAACATCGGCGCGATGGGCTTCCGCCTCTTCCACCATTCTGATCACGCGCCCGAACGTTGTGTCCGCGCCAAGACGCAGCGCCTTCACGCGCAGACTCCCCAGTTTGGCGAAGGTGGCAGCGAACACATGCGACCCCTCTGCAACTTCAACGGGCATCGACTCGCCGGTGATGGCCGCCTGGTCAACCGTAGCATGGCCGGCAACCACTTCGCCATCCACCGGAATCTTCTCGCCCGGGCGCACGATGACGATCTCGCCAAGGTTGACTTGTGCGATCGGCACTTCCACTTCTGCGCCGTCCCGTTCTACACGCGCGGTTTGCGGCGCCAGGGCGGTGAGTTCCTTGACGGCGCGGCGGGCGCTTTCAGCGGTAAAACGTTCCACGTAATCGCCCACCCGCATGAAGACCACCACAATCGCTGCGGCGACCCACTCGCCCACGATCAGGGCTGCAATCACACCAACCGTCATCAGCGTATGCGAGGTGATTTGTCGCTTGAGCGCAGCCTGCACGACAGTGCGAAAGACGGGCAAGCCGCCCACGATGACAAGGGCAACGCCGGCAGGGAGCGGGACGAGTTCGTTCAGCCTGTCAAACAAACCGAGCCATTCGCCGGCAATGACAATGCTCAGGACGATGCTGAACACGACGGCGAGCAACACCGTCATTCGACGGTTAAAGTTGCCCAGAGAGACGCTGGGCGGCGTAGCCGAGTCGGGAACCGAATAGCCCGCCTCTTCTACAGCTTTGCGAATGGCAGACACACCCACTCGAGCCGGATCGAGTCGAACGACCGCCTTTTCAGCAGCAAGCAGAACCTCCACCGACTCCACGCCGGGCAACCTGGCAATCGCTTGCCGGACGTGAACTGTGCATTCAGAGCAGTCCATGCCTTTGACAGGAACTTCTAGTGTTTGCAAGTTGGCCACGCTTGGAGTCCTTCTGATATGCAAGTTGGTCTTGACCCGCGTGTTTTCATCGACTTCTGCTGCCATACAAGTAGATGCAAAAACGATATCGACCTATCATCCTCAATTTGACCCAGCGCAAAGACCAGCCGGAAGATGAGTGTACGCTTAAAGGAAAATGAATCGCAGGAGCGATCCATGAGCGCACTCGTCGGTCAACCACCCCCTGAGCACCGCGCCGGCCTGCGCCGGCTGTTCGGCGCACTGCCGGTGTGGGGCTGGATGGTGATCACGGCCATAGCCGGCGGCATCGCCGGCCTGGGCGGCTACACCTTCTTCTACGCTGAAGGCGCATCTTACCTTTCGGACGACCCGCGCGCCTGCGTCAACTGTCATGTCATGCGCGATGTCTACGCCGCCTGGGGCAAGTCCAGCCATAAGACCGTCGCCGTGTGCAACGACTGTCACACGCCGCATAATTCGATCCTGTCCAAATATGCTGTAAAAGCTCTCAACGGCTTCAATCATAGCATTGCGTTCACAACGGACACCTATCCGCGCCCGATCCGAATCACCAGCTTGAACCGAGATGTGGCCCAACACAACTGCCTGTACTGCCATGCAGAGGTGACGGCCCAGATTAGCCATGCCGAATCAACCGAACCGACGGATTGTTTGCGCTGTCACAGCCGCGTCGGCCATGATTACTAGTTAACTGCCCAGCCCATATCGCCGGCAGCGCCGGCGTCTGAGAGATAGGAGAGCCTATGGCATCTACTCAACCCCCATCATCCAAACGCTCCATTCGTTCATACGCATTGGTCGGTGTTGCATTTATCCTCGGCGCAGTGGTGATGGCCGGCATCGGCGCATTGCTGGTCAACATCGAGAAGCGCAAGATGGAGGCCGCTCTATCACCGGCCCAGATCGCGCCCATCCCCGAAGACACAATCGACCCGGCTGTGTGGGGGCGCAACTTCCCACGCCAGTACGACGCCTTTATGAAGACGAAAGACGACACGCTCAGCACGCCCTACGGTGGATCGGTACCATACAGCAAGCTAGAACGCAATCCAGAGAAGAAGCGCATTTGGGCTGGCAATCCGTTCAGCAAAGACTACAACGAAGAGCGCGGCCACTACTACGGGCTGATCGATCAGAAGCAAACCAAACGCATGAGCGACAAGCAGCCAGGCGCGTGCGCCAACTGCCACGCTGCCGAGGCGCCGGTGCTGATCAAACAAATGGGATGGGAGGCGTTCAACAAAGGCCCGTACTACGTCATCTCGGATTCGCTGCACCTGGGCACGTCGTGCAATGACTGCCACGATGCGCAGACGATGGAACTGCGCATTAGCCGGCCGGCCTTCCTCAATGCAATGCAAGCGCGCGGCATCGACGTATCCCAGGCCACCCGTCAAGAGATGCGCTCGTATGTGTGCGCGCAGTGCCACGTAGAGTATTACTTCCTAGGGGACAACAAAATCCTCACCTTCCCGTGGGAGAAGGGGCTGAACGTCGATCAGATTAACGAGTACTACGACGAGTACGGCTTCCGCGACTGGGTGCACGCCGAAACGGGCGCCCCGATGATCAAGATTCAGCACCCGGAGTTCGAGTTGTACAGCACCGGCCTGCACGCTGCATCGGGCGTGGCCTGCGCTGATTGCCACATGCCCTACGTGCGCGAGGGGTCGGTGAAAGTGTCCGATCACTGGCTACGCAGCCCGCTCACGAACCTCAACAACGCTTGTCAGACCTGCCACAAGCAAAGCGAAGCGGATCTGCGCGACCGCGTGCTCACCATCCAAAACCGCACCGCCGGCCTGCTGCACAGCGCCGAGGCTGCTCTGATCGATGCGATCGACGCGATCAAGGCCGCTCAGGAAGCCGGCGCGACCGACGCCGAACTGGAGGCGGCGCGGCAATTGCATCGCAAGGCTTCTTTGCGCTGGGACTTCGTGGCATCTGAAAACAGCACCGGCTTTCACAGCCCGCAGGAGGCAGCCCGCATTTTGGCCGATGCGATCAACTACGCCCGCCAGGCCCAACTGGAGGCCGAACGCCTCAGCCGACAGATTCGGTCCGGCGCTGGTTCTGGGACAACCATCCGATAGACCGTTTGATCAATCTCTATGCGGGCCGGCATCATCGAGCGATGCGTGTACTCGATGATGCTGGCTCCTCTTTCAAGAGGGTGCCGCTATGCTCTCTCTGGATTTGTCCATAGACGAAGCGCTCGGTGAAACGCCTGGGATTGCCACAGTATTCGTGCGGCGCGGCATGGTGTGCGTAGGATGCGACATCGGTCGATTTCACACGATCCGCGAGGCGGCCACTCTCTACGGGATTGACGCGGAGCAGTTGTTGACCGAATTGCAACAGGCAATTGAAGCATCTGAGAGCAGAGTGCGCTGCGCCAGAGCACACCCAGCCGCTGAGTAAAGGACAGGTGGGCCTCTCGTGCTTGCGCACACTAGCTGCCGGCGGAGGGACACGGCACAATCAGCTCAAAGCGGCTGCCCTTGCCCGGTTCGCTGGTCACCGTCACGCGGCCATGATGCGCCTGCGCGATGCTTTTGACAATCGCCAGCCCCAGCCCACTGCCGGCGCCGCGCGCTGCACGACTGCGATAGAAGCGATCGAAGATGCGCGGCAAGTCGTCCGGGTCGATACCAACACCGGTATCCTGCACGGCGAACACAGTTTCATCCATGCGCCGGTTAAGCGATACAACAACCTGCCCGCCGGCCGGAGTGAACTTCAAGGCATTATCCACCAAGTTGCCCAACGCCATTTCAATACGCGCGCGATCACAATGCACTATCACAGGTTGATCCGGCGCATCCCAGGTCAATGTGATGTGTTTGTCGGCAGCCAGTGGCCTAAATGCAGCAATGACAGCCTGGGCCATCTCACGCGCATCGTGATCACTCCACTCTAGTTGCACCAGGCCGGCGTCGAGGCGAGACAGATTGAGCAGGTTCTCGGTGATCCATTGCAGCCGGTCGATCTGACGCTGACTCTCGGCCAGAAATTCGGCGCGCACAGCGGCATCTTCGGCAGCCGGCCCCTGCAACAGTTCGTTAAAGGCTTTGAGCGCAGTGATCGGCGTGCGCAACTCGTGGGAGGCATCGGCCACAAAGCGCCGCAACGTGTCCCGCTCGGCCTCCAGGTCGGCAAAACTGCGCTGCAACTGATCGGCCATGCGATCGAATTGCGCGCCGAGCTGACCGATCTCGTCGCGCGTATTGACGGCAGCGCGCGCGCTCAGATCACCTTTACTCATGCGGTCGGCAGCACGTGAGAGCGACTGAAGCGGTGCGGTCACCGTGCGGCCGATCAGCAGGCCGGCCACACCGGCCAACATAGTTGCGCCCAGGCCGGCCAAGCCCAGTGCGCGCGCAGTCGTGTCAACCGCTTCGCTGCCAAAGTCCGGCGCCTCGCTGAGTTCAACATAGCCCAGCGGGCGGCCGGTTTCACCGATCGGCAAGCGCACCACCAAGTCCGATCGGCTGGTCTGGCCGGTCTCTTCCGGCTTCAGCTTCTCCAGCTCGACACGCGACAAGAGGTTAATGACAAAGCGGTTGCCCCACGCTCCCTCCACACGACGCACAACCAAGAAGTTCACGTCGGCCGGCAGATCGGGCAACGCGCGCCAATCGACCGGCTGTGCTCGGTTTAACAACATGGATAAGAGGATCGGGCGATTCGCGGTCTCGGCCAACAATTCATTTGACGGCTCGGGAGGCAGCACCCACACCATGTCGTTTTCCGCATTGAGCGGGCCTGAATCGACAATTACACGCTCCTGCGCATCGAGCACTTTCACACGCACATTGCCGGCAAAAGCTGCCGTATGGGCTATTTGGCGCAACGCATACAGATTAGCACGCGCGCCTGCCGGGCGCGCGCTCATTAGCGCTGCCACTTGGCGCGCGACAGACTGCGCGTTTGCCGTTAGGTAATTCAATTCCTGTTGCTCGGCGTGACGGCGAATCAAGGACAGCGCCAGGGCAGCCACCAATCCAACTGCCAGCACAGTGAGCGCCATGTAGCTGGCAACCAGCCGCCAACGAATCGATCTCACACCCACATTCTGCCTCGCACTTTCAGAATTGCCGGCGTCCTGAGCGGAAGCGCACAGAGGTTCAGTTCTCGATGGGCTTCAGCGCACTCACAAACTTTCACCCAGCGGTGGGCGTTGCGGCGCAGGCAGGCGTTCAAAAAGCCCCGGCAAGTCGGGCAGCCAGTTGAAGAACTCCTCTGGCCACATCCAACCGCGCTGATCATTCTCTGCCCCCGCCGGAGGAACTGGGCGCGCCACGAGCGAGACGCCAAGCCAGGCTGCGCCTTTCTTGTCCGGTTTCTCACTGAGGGTCACGGACAGTTTGAGTGTCTCACCACTGCGCCGCACTTCAAGGGCGATGCGATCGCCCGGCTTGCGCTGACCGATCTCATCGACAAGCGCAGCAGGGCCTTTCAAAGCGACGCCGTCCACGCTGAGAATGACATCATCGACCTTTAGGCCGGCGACAGCAGCCGGGCTGCCGGTGACCACTTCGCGCACGACGATTTCAACCGACATCGGTAGACGTGGTAGACGTGGCATCGGCGGCAAGCCCCGCCTACCCCACATTGGGCCTGGCACCGTGTAACGCACACCCAACCACGCCTTGCCGGCCTCGTCTGGGTTAGCGCCCAGCGTCACTGTCATGGCGCGGCTTTGTCCGTTTCTGCCGATCACATCCAAAGTGATAACATCGCCTGGCTTGTACCGGCCGATAAGAGCCGACAAGGTATTGGTCATGTCGATCGTCACGCCATTCACCGCGCTGATGACCTCACCGACGGTCAAGCCGGCGCGCGCAGCCGGCGCGTCGGGCACCACCTCCACAATGAGAGCGCCTGTTTTGTTCCAAGTGCCGGTGATCATCTTGGGCCACTGTAAGCCGGGTCTGGCTTCTGGCCGCAGCCCACGCGGTGAATCGGCCGCCAGCGCAACGCCCAGATAGGCGCGGCCATTCCGATTACCCAGCGTCACAGCAAACGTGCGCTCACCGTCGCCACGTCGAACGGTAACATTCAGTGCATCGCCAGCCCTGCGATTGGCCAGGAAAGCGTTGATGTCAGCAACGGTGTTGACCTCGGTATCGGCCAACTTGAGGATGATATCGCCCCGCTGCAAGCCGGCGCGCGCAGCCGGGCCGTCGGCTTCAACGCGCACAATCAATACCCCTTTATCGTCAGCGCTACTCTGGCCGGCCGCAGCCGGTGAAGAGAAGGCCAACAAGCCGATGATGGCCAGCGCTACGCCGGCCACAGCCGATAGGATCACTCCTACAAATCGCTTCGTTCTCATACGATTCTTAACCTCCACGCTTGTTCCAGATGGGCGTCATGTGCCTCATTCAGGCAATACCTTACACACTGCACATTGCGCCGCCATTGCGCGGCAGTTAAGAGATCGCAACATTCGCTAACGATATTTGAGCAGTCACAAAAACGCACCAAGACAACAAATGTGCTGTCAAGCAGCCAGGATGCTGACTTGTCTATCGCCGGAAACGATTTCGCCAACGCAATAGACATCACCCGGCCAAGCGCTCAAGGCCCGATTCACGTCGTCCGGCGGCACAACTACCAACATGCCCAACCCCATGTTGAAGACGTGGAACATTTCCTCGTCATCAATCCGGCCGCGTTGCTGAATCAGATGGAAGATGGGCAACACCGGCCATGTGCCGCACCGGATGAGAGCGCCGACGCCGGGCGGTAGGACACGGGGGAGATTGTCCACAATGCCCCCGCCGGTAATGTGCGCCAAAGCGTGCACCTCGACGCCGGCACGGATCAAAGTGCGCACCGGTTCCAGATACGAGCGATGCACAGCCAACAGAGCCTCGCCCACAGACAAGGTTGCGCCTTGAATATCCGGGAGATAGTGCGCCACGGGTGCGCTCCAGTCGAGGGCATCGAGCACTTTGCGCGCCAGGGAGAAGCCATTGGTGTGCAAGCCGGTTGAGGGCAGGCCCAGGATGACATCGCCCGGCCGAATACGCCGGCCATCAATGATTTGGGCGCGTTCGACCACGCCGACAATTGTGCCGACCAGATCAACTTCGCCGGCGCGATACACACCCGGCATCTCGGCTGTCTCGCCGCCGAGCAAGGCACAGCCGGCCTGGCGACACGCCACCGCGCAGCCGGCTACGATGGTAGCAATTTGGACCGGATCGAGTTTCGCAGCAGCTACATAGTCCATGAAGAACAAAGGTCGCGCGCCCTGAACCAGAATGTCGTTGACGCTGTGGTTGACAATGTCCTGCCCGATGGTGTCCCAGCGACCCATGCGCGCCGCAACCATGGTCTTAGTCCCGACCCCATCGGTTGAAGCGACCAGCACCGGCTCGCGCATGTCTTTGAAAGCGGAAGCATCGAACAGGCCACCAAATGCGCCAATACCGGCCAGCACTTGCGGCCCATAAGTTGATTGCACCGCTGCACGCATCAGCTCAACTGCCCGCGCGCCGGCAGCAATATCCACACCTGCCGCCGAATAGGTATTTGACGTGTTTGAATCGACCATGCCGAATCACTCAATGACTCAATCACTGAATCCGCTCAATTGCCCGATGTCTCGCCGATAGTGCGCACCCTCGAAGTGGATGCGCGACACGCCGGCATAGGCGCGACGCAGCGCCGTTGGCAGATCGACGCCTAGGCCGCTCACCGCCAGCACGCGACCGCCGGCAGTCACGACCTGCCCGCCTTGCACGGCCGTGCCGGCATGAAAGACCAGCACATCCTCCAACTGAGCAGCATCCGCAAGTCCGTCAATCGGCGCGCCTTTCGGATACGGGCCTGGATAGCCGGGCGCCGCCATCACAACCGTGGCGCAAGCGCCGGCGCGCCAGTGGATGCACGGCTCAACCTCGGCCAGTCGGCCCTCTACGCAGGCCAGCATGATCTCGGCCAGCGAGATTCCCGCCTGAGCAAACTGATCGAGCAAGGGCAAAATGGCTTGGGTCTCCGGATCACCCAGGCGGCAATTGAACTCCAACACCTGCGGCCCACGTTCGGTCAACATCAGGCCGGCATAGAGCACGCCGGTGTATGGCGCACCGTATGCGGCCATGCCGTCGATGGCCGGCTGAAGCACGGTGCGCCGAACTTCATCCAGGAGAGCCTTGTCGATGCCTGGCACAGGCGAGAATGCGCCCATCCCGCCGGTGTTCGGCCCCTGATCGTGATCGAAGACGCGCTTGTGGTCGCGGGCGGGCGGCAACAAGGCAACGGTTTTGCCATCACACAACGCCAGCACCGACAGCTCCGGCCCGCTTAGCCGCTCCTCAATGATCACCACGTCGCCGGCGGCACCGAATTCACGGTCGAGCATGATCTGCTTGAGCGCATGTTCGGCCTGCGCCGCGTCGTCACACACGATTACCCCTTTGCCGGCAGCCAGCCCGCTCGCTTTGACGACCAGGCCGCCGCGCGCTGTGGCGCTGCGCACATAGTCGCGCGCAGCGGCGTAATCGGAAAACGCCGCGTAGGGCGCAGTGGGAATACCGTGCCTGTGCATGAAATCTTTGGCAAAACACTTCGATGTTTCGAGTTGCGCAGCGGCGCGCGTGGGGCCAAAGATGGGCAGGCCGGCTTGTTGAAAGGCATCTACGATGCCAGCAGCGAGCGGCGCTTCCGGCCCGACGACCGTCAGACCGACGCGTTGCTCGCGCGCCCAGCGCACCAGCCCGGCAATGTCATCGGCGGAGACAGGGACGTTCGTTGTCTTATCAAGATCGGCGGCAGTGCCGGCATTGCCGGGGGCGACGAAGATGTGCTGAACAACCGGCGATTGAGCAAGCGCCCAGGCCAGTGCATGTTCGCGCCCACCCGAGCCGATCACCAAAATGCGTTCGAGTGAATTGCTTGAAGATGATGACATGAGTTAGCGCCTTGGCCCGACGGTGGACAGATCAAACGGTGCGAAGCCGATTTGGGCAGCCGGCGAATCGGCAGACAGGGTGAAATCGCCGTTGGCCGGGTCGCGGAAAGCAGGGTCGGCAATCAGGCTGTGTTGATCGGCGCCGCGCGCCTGCCACTGCTCGAACGAAGCGCCGGCAAAGTGCAATGGTTTGGCCGAAACGTTCCAGTACAGATTGTGGTCGATCACAGCATTCAGCGCACTCCAGTTGCCGCCGAGCACCGTTCCATCGTTGTCAAAGAACAGGATGTTGTTCGTGAAGAAGAAGCTGTTGTGCGGCTCGACGCGCCCGCGTGAGAACTGCGCCTCATCGCCATAGGCGAAGATGTTGTTGCGAATGATGTTGTTGCACCCATAGTGCTGGTTGTAGCCGTTGCTCTTGGTGCGATAGACCAGGTTGTTCTCCACCAGAATGTAGGACGATCCTTCATCGTTGTAGATACCCCAACCGCCATAGCCGCGCGATTGCACATCGTGGATGATGTTATAGCGCAAACGAGTACCGGGCTGCACACCCAGCGTGTAAATGCCGCCCATATCACTGAGCATGCCGCGTCCGATGTGGTGGATGTGGTTGTACTCGATGATGTTGCCATACGCTTCGCCCTCGTCATAGCCCCACGTCCACCCCACGCTGACGCCGGAATAATCGAAGTCGTGAATGTGATTGTGGATGAGCTGCACGCCGGTGCACTTGCCGATCAGCGCGCCGACTGCCTGGTGATAGCGATGGCCACCATCGCCGATTTCATTGTCACTGATCAGAATGCGTCGGCAGGTCAGAGTGTGATTCCAGTCCGGCCCGGCGCCGGGCATAGGCGGCTCGCCGGTGAACGAATGCCATACCTTGACGCCGCCTCCGCCCAGGTCGGCAATGTCGCACGACTGCACGGTGACATCGTGACTGCCGTCGTTGATCTCGAGGCCATAGCTGCCGACATGCGTGATCGCGCACTTCTCGAATCGCACGTCGTGCGCACGACGTATCACTACCGCGCCCGGCACATGACAGGCAGCCTGTGGCGTGGCTTTCATGCTTTCGGCGTCAGGCGTCCATTCGGAATGGCTGAAGGTCAATCCCTCAAATGCGAGATGCTTTACAGGCTGCCCACTGTGCGGATCGCCTTCGATGATCAGCACATGCGGTAAATATGGGGCGTACACCTCGGCTGTGCGGATGGTCTCGCCGGGCAGCGGCAGGTAATACAACTTGCCCGCGCGCCGGTCGAGATACCACTGGCCCGGCTCTTCCAGCGCCTCGAACACGTTCTCCACATAGTAGGGCGCGCCGCCTTTTGTGAAATCGTCGGTCAGTTGCATGCGCGACTTCCACTGCAATGTGGCGGTGTTGGTCTCGGTGTCAATCGATTTGAAGTTGATGCGGCTCTCGATCCAGTAGTGCAGCGCCACGAACTCCACATCTTCTAGGTTGCGCCAGGCTTGCAGATCGCCCGGCTGAAAGCGAAAAGTATCCTGACCGACAAACAAATCGACATGGATGTTGCCGCTGTCGGGAATGCCGCTGGGCAAGTCGGCAATCTGGAACAAGCCCTGCTTGGGCAGGCGTGTGCGCCTAGCGCGCCGGCCATTGACCCACAGTTGTGTGAAGTACCACTTGCCGCGTTTGACCTCGGGCAGATCGGCTACCCACACCTCACGTCCATTTACGTGTGTTGTTTTCCAACCGGTGATGCGCCGGCCGCCGCTGAAGATCGGTTTCTCACCCGGATAAGCCGCATAGGTCACGTTGCGCTCCGGACCGCTTTGGATATTCCAGCCAGCGGTTGGCGCGGGTGAACCGGAATCTTCTGGTTGAAATCGAAGCGGTTTCTTTAAGGTATATACCCCACTGCGAATCAGCACACGCACCGGTTCGCTCAATTCACCCTTGCGCTTGAGTTTGCGCACGGCTCGCTGGGCAGCTTCAATCGTGGCGAACGGGCCGTCATCCCTGGCTTTGGTCGGCGTAGCGCGTCGGCCAGACCAGCGATCGTTGCCTTTTGGGGACACGTACAAGGTGAGCGGCATGTGGGATTACTCCTTTTAGTTAAGCAAGCGTTTCAGGATAGGGCAATGGTACTACCAAAAGCATGATGCATCGTCTGTGAATCGTCTCGCCATCTCCAGTCCAGGAATCAGAAACCTGCATACACGTGGGAAAGCAAGGGAACTAAGATCACCGGTGTCGATTCTGATGATTCGGTGTTGAAAGCCAGGAGGATAGAGAGATGAGACGAAACCAGTTGATTAGTCTATTGGCCGGCGGCGTGTTGTGCGTCGCGTTGTTGGGCAGCGCCAATGCCCAGTCCCCAGACCCCGGCGGGGCATCTGCCTCCCCGGTCGAGGCTCGTACAGAAGGTGAAAGCGGGACTAATTCAGACGCTGGGCCGGCCGCACCTGATGTGATGGCCAGCTCAGCATTCGCATATCAGGGTCAGCTCAAGCTCAACGGCGTGCTGGTGAACGACACTTGTGATATGGCGTTCCGGCTGTACGACGCCGCAGCCGCCGGCAACCAGGTCGGCAGCGCCATCAGCATGACGCTCGGCGTCAACAATGGCCTGTTCACGACAGCGCTGAACTTCGGCACAAGCCCATTCGACGGCGAAGCCAACTGGATCGAGGTGCGCGTGCGTTGTCCCAGTGGATCGGGGTCGTTTACCACACTGTCGCCGCGCCAGCAGATTCTCGCCGCGCCCTATGCGCTGACGCTGCGCCCCGGCGCAACCATCAGCGCCACCGGCAGCGGCAGCAGTTTGATTAACGTCCAGAACTACG
>JANWVJ010000063.1 GCA_025056895.1 Thermoflexales bacterium
GATCATGGCCGCCATCGTCGGCCTGAAGGCGCTCAACGCGCCTTGTCGAGTCACGCTCTACACCGACTCGGAGTATGTGGCGAATGCGATGAGCCAGAGCTGGGTGCAGCGTTGGCGCGCGCATGGCTGGAAGCGCACCAAAACGCAACCGGCGCTCAACGCTGACTTGTGGGAGGAGTTGCTTGATCTGTGTGCGCAGCACGAGGTGACGTTTGTATGGACGCGCGGCCATGCCGGCGACCCAGAGAATGAGCGCTGTGATCGGCTGGCGCGTCAGGCCCGCAACGCCCCCGACCTGCCGCCTGATCCCGGCTACCCATCAACATCGCACCGTTTAGGGCCGCTGTTTGGTGCAACCCGCTTGAAAATTTAACAAGCTTAAAGAGAATGCGCTATGACCATCGAACCAAACCGACCGCTATTTCACTTTACGCCGCCGATCAACTGGATGAATGATCCGAATGGCTTGGTGTGGCACAACGGCGAATATCATCTGTACTATCAACACAACCCATATGGCAAAGGCTGGGGGCACATGAGCTGGGGTCATGCCATCAGCGCGGATTTGTTGCACTGGCGCCATTTGCCGATTGCGTTGTTCGAGCAGCCGCAGCGCGGTTACACCATTTTCTCCGGCAGCGCCGTCGTGGACGTGCGCAACACCAGTGGATTTGGGCGCGATGGCTGCGCGCCAATTGTTGCGGTGTACACCGCAGACTATCATCCCGCTCGCCCCCTCGAAGATATTCACATCGCCTACAGCCTGGATGATGGGCGGACGTTCACCGAGTACGCCGGCAATCCCGTTTTGCGCGTTCACAATCCCAAGTTTGGCGATCCCAAAGTGTTCTGGCACGTCCCAACCGAACGCTGGATCATGGTGGCCATCCATGGCGCGGAGCAGGGTTGGGTCGATCTATACGCTTCGCCCAACCTGAAGGATTGGACGTTTCTGAGCGCCTTTCACGCGCCGCAGGCTGTGCCCGGCATGTGGGAATGCCCCGATCTCTTTCCGCTGGTCGCGCCGGATGGATCCGAGCGCTGGGTGTTGAAGGTGAACACCGTGCTGCCCAATCAGGGCGGTTCGATCACGCGCTACTTTGTGGGCTATTTTGATGGGTGGACCTTTCAGGCCGACCCTGCAACCCCGCAAATGATCTACCCCGACGGCGACCCGATCTATGCCGAGGTCACGTACAACAATGAGCCGCAAGGCCGGCGCATTCTGCTCGGCTGGCTGCGTCAGACCCCGCGCGAGGATCGCCCCTGGACCGGTATGCAGTCGATTCCGCGCGAAGTCTGTCTGCGCGAGATCGATGGCCAGTGGCGCTTGTGTCATCGACCGGCCATCGAGATGCAGTCTCTGCGCCGCGCGCATCATGTGGCGACCTGCTTCAATCTCAGCGGCGCGGGGCCGGCGCCGAACACGCCCAACAGTGCGCACGAAGTCGATCGGGGAGGGTGGGAGATCGCTGCACGCTTCGACCCAGGCACGGCTGATGAATGCGGCATCGAGGTTGATCTCGCCCACAATGCAATTGCCCGCGCCGGCTACTCGGCTGCGACCGGCGAAGTGTTCATCGACGCCCCCGGCCGCCCACGCTCGGCGCTGCCGTTGCGCCAGGCCGGTGGGCCGGTGGATGTGCATGTGTTTGTCGATCGCGGTGTGATCGAGCTGTTCGGCGGGCAAGGGCAAGTGGCCCTCAGCGCCCTGCTTGAACCGGAGACAGCCTGCCTTGGCCTGGGCGTATTTGCCTTCGACGGCGTGGCGCGCCTGGCTCATTTGGACATGTGGCGCCTGGAACGAGTGGATGGTGATGTGTGATCCAGCCCGAGTTGCCTGTGCCCGGCCCGGCTTATCGCATTCTCACGCCCCGGCTGGTGTTGCGCTGCTGGGAACCGCGCGATGCACCTGCCCTCAAAGCTGCCGTGGATGCCAGTTTGGCTCATCTCGCGCCGTGGCTGGCCTGGGCCAGAAACGAACCCACCTCTGTGCAGGACAAGATCGACCTGTTACGCACGTGGCGCGGTCAGTTCGATCTGGATCGTGATTTTGTCTACGGCATCTTCGGCCCGGATGAAAGGTGGGTGATCGGCAGCAGTGGCTTGCACACCCGCGTCGGCGCCCATGCGCGCGAGATTGCCTATTGGATTCGTGTCGAGCAAATCGGCCGTGGCTATGCAACCGAAGCAACGGCGGCGCTGACCAGGGTTGGATTCGAGATCGAGCACCTGACACGCATCGATATCCGTGTGGCTGTGGACAACGAGCGCAGCGCCAACGTGCCGCGCAAGCTGGGCTACACACACGAGGCCACCCTGCGCCGGCGTGACCCGACCCCTCACGGCACGCTGCGCGATGTGATGCTCTGGACGATGCTGGCCGACGAATATCCGGCCAGCCCGGCCGCTACCCTGCCGATCGAGGCCTACGATGCCGCCGGCCGGCGCATCCTGTAAATCGGGCAGTTAACCGGACACGTTTAACACCCTCACCCGCTGCCCACAACGCGCGGCAGAGCGCGTCAGCCGGCTTGCTCTTGATCCAATCTCTGAACCCCGCGCGCGTTATGCGACAATTTATTCCGTGGCACACTTGTCGTGAACCCGTATGGCCGACACGCAACAACCCTTGCTCCTCCCTCGAAAACGCCGGCTGCGGATCGGGTTGCTGATCCCGCGGCTTGATCGCGGCTTTCATCGCACCGCCTGGCTTAGCGTTGCCGAAACTGCCACCCGGCACGGTGTCGATGTGGTGTGCTTTGACGGCGGCGTGCTGGCCCCCGATGATGAATTTGCACGCAAGAGCAACACGCTCTACGATCTCATCAGCCCTAAAACGATGGACGGCCTGCTGGTCTGGTCGAGCTGTCTGGACTGGTCGGTGCAACCCAGCGTGATGCAGGCTTTTTGTGAACGCTTTCGCCCGCTGCCACTGGTCAGCATAGGCCGCGTGCTCAAAGGGTTCCCTTCTGTTGTGGTGGACAACTATCAGGGCATGTGCCAAGCGGTGATGCATCTGATCGAGGCACACGGCTATCGGCGAATTGCGTTTCTGCGCGGGCCGACCGGCAACTATGAAGAAGTGCTGCGCTATCAGGCCTATGTCGATACTCTGCAGGAGCATGGTATCCCGCTCGACCCGCAACTGATCTCCACACACACCACCTGGGAACGCGCCGACGGCGCAGCCATGATTCATCTGCTGCTTGACGAACGCGGATTGCAGCCGGGCCGCGACTTCCAGGCGCTGGTTTCCGTGGGCGATGACATGGCCTGCGGCGCGATGGAAGCATTGCTGGCGCGCGGTGTGCGCGTGCCGGACGATGTTGCCGTCGTTGGTTTCAATGATGATCTGGAAGGGCGGGCGATGCTGCCCTCGCTGACGACTGTGCGACAGCCTGTGTCGCGCATCGCAGCCTGCGCTACAGAGCTGCTGCTGGCCTTGTTGCGCGGCGAACCGCCAGCCGAGCAGACTGTCCTGCCTCTCAAGCTAGTCATTCGTCAATCGTGTGGGTGTGTATTGCCGGCCACCCTGGGCGCCCCCAGCGACATGACCCAAACAGAGGATTTTGGCGACGCGCTGCAATCCGCCCAGCATGCCAGAGTTGCCGAAGCCTTCTGGCAAGTGGTTCTGGCGAGGACCGATTCTGACCGGTGTGCCGATTTCAGTCCCTTTCTGACGGCCTTCAATGAGGTGCTGCGTCAGACGGCCGCGGCTGGCGGCGATGTGCTTGCCTGGCGCGTGCCCCTGCTGGAATGGGCCCGTCGCGCCATGCGGTGTCTGTCCGACATGCGACAGCGCCAGCGCGCCGAAGATGCGCTGGAACAGGCGCAGGCGCTGATCTCTGAAATGGCGGTGCAGGCCGAACGATATCGCAGCTACCAGGCTGAGCG
This sequence comes from Thermoflexales bacterium, assembly GCA_025056895.1. Lineage (GTDB taxonomy): Bacteria > Chloroflexota > Anaerolineae > J036 > Brachytrichaceae > Roseilinea. Next base: position 3,898 of record JANWVJ010000063.1, read on the forward strand.
GGAAGCGCATCACCTGAGCCAGGCCAGTCAAAGTCTGGCTACCGCTGCTGACGTGCGCAGCGTGCTCGACATGATGGCGCATGAGTTACCCCGCGCCGGTGTCAGGAGTTGCTATCTGTCGTTGTACACAGACCCCAATGTCCCGACCGATTCAGCGCGGCTGGTGCTGGCTTATACCGCCTCCGGCCGGCTGGAGCTGCCAGAGGGCGGCTTGACTTTTCCAGCTCAGTCCCTCATCCCACCTCATTTGTGGGCCGAACAGGGCATGCCCCCCTTGCTGGCGTTGCCGCTCTATTTCCGCGAACGCGCCTTGGGCTTTGCCCTCTTCGAGTTGCGAGAGGGCGCGCTGGCCGGCAGCGAGACCCTGCGCCAGCAGGTCAGTGGTGCGCTGGAAGGCGCATTGTTGCGCGAGGACCTTGCGCGCGCCTGGCAACAGGCTGAGCAGGCCAACCAGCTCAAAAGCCGTTTCCTGGCCATGGTCAGCCACGAATTGCGCACCCCGCTCAGTCTGATTGTTGGCACTATCGAGATGCTTCAGCGCGAAAGCGCCGCTGAAAAGCAAGTTCACGATGAAACCTGGCGGCGCGATCTGGCGCGCATTCACACTGCTGCGCAGCATCTCAGCCGCCTGATCGGTGATGTACTCGATCTGTCCAGCAGTCAGGTGGGTGAACTGCGACTTTCCTGTGAAAACCTGCGACTTGATGCCCTGCTGAACGAGGCCGCCATGCTGGCTGAACCCATGGTCGTTGCAAAGGGGCTGGTCTGGGCTTATCACCCGCCCTCCGCTCCTCTGCGTGTGTGGGGCGATCGCAAGCGCCTGCAACAGGTCATCCTCAATCTGGTCAGCAATGCGGTCAAATTCACTCAGCAGGGTTTTGTCACGCTGTGGGTTGAACAGGGCAAAAATCAGGTCATGATTGCGGTCAGCGATACGGGCATCGGCGTGCCGCCGGCCGAACAGGAGATTATCTTTGATGAGTTTCGTCAAACTGAGCGCAGCGCCCGGCGCGGCTATGGCGGGATGGGACTGGGACTTGCTATCAGCAAACGGCTGGTTGAGTTGCACGGCGGTCAGATCGGCGTGATCTCGTCGGGCGCGGATGGAGCCGGCTCGACGTTTTTCTTCACTCTACCGGTCATGCCGGCAGAGCACAACCTGCCGGTTCCATCCCAGAACCGCGCCAGTGTCGTCCTGGTGTTGACCGAGCAGGCTGCCGCCGGCGCGCGCGTGCGTCAGCATTTGATCCGCCGGGGCTATGCAGTTGAGATGCTGGTCGTAACGCCGGAAGCAGACTGGTTGACTCAGGTGCTGATGGCCCCGCCGGGGGCGATTGTTTTGGATGCCGAGCCAGCCGCTGAGCGGGGCTGGCAGCTTGTTCAGGCCCTCAAACAAAATCCCGCTACCTGCGACATCCCGGTGGTTTTCTACAGCCTCTCGGCCGAGGGCGGCGCCGGCAACCTGTTCATGGTGGACTATCTGGGCAAGCCGGTGAGCGAGGAGGCACTGGCGCAGGCGCTGGAGCGCCACCAGATGACTGACGAAGCCGGCAAGCGACGCACCATCTTAATCGTCGAGGATGATCCCGATATTCAGGAGTTGCACGCGCGGATTGTGCGCGCTCGTGTGCGGGGCTGCCGTGTCATTCGCGTCAGTAACGGTGCCGAAGCACTGGGCGTCATGTCCACCACCACGCCCGATCTGGTGCTGCTCGATCTGATGATGCCGCAGATGGATGGCTTTGCCGTGCTGGAGCGGATGCGTCAGGATCGCCGCCTGCGTGCCGTGCCGGTCATTGTGCTGACCGCTCAGATGCTGAGCAGCGCAGAGATGGCGCGTTTGCAACGCGGGGTGGTTGCCGTGCTGCGTAAGGAGTTGTTCTCCGAGGCTGAAGTGCTGGCTCAGGTCGAAGCGGCACTGACGCACAGCAAGCGACTGGGCGGCGAAGCGCGACGTATCGCGCGCCTGGCGATGGCTTACATCCACGAGCATTACGCCGAGTCTATTTCTAGAGAGACGCTGGCGGCTGCGGTGGGCGTGAGTGAGCGCTATCTGACCCGCTGCTTCAAACAGGAGACGGGCATCACGCCGGTGGTTTATCTCAATCGCTATCGCGTCCGTCAAGCCTGTCGTCTGCTGGAGTCTGGCGAAATCAGTGTGACCGAAGTGGCAATGGCGTGCGGCTTTGGCGACAGCACCTATTTCGGCAAGGTCTTTCGCGCAGAAACGGGGGTGTCACCGCGCGCTTGGCAACGCGGCCTGCGTGCCCCAGCCGGCGCTGCGCTTGCTGCGTGAGTTGAGCGCGTTTCGCGCCCGCAGACGGCTCAAATTGAATCCAATCTGACGAATTTGCGTTCCAATCCTGCGAGACAGAACTGGCTCCTCTTGCCACAATCTTCATCAGCAGGAGTTGTCCATGAACCGAAGGTTCACCACAGCAGGATAGAAATATCGCCTGTGGGAACATCAACGGATTCAGGGGCGCATTTTCACCGGAGGCTCCCACAGCTCCGATGGTGTCCGAGGCGACGGGTCTGAACTTTGTCATGGCCTCGTATTGTCTGATTGGAGAAACCGATTCGTTTATTGCCATGCTGCTGGCACGGTTCGCTCAGGCGCATGGGTTGCAGCCGGTTCAGGCGCAAGCAGGCGAGGAGGTCTATGCGCTGGCGCGCCAACTGCGCCCGGTGGTGATTGTGCTGGATGGCGAGCTGCCCGGCGCGCTGCGTGGTTGGGAGGCGGTGCGTGAGATACGCGCTGATCCTGATCTGGCCCGCATCCCTGTGATTTCCTGTTCGTGGCTGAATGAGCCGGATGCGCGCGCGTTGATGGCGCAGGCAATTGCATATTTGCAAAAGCCGGAATTGCACTACGACGAGTTTGTGGCCGCCCTGCGTCTGGTGGAAGACCTATCGCTCGATGCCGGCCCGCAATGCGACCTTGCCGATGCGACTGGCCGGCCATCGCCGCTAACCTGAAGGAGATTCCATGTCCGAGCAAACTGCCGATCTGCCCGTTAAACGCGCTCGCGTCAGTGTCTGGTCCGGCATCTTCCGCGCCCGCGAGACCAGCGTGTTCGCAGCGCTGGTAGTCCTCGTCGTCGTGATGTCGTTTGCCAGCCCGTACTTCCTAGCCCCAGAAAACATCTTCAACGTGTTACGCAACATGTCCACCATCAGCATTGTGGCGATTGGCATGACGATGGTCATCATCACTGGCGGGATTGATCTCTCGGTCGGATCGGTGCTGGCCATGTCGGCCATGATGACCGCGCGCCTGATGGTGGAGTTCGGGTTTGATCCCTGGCTGGCTTTTGTGATCGGTTTGTTGTTCGGCGCGCTAGCCGGTCTGGTAAACGGCCTGATCATCACCAAAGTACAGGTCAACCCCTTCATCACTACCATGGGCATGATGAGCATCGGGCGCGGCCTGACCTATTTGCTGGCAAGCGGGTTGCGCGGCACGGTGGCCAGCAACATTCCCATGCGCGATCCGGGACTCAATTTCCTGGGCGGCGGCTACATTGGCCCAGTGCCGTTCCCGGTTATAGAAATGGCGGTTCTGGTCATTGTAGCAAGTCTATTTCTCTCTAACACGGTACTGGGGCGGCAGATTTACGCTGTCGGCAGCAATGAACAGGCGGCGCGATTGTCCGGTGTGGATGTGGACCGCGTGCGTCTATTCTGCTATACGCTGACCGGCCTGTTGGCCGCCCTGGCTGGCGTGATGACCGCCGGCCTGCTTTCCAACGCTGCCACCAATGCCGGCCTCGGCACCGAGCTGGACGTGATCGCTGCCGCCGTGATCGGCGGGGCCAGTCTGGCCGGCGGCCAGGGCACGGTGTATGGCGCGGTGATCGGCGCGGCCATCATGGCCGTGCTGCGCAACGCCTTTGTGTTGCTGGGTTTGCCTGCCTATATGCAGACGATCAGCATCGGCGTTGTCATCATTCTGGCTGTGGCGCTCGATCGTCTGCGCCGGCGTGGTCAGACAACATAAGCGTGAGTTAGAAAGCCAAGGAGGTGCCTTATTGTGGAGAGACGCTCATAGCTATCTGTTCAGGTTTGCGTTCGACGTGTAACTCTGTTTCAAATTCTTATTAAGGAGGAACCATGAAGGTCAATCGTTTGTTGTCTGCGTCGATGGCGCTAGCGGCGCTGCTGGCCGCGTGTGCCGCGCCTGCTCGACCCGCTGTGCCCACCGCTCCCCCCGCCGAGCCGGCTCAGCCCCCGGCTGCCGCTGCGCCAAAAGAAATGTGCACCCCCGCCGACGAGGGAGTAGTCAAGCCGGTTGATCAGAAGCCAGACAAGCCCATGAAGATCGCCGTGTTGGGCTTGGAGAACAATCCGTTCTGGATTCCAGTCAAAGAAGGCGCCTTGAAAGCAGCTGAGGAACTTAAGCCGTATGGTGTAACAGTGGAGTGGATCGTGCCCGGCGACCAGCACACCAGCGAAGTGTTTGGCCAGGCGATCGAGTCTGCGATTGTCAAGCGGTATGACGCTATCGCCACCGTGGCCGGCGACGCCGGCATGGTGCCCTTCATCAACCGCGCCGTTGAGGCCGGCATCCCCGTCGCCACCTTCAACTCCGAAACTGCCGAGCCGAACAAGCGCCTGTTCTTTGTCGGCGCGGATCTGTACTTGCAGGGCCAGACCGCCGGCAAGGCCATGGCCGAAGCCATCGGCGGCAAGGGCAAAGTAGCGATCATTACCGGTTTCTTTGCCGTCGAAGCGCACGAGCTGCGCCGCAAGGGCTTTGAAGACTACATCAAGCAGAATCACCCTGACATCACCATCCTGCCGCCGGTGGAGAACCAGGATAAGGCCGACATTGCCTTCTCACAGGCCAAGGACTTCATGACGGCCAATCCCGATCTGGCCGGCATCTATGTCACCGCCGGCGGTCCGTTTGGCGCGGCCAGAGCTGTGGAAGAGGCCGGCATGACCGGCAAGGTCAAGGTCATCTCCTTCGACTTCGTGGATGAGACGATGGAGTATGTCAAAAAGGGCGTCATCTCCGCCACCATCGGTCAGAATCCCTTCGCACAGGGCCATGACCCGGCCATCCGCCTGTACAACTATCTAGTGGGCAAAGTGCAGCCAGAGTGCGTCAAGCTCGTCACGCGCGCCGACCTGGTCACCAAAGACAACATCGATCAATTCTGGAAACCCAGCCAGTAAGCGTAAACTTGCCTTGCTCCAGGCCGGCCTCTGCGCTGGCCTGGAGCACTCGCCCAGACCATCCCATCTGTGCACATTCCGGTCAATCTCAACGCGATGGCTCCTATTACAGACAACTCCGACTTCCTGTTGCAGGTGATTGGCGTTTCCAAGCGCTTCGGCGGCGTTCAGGCCTTGCGTGATGTGCATCTGGAGGTGCGCCCCGGCGAAGTGCACGCGCTGGTGGGCGAGAACGGTGCCGGCAAGACCACGCTCATCAACATTCTGGGCGGCATTGTCCCGCGCGACAGCGGGCGCGTGATCTTTCGCGGCCAGGAAGTGGTGTTCAACACGCCGGCCGAATCACAGCACGCCGGCATTGCCATCATTCATCAAGAGCTGGCCACCATCCCTGCCCTCAGCGTGATGGAAAACATTTACATGGGACGCATGGAAGCGCGCGGCGGATGGATTAACTGGCGTAGCATGGAAGAAGCCACGCGCAGAGTGACCGATCTGGTCGGGCTGGATGTCTCTCCGCGCGCCATCGTTGGCGATCTGACCATCTCACAGCGCCAGCTTGTCGAGATCGCCAAAGCCCTCGCTGCCGACGCCCGCCTGGTGATCATGGACGAGCCGAACTCCTCGCTGACCGAGCGCGAGACTGAGCGGCTCTTCGAGGTCATCGCGCGGCTGAAACAGCAGGGCGTCGCCATCATCTATGTGTCGCATCGCATCGAAGAAGTGCTGCGGATCGCCGACCGCATCACCGCGTTTCGCGATGGCCGCTATGTCGGCACGATCGATCGCGCCGAAGCCAGCGTCGCCAAGATCATCAACATGATGGTGGGCCGCGATCTGGCCAACCTGACGCGCCGCGCGCCTACCGACAGCGCTGCGCCGCTCCTTGAGGTGCGCAACCTCTCGCGGCGCGGTAAGCCCAACCTACAAAACATCAGCTTCACCCTACACCGCGGCGAGATTCTGGGCTTCGCCGGCCTCGTTGGCGCAGGCCGCAGCGAAACCGCGCGCGCTATCTTCGGCGCCGATCCGATTGACGCGGGCGAGATTCTGCTTGAAGGCCGGCCGGTGCGTTTTCGCTCGCCCAAAGAAGCGATTGCCTGTGGCGTGGGCATGGTTCCCGAAGAGCGCAAGCGACTGGGGCTGTTCATGAATATGCCGGTGCGCTACAACATCGGCCTGGCCAGTTTGCCGGCCCGTTCACCTGCCGGCATTGTGCAGCATGCTGGCGAGCGCAACCTTGCCGAGGAATTTGTCCGCAAGCTCTCCATCAAGCTCAGCTCGATCGATGCGCCGGTCAAAAGCCTGAGCGGCGGCAACCAGCAGAAAACAGTGCTGGCGCGCTGGCTGGCCACTCATCCGCGTGTCCTGATCCTCGATGAGCCGACGCATGGTGTTGATGTCGGCGCTAAAGCCGACATTTACCGTCTCATGCGCGATTTAGCTGCCGAGGGCATTGGCATCATCCTCATCTCTTCTGAATTGCCTGAAATCCTGAACATGAGCGACCGCATCGTGGTGATGTGGCAGGGACGTGTCACCGGCATTCTGGATGGCCGGACAGCCACCGAAGAGCAGGTGATGGCATATGCCACCGGCATGGCCGGGCAGGGAGCATGAAAACCATGGATGCCCTAACCCCTTGCGGTGTCAGCCGCGCCAATTTTTGGGGCTGGCCGGCTGCTTTCCTGACCAATGGATTGCTGCGGGTAGCAGCCGTGCCCGATATCGGCGGCCGCCTAATGGCTTACGACCTGGGTGACTTCCCCTTTCTGTTTGTCGATCCGCATCTGGCCGGCAAACTGTTCAGCCCCGCCGAAAACCAGGGCGATGGCTCGCTGGCAGCGTGGAAAAATTACGGCGGCGACAAAACCTGGCCGGCACCGCAGGGCTGGGATGGCCCGCATCAGTGGCCCGGCCCGCCCGATCCCATTCTCGACACGGGACGTTACACACTGGCCGAACTGGCTGCCGATGGCCACAGCGCCTGGCTGAGCATGGTCAGTCCGCCGGGGTCCCCCACCGGCGTGCAGATCACCCGCCGCGCGGCCATTGTCGCCGGCTCCAGTCGTGTCCAGTTGCGTTTGACGTTCACAAATATTGCTCGCCATCCGATTCGCTGGAGCATCTGGGATGTCGCGCAGTTGCGCGCTGATCGCCCCGGCCCGGGTGGCCGACCAACCTGGGAGCCAGGCTGTGTGGTCACCGCGCCGCTTAATCCCCAGTCGCGCTTTGCGCGCGGCTACAACGTGATGTTTGGCGCACCCGACAACCCGCAGTGGCAGGTGGAGGGCGATTTGTTTGTCGCGCGCTACCAGTTCGAGATCGGCAAGGTCGGCCTCGACAGTCGGGGCGGCTGGATTGCTTTTGCAAATACCGCCGCCGGCTATGCCTTTGCCGAGCGCTTCGCAATCGAGCCACAAGCCGATTATCCTGATGCCGGTGCAGATATTGAATGTTGGACGGTGGGACGTGGCCGGGTTGCCACGTTGTCATATGACGAAAACAGCGGGCCTTTCCTGATGGAGACGGAAGTGCTCAGTCCGTTCTACGACATCGCGCCGGGAGATTCGGCCGATTTTGAAATTGAATGGGGGGCGTGTCGCTGCGATGGGCCGGTGGTGAAGGTGAGCGAAGCCGGTTGTGTGACGCAGCCCCTCACTATCCGGCTACATGAAGGCCGCGCCCAGGTCAACGGCGTCTTTGGTGTGTTTGATGTGGGTCATCTTGAATTGGTCTGGTTGAACAGCGTCGGCACCGCGCTGGCCGGAGAGGTGTTACAGCCGGTTAACCCTCTGGTGCTGGCGCGCGTAGCCCATCAGACATCTGTGCCTGCCTCCGCTGTTACTGCCCGGCTCGATGTGGTGGCGCAGACCGGCGGACGGCGTGCGCTTGCCTCAGCCCGACTAGACCAGGCCCAGTGAATCAGTATGGATTCAGCAAGGAGAAATTGACGATGAACGCTCGCGAGCGCGTCTTGCTTGCTCTCAATCACAAGGAACCCGATCGCGTCCCATACGATCTAGGCGGCACAGTGGTGACCGGCATTCATCACAAGGCGTACACCGCCTGGCGGCAGGCGCTGGGTCTACCGTTGCGCGACGTGAAGATCATTGATATGATCCAGCAACTAGCCCAGGTGGATGACGATATGATGGATCGCCTCGGTGTGGACATGCGCAACATCTCCCCGCGCTCTTCGGCCAGCTTCCAGATCACGATCGGGGATATGGGCGATTACACCTATTTCTATGACGAGTGGAAGATCGGCTGGCGTTCGCCGAAGGAAGGCGGATTGTATTACGACATGTTCGATCATCCCCTGCGCGGCGAGATCACCGTCGAGGATGTGGACAAATTCCCCCTGCCGGATCCGCTCGATCCGGCCCGTTTTGTGGGCTTGCGCGAAGCTGCGCTGCGTGTGCGCGATGTGGAGCAGCGCGCCGTGGTGTTCGGCAATATCTCGGCCGGCATCTTTGAGATGCTGACCTGGTTGCGCGGCTACTCCGATGCCTACGCCGACTGGGGGGAAAGCTCGCCGGTCGCCCTACGTATCATGGATCGCATGTTGCAGATACAGCTTGCCTACTGGGAGAAGGCGCTTGATCTGGTGGGCGATGTGATCGATGTGGCACAGGTCGCCGACGACATCGCTGGTCAGGACGGCCCGCTGATCTCGCCGCGCAGTTATCGCCGGCTGCTGAAGCCGCTGCACAAGGAGCTGTGCGATTTCATCCACGCCCGTACCGACGCCAAAATCTTCATGCATTCGTGCGGCGCAATTCGCCCCTTCATTCCCGACTTCATCGAGATCGGAATCGACATCATCAACCCGGTGCAAGTCAGCGCCGCCGGCATGGATTCGGCGGAACTAAAGCGGGAGTTTGGCAAGGACATTGTGTTCTGGGGCGGCGGCGTGGACACGCAGCACGTGCTCGGCTCCGGATCGCCTGACGATGTGCGCGCCGAGGTGCGCCGCCGGCTGGACGATCTGATGCCGGGCGGTGGCTTCGTCTTCAACACCGTGCATAACATTCAGGCCAATGTGCCGGTTGAGAATCTGATGGCGATGTGGGAAACCGTCCAGGAATATGGGCGCTATCGGTGAGCGCCCGCGTCGTGCCATGTCATGTGTGCGGTGCAGGGATCACGTTGTTAAGGTTGTTAACAGTCTTAAGGCTTTTGAGATTCTTAAGATTTGTAAGGTTATTCAGGTGTCTCCAGTTTGAGTCAGGTGGAAGTGCTATGGCAGTGAATGTTCAAAGTCAAAGGCAGCGCAAATTGAGTGACTACAGTTTGTTGAGCGAGCAGGGCCGGCTGGCTGTTGAGCGCGGACTGGCCGACGCCAAATGGTATCTGCCGCCTGTTCCCAGGGAGAAAATGCAGGAGTTGCTTCAGCGCCGCGACTGGCCGGCGCTACGCGACACCATCCTGTGGTTTGCCCTGCTGTTCGGGTCAGGGGCTGCCGGCGTGGCGTTGTGGGGCACGCCCTGGGCCATTATTCCCTTTGCCATCTACGGCGTGATCTACGCCTCCTCGTCAGACTCGCGCTGGCACGAGTCGTCTCACGGCACGCCGTTCAAGACCGACTGGATGAACAACGCGCTCTACGAGATTGCCTCGTTCATGGTGCTGCGCGAGTCGGTGGTGTGGCGCTGGAGCCATGCCCGTCACCATAGCGACACCATCATTGTGGGCCGCGACGCGGAAATTGTGCGTCAGCGTCCCCTCTCGCTCGTTGGGCTGGCGCTGAAGTTCTTCAATATCCCCACGTTCTTCAAGTATTTTGAGAGCATCATCCGCCATGCTTTCGGGCGGGTGACCGCCGAGGAGCGCACCTTCATCCCCGAATCCGAATTCGGCAAGCTTTTCCTGCGCGCGCGCATCTATGTGGCCATCTATGCGGGCGTGATCGCGCTGGCGATCGGCATGGGCAGTATTCTGCCGCTGATGTTTGTCGGCCTGCCTAACCTGTACGGCGCGTGGCTGATGCTGGTGTATGGCCTGACACAGCACGCCGGCCTGGCTGAAGACGTGCTCGACCATCGGCTGAATACGCGCACGGTGCTGATGAACCCCATCAACCGTTATCTCTACTGGAACATGGGCTACCACATCGAGCATCACATGTTCCCGATGGTGCCGTATTACAACCTGCCGAAGCTGCATGAGCTGGTCAAGCCCTACATGCCGCCACCCTACAACGGGTTGATCGAGGCATATCGCGAGATTATCCCCACGCTGCTGCGGGTGGCTAAAGATCCGACCTACTATCTGATTCGCCCTGTGCCGCCGACGCCGCCCGAGGCGCACACGCCGCACACTGCCCCCGTGATCACATCCGACGCTGCGCCGAACGCAGAGGGGTGGGTGGATGTGTGTGATCTGGGTCAACTACTGCCCGGCGAAGCGTTGCGCTTCGAGCATCAGGGCAACTCCTACGCGATCTATCGCACGCAGATCGGTCAGTTGTTCGCCTCGGACGGCAAATGCACGCACGGCAATGCCTACCTGGCCGATGGTTTTCTGGAAGGAGCCTGCATCGAGTGCCCCAAGCACAACGGCCGCTTCGATATTCGCACCGGTGCGGTGTTGCGCTCGCCGCCGCGCACTGCCCTGAAGACCTATGCGGCCCGTGAACACCACGGCAAGATTCAAGTAAAGGTGGGCTGACGTGAGCGCAGCGTGGCACGCTTCGGATAACAGCGCCCGTCCGCCGCGCATGGAAATTTTTCAGGCCACCTGGGCCATGCGTGACCTGCCCGGGCAACCCGGCCCGTTTGATCTGCCGGCTGCGGTCGCCTGGACACGCAACGCCGGCTTCTCCGGCATATTGCACTGGGCTGAAACGCCTGATGACCTGGCCGAGGTTGAGATCATCCGGCGCGCCGGCCTCCTGGTGGGCGTGGGCTTTCCGGCCCGCAACATGCAGATGGCCGAGCGCATCATCGATAGGGCAACCGGCCTCGGCGTCAGCTTTCTCAACGCACAGGTGTACGACGCCTTTGCCGCTGATGACGAAGCCGTTGCGCGTCTGGAAGGGTTGTACGCCCTTTCCGACGCGCGCGGCATCCCCTTGTTCATCGAAACCCATCGCGGCATGGTCACTCAGGATTTGCTGCGCACGGTGGCCTATGCGCGCCGGTTGCCTCGTATGCTGTTTACGCTGGACGCTTCGCACTACGTGGTAGCCGGCGAGATCACCCAGCCGGAGCAATCCCCGCGCTTCAACGCAGCGCTGGCAGAGATCATCGCACGCACGGCCTCGATTCATGCCCGCGTGTCCAATGGCGAACAAATTCAGGTTGATGTGCTGAGCGAGGATGATCCGCTGGTGCGACCGTTCATCGGCTGGTGGACGGCGGCGTTTGAGCAGTGGCTGGGGGGCGCTGCGCCGGGCGCGTTCTTTCCGTTTGTGTGCGAACTAGGGCCGCGGCCATACGCGATCGCCGCGCCGGCTGGCCTGTCTGTCCTGCGCGGCCTGGAGTTGTCCGATCGTCTGGCGCAGGCGCTGCTGCTCAAGCGCATCGCCGAGCAGATTCAGACGCGCGTTTGTGCGACAATTTCAACCTACACACAATCTGCATAGAGTGAGACCCAGCCATGTCGGACTACATCCCCAAACCTGAGCACAAATTTACCTTCGGATTGTGGACGGTCGGCAACCCCGGCGCAGACCCATTCGGCAGTTCAGTCCGCGCACGCCTTTCGCCTGTCGAGATCGTGCATCTGCTGGCCGAGGTCGGCGCCTATGGCGTCAACTTTCACGACAACGATCTGGTGCCGATTGACGCCACGCCGGCCGAGCGCGATCGCATCGTAGCCGATTTCAAGCGCGCCTTGGCCGACACCGGCCTGGTCGTGCCGATGGCCACGACCAACCTCTTCAGCGATCCGGTTTTCAAGGACGGCGCTTTCACCTCTAACGATCCCAAAGTGCGCGCCTATGCGTTGCACAAGACCATGTGTGCAATTGACCTAGGCGTTGAGCTGGGCGCGCGCATCTATGTCTTCTGGGGTGGGCGCGAAGGCATCGAGACAGATGCCGCCAAGAATCCCGTCGAAGGGCTGAAGCGTATGCGCGAGGCGTTGAACTTTTTGTGCGAGTACGTCATCGACCAGGGCTATGACCTGAAATTCGCGCTGGAAGCCAAGCCCAACGAGCCGCGCGGCGACATCTACTTGCCCACCACCGGCCACATGCTTGCGTTCATTGCCACGTTGGATCATCCGGAGATGGTGGGCGTCAATCCGGAGATGGCGCATGAGCACATGGCCGGCCTCAACTTCATGCACGGCGTCGCCCAGGCCTGGGAAGCCGGCAAGCTCTTCCATATCGACTTGAACGACCAGAACTTCTGCCGCTATGACCAGGACTTTCGCTTCGGCTCACACAACTGGAAGCAGGCGTTCTTCCTGGTCAAGTTTTTGGAAGAGGTGGGCTACGCCGGCCCGCGTCACTTCGACTCGCACGCCTATCGCACCGAGGACGCCGAAGGCGTGAAGGATTTTGCGCGCGGCAGTATGCGCAGCTACCTTATCCTGAAGGACAAGGCTGCTCGCTTCA
>JANWVJ010000064.1 GCA_025056895.1 Thermoflexales bacterium
TGCAACGTGATATCCGCTCGCGCATCGGCGTGCGCAACCCGGAAAGTCTGACGCCAACCGAGCTGCTGCACCGCTATTTCATCAGTAAGAATATGCCGGCCGAGCGCCTTGCTGCGCTGATGGAGCTGGCCAAAGAAGTCATTACAGACAACAGACCGTGAACACAACCTTGACGCTGTTAGAACGCCTCCGCCAGACGCCGCTGCTGGCCGATGGCGCGATGGGCACGATGCTGTACGCGCATGGCGTCGGCTTCGATGAGTGCTTTGACGCGCTCAATCTCAACCGCCCTGAGATCGTAGCCGAGATTCACCGCGAGTATGCACGCGCCGGCGCAGACATCATCGAAACAAACACGTTTGGCGCAAATGCGTTCAAGCTGGCTGAACACCGCCTGCAAGATCGCGTCGTTGAGATCAACCAACGCGGCGTGGAGATTGCCCGTGAGGCCGTTCGCCCGATCCGGCCCAACATATTGATCGCCGGCTCGGTCGGGCCGCTGGGTCGGCAACTGGCGCCGCTCGGTTCGGTTAAGCCGGAAGAAGCGCGCGCCGCCTTTGCCGAGCAAAGCCGCGCCTTGGCCGAAGCCGGCGTTGACCTAATCATCCTTGAAACCTTCTCTGACCTCAACGAAATCGAGCAGGCGGTGCGCGCGGCGCAAACGACCTGCACGTTACCGATTGTGGCGCACATGACGTTCACCCGCGACGACCGCACCCTGTTAGGCAATACGCCGGCTGAGGTGGTCACGCGCTTGCAGGCGCTAGGCGTTCAGGTGATCGGCGCAAACTGCTCCACCGGACCGCGCCGTATGCTCGACGTGATCAGCGCCATGCGCGAGGCTTTGGAGCAGCACGAACAACAGTCACACAGCTCGGATCGTGCGTGCATCGAAGACGCAGATGCCGCCCACAAGCTGATATGTTTATCGGCCATGCCCAACGCCGGCTTTCCAGAGCGGCGAGGCGAGCGTGTGATGTACCCGGCCACGCCGGACTATTTTGCGGAGTACGCACGGCGGTTTCTGGAAGCCGGCGCGCGATTGATAGGCGGTTGCTGCGGGACGACTCCTGATCACATTCGCGCCATGCGCCGTGCAATCGATTCCTGGATGGTTCAAGCCGGCGCCGGCCAAGCGCAGGGCGAGGCAAGCTCCTCAATCGTCCTTTTGGATGCACCGCGACAGACACCGACACCGGCCTCTGCGCCGGTCGCCTTCCAACCCACCCAGCTTGCGCAGGCACTGGCTCAACGCGAGTTCGTGATCACGGTAGAAGTAGAACCGCCCAAAGGAAATGACACGGCGCAAGTGGAAGAGACCGCGCACATGCTGCGCGAGGCCGGCGCAACGGTGCTCGATATTTCAGATTTGCCGATGGCGCGCATGCGCATGAGTGCGTTGGCAGTGGCGCATCGCATCCAGGAGCGCGCCGGCGTCGAGACGGTATTGCACTTTCCCGTGCGGGGGCGCAACCTATTGCGCGTCCAAGGCGATTTGCTGGCGGCACATGCGCTGAACATCCGCAACGTGTTTGTAGTCATGGGCGATCCGACATCGATCGGCGACTATCCACAAGCCAACGACCACCATGACATCGTGCCAACCGGCCTAGCACAACTGATCAAGACCAGGCTCAATCAGGGCTTGGATAGCGCCGGCTCATCAATCGGCCGGCCGTGCGCCTTCTTCATCGGCGTCGCCGTGAACCTGACACCGACCGATTTTGACAAGGAAGCTGCCTTGTTGCGCAAGAAGATCGATAGCGGCGCAGATTTCGCGCTCAGCCAGCCGGTGTTCGACGCCGCGCGGGCTTGCGCTTTCATCGAACACTACATCGTCAGATATGGCACGCTGACTCTGCCGATCCTGGCGGGCCTGTTGCCGCTGGCAAGCGCACGCCATGCCGAGTTTCTGCGCAACGAAGTGCCAGGGATGTTTGTTCCCGATGTCGTAGTGGAGCGACTCCAAGCTGCCGGCAAGCAAGGACGCGCTGAGGGAATGCGCATTGCTCTTGAAACGCTCGATGCTCTGCGCAACCTCACGCAGGGTGTGTACATCATCCCTTCATTTGGCCGCTATGACGCCGTGGCAGGTCTGATCCGCGACATTCGCCGGGCATAGGTCATGGCTCTATCGCTCACCACCGATTACGCTGCTGACACAGGCAATCCTGAGCCATACCTCAGGCGAATTGCCGAAGCCGGCTTCTCACACATTCATTGGTGCCATCACTGGAACACTGACTTCATTTACCTGCCGAGCGAAATCGCGCAAATCAAGCGCTGGTTGCGCACGTTCGGCCTGCAATTGCTTGATACACACGGTTCAGACGGAAAAGAAAAGCGCTGGGCCTCTCCGTTCGAATATGAGCGACTGGCCGGCGTCGAACTGGTCAAGAACCGAATCGACTTCACTGCGGCGCTGGGAGGCGATGCGGTGGTGATGCACATCCCCGATCAGAATGAACGAGCCGATAACCCGTTTGTATGGGATCAGGTGCGCCGCTCGCTCGATGAACTCGAGCCATACACTCGTGCCCAGGCCGTTCGGATCGCCATCGAGAATACAGGTGATGGCGCCGGCAACTATGAAAACGTGCACGAGTTGCTCGCAACCTATGCACCGGATTTTCTCGGCGTGTGCTACGACTGTGGGCACGGTGCGCTGCACGGTCGTGGATTGGATCAGTTGGAGGCGATGAAAGATCGATTGATCGCCGTGCACCTACATGACAACGACGGCCTGTCGGATTTACATCGTCTGCCGTTCACCGGCATAGTGGACTGGGCGCGATTGGCCGCTATCATCAAGTGTTCGTCCTACCACAAATGCATCAGCCTAGAGTCAAACATGCGCCACGAGCCGGCGCGGGACGAACAGGATTTTCTGGCGCGCGCATTCGCCGCAGGCACACGGCTGACGCGCATGATTGTGGGGTGACAGTCACAAAGTATCGTATCGCTGAGAGTCGGTTCGCAGCGATAGCGCACATAGCAAAGCAAGCGGCTTTGATCAGGCGCCATTCGGCTTGTCGCTGTGGAACGTCATCCCCTGTGCAGCCCTGTACAGCGTGTCCTCACAGAGACGGGCAGCGAGTGATCCGGCGCTGCGATCCGACTAGACGCCCGCTTGCGCGGGCGTGACGCGCTGGCCGGCTGGCCTCCCTAGAGACATTGGATGCACACTCGTTTAGCTCCTCTCCTCTGAGGATGGCCGACGAACACGACGCAGAGCTGCTTTGACGTGTTCCCAAGCGCGCCGCACCAAACCAACCTGAGCGCCGGCAATCTCATGAGCGCTGTAGCGCGCCTCGACAAATTCGGCAGTCATCATACCCACGTCGTCTGCTGCTTCCGGCAACACACCTTGCAGCCGGCGAGCATACTCGTAAGGCGTTTGAGACGGTGGGCGTGTGTATCCATGCTGTGCGCTGCGGCGCAACATCGCCAGATAGAAGAAGACCACTTGCTGGCGGGGCGACATGCGCCGCACACTGACAAAACCGGGTGCGCCGCGCGCGATTGAACGACGGGTCGGCCCAGCCAAAGCGCGCGTGAATTCGACAACTTGGACAACGAACCTGCGACCTGCTCCGCGCAATTGCGCCCACAGGCGACGCCAACCACGAAGCAATTTCGCCAACGCCGGCAACTGGCGCAATCTGGCCAGCCAATCCTGGCGCAACTGTACCAACTGGGACACAGAATACAGCGCGACAGCAGCAAAGATAGCCCAAAAAATAAACGATTTCAGCGCCTCCCATAAGGGGTCGGGCGCAGCCGGATCGTTCAGCACGGTCGGCTGCTCCAGAGTCAACTGCTGAACAGGAGACGGTTGCTCTGGCGGTGCAGCGCCGAACAGGGACGCGATCCAGGCTCCGATCAGAAAGATCAATTGCATCAATAGAAACGACAAAAGCTGAACCACACTCGCCAGCAGGGCAATCAAATAGCCGATGAGGCCCAACGCTCCCACTGAATAGCCGGTGGGCAACGCCAGCGCCAAAATAACCAATCCAACGAGGAACATCACAACAGCCACTATCCAACGCTGCCCAAGCCCGCGTGCGATGGGCATGCGCTCCCACAACCAGCCGGCACGGAGCATAGTGAACTGTGTGATGGCGAGCAATCCCAAAGCGGCCGTGAAATAGACCATCACATAGGCGCTGACCGGCTGTGGATGGCCAAAGCCCGTCCAGGTCGGTGCAGGTCGAACGTGGGCTAGGATCATCATCACGACAATCGCACCGCCCATCAGAAAGATTTGGTCTGCCAGACGATGACGAGCCGAAGCGCGCTCAGTGCGCACACCGGCAGCGCGCTCAGCTTCCACGGTGCGCGGATCAGCATCCAGTTCAGACAGACTGCCCGCAAACAAGGTGCTGGCCGACCAAACTAATACCATCAGGAACAGGCCGGTCAGATACTCGCCATCCATGAAAAACAACGCCATATCGCTCTGCCAGGATGCTAGATCGAACCACAAGCGGTCAAGACCACGTGCTGAGTACAAGGCCAGCTTGAGCGACAACACGATGAACACCCATTCGGCGATGCGATAGGTCGTTGAACTACGGCCATACACGCTTTCGCGCACAGTTGCCTGGGACAACATCCGCGCAGCATACATAGCCTCGACGGACACGATCAAGCTAAAGACCATAAACAGACCACCGGGCAAGGCCGGCATCAGGCGCTGAGCCAGATCGATAAAAGCCAGCGCCAAACACAGCGTCATCACGACGGCGAGCGCATAGCGCGCCAGCACAGACAAGATGAAACGCTCGTGCGTCAGAGCGTCATCCGATGAATGTGGGACGCCGTTCATCACACTCTCTCCTCAGCTCACCTACGCCATACATCCATGTCACGCTCTGAAGGGATGTGCCAGGCTTCGATACCAAAGCGGCGCGCGCGCTGGCAGGCTTCGTCAAAACGAGCGACCGGGCCGCACAGCACCATGACTGTGTTGAGGCCGGCGCGCTGTGCTGCAAACAGCTCATCGAACAGCACATCGCCGGCTTTGCCGCTGATGACCACCAACGTTGTTCCCCAAGGCAATCGGTCACGCTCACGGCGCAACACATCCTCACAAGACAACCCATCAGCAGCCTCGATGCGCGCCAGCACATCCAAAATCCGCATCAAATGCGCGCGTCCTGTGCGCATCGGCACGTTGAGTGGAGCCGGCGCATCCAGCGCATCCTTGCCGTTGGCGCATAGTCCCACCGATTGCTTACGCGCAATGATCCAGTTTGCCAGCGAGGCAGCGACAACAACTGCTAACTCTGTGGCATCGATCCAGCGTTGAGTGTCGTAATCGGCGCGACACAAGTTGAGCAACACCATCGTCTCGAGGGAGATAGACGGCTCATATTGCTTCACTTGCAAGCGCCCCAAGTTTGCGGTTGATTTCCAGTCCACACGGCGCAGCGAATCACCCACAACATAGTCACGTTTGCCTAAGATACGGTTGGGGTCTTCATAGATCGGTTGTGTATGCCGCACATTTCCGGTCGGCATACGCGAGGGCAATCTCGGCTGAGACAACGGCACTACTTTAGGGTAAACCGTCAGCGAGTCAGGCGCACCTTCACAGCGTTGATCGTCTAACAAACCGAGCACATCGCCGGAATACAGAGAGAGGGGGCCGATCGGATAGTAGCCGCGCCGCTTAGGCCAAAGCATGTATTCGAAGACGCGCGTCTGTCGGCCGGCCAGGAAGGCTACCTCTTGGAACTGGCCGACACCCACCCCAACCGGCAGACTTTCGCGGATGCGCAGCCAGAGCACCGGCAGGCGGCTGGTATTGGTCAACTCCAATCGCACACGCACTTGCTCGCCGGGAAAGACGCGATTCACAAAGGTGCGTTTGAATTGCACACCGGCCAGGGCGCGCCGGCTCCACCACCGCCCGATCGCAAAGGCCCCTACCAGAAAATACAGCGCGGTTAACACGGCATCGGCCTGGAACAAGGCCGCAGCAACCATCAGAAAGAAAACCAGGTACAGATACTTAATACCCATCGTTCAAGGCTGTGCGCTCGGCAATCTTTACATGCTTATGGACACCATACGCACCGCGAGAACGCGACGCGCTGCTGGCGCTACCAATCCAGTTTTAAGGGCGTAGTAGACACAATGTCCGACAAAATGGTTTTGGCACTTCGGCCACGCAATTCAGACTCTGGCTTGACGATCAACCGATGCGTGAGCGTGAACGGCGCCAGATATTTGACATCATCGGGAATGACATGGTCCCGTCCGCGCACTGCCGCCAAAGCCTGAGCCGTCTTGAACAAGGCTAAGCTGGCGCGCGGGCTGGCGCCTAACGCCAGATCAGGCGACTGACGTGTGGCCGTCACTAAGCGCACGATATAGTCTTGGAGCGATTCATCCACATGCACTTCCCAGACTAGCCGCTGTAACTCCAGCAAATGCGCGCCATCCTCCACAGGACGGACATGAGTAATCGGATGCTCACGACGCAAAGTGCTCAATAATTGCCGTTCCTGTTCAGGCGGCAGATAACCCATTGACAGACGCATCAGAAAGCGATCGAGTTGTGCCTCGGGCAACGGAAACGTGCCCTCATACTCGATAGGGTTTTGCGTGGCCAGCACAAGAAAGGGACGGGGCAAAGGCCGGCTGACGCCATCGACGGTTACTTGTTGTTCCTGCATCGCCTCAAGCAGCGCCGATTGGGTGCGCGGCGTAGCGCGGTTGATTTCGTCGGCCAGCAGAATGTTGACAAAAATAGGGCCAGGGCGGAACTCGAATTGAGCGGTTTGCTGATTGAAGACTGAAACACCCGTGACATCATTCGGCAACAGATCAGGCGTGCACTGCAACCGCTTGAACTGGCCGCCTAGACTGGCAGCCAGGGCGCGCGCCAGCATGGTCTTGCCTACACCCGGCACATCCTCAACCAACACGTGCCCTTCGCACAACAACGCCACAACCAACAATTCGATCACATCGCGCTTGCCGATAATGACCGACTCCACATTGCCGATGATTCGGGCAGCGAACTCCTGCACAATCTGCATTCGATCTCCTTAACGAGCGGCCGTCGGTGAGAGCTATTGTAAGGCCTGATGCTAGAATCTTTACATGCAGCGCTCTTTTTCAGCTTCACGATTCTTTAATCGCTTAGCAACGCATCGCTCAACTGGCGAGTGAAAGCGCTGCGTCGGAATTGAACTAAGGAGGGTAATGACCCACCATGCCTGTTGAAGCGCCTTACCCTGAGTTAAGAGAGTTGATGGAATTGGTCGGCCAAGCCGGCCGACGGCTGGCCGAAATCGAAGCGAGCGAAGGCGCAGCCGGCAACATCTCGATCTACATCGGTTGGCCGCTCGATCCGCGCCGACAATTTCCACTTGAAGAGACCATTCAGTTGCCGGTCGCGCTGCCGGAGATGGTCGGCGCAGGGTTTCTGGTCACTGGTTCAGGCCGGCGGCTGCGCGAGATCATCGACGATCCGGCAGCCAACCTGGGTTATCTCATCGTCAACCCTGACGGTAAGACGGCCCAGCAATACACCTCGCCGCGCCGGCTGTTCGCGCGGCTGACCTCGGAACTCAATTCACATTTGGCGGTACACCGCGATCAAGTAGTCAACTACAAAACAAACTTTCACGCCGTCATTCATGCTCAACCGTTGCACTTGACCTACCTCAGTCATATCCCGCGCTATCAGGATCAGAGTTACCTAAGCCGGCATGTCTTGCGCTGGCAGCCGGAATCGATCATCAACCTGCCTGAGGGGATCGGCTACATTCCTTTCCTGCTGCCCGGCTCAGCAGAACTGATGGCAGCAACGGTAGATAAGCTGCGGCGGCACCGCATCGTGCTATGGGCCAAACATGGCGTGATGGCGCGCTCCGACGCCTCGGTGAAACGCGCCGCCGACCGGATCGAGTATGCGGAGACCGGCGCGCGCTACGAGTATCTAAACCTGGTAAACGGCGAACAGGGAGAGGGATTATCGGTGGGCGACATTCACGCCATCTGCCGCGCATTCAACGTCGAACAGAGCGTGTACTGAATCAGACGCCCAGCAACAGCGACAGCCAACTGCGCCATTGCGAGAAATCAGGGACGATGACCTGTGCGCCGGCGCGGATCAGACGCCGGCGTTTTGCTTCGTTCAGGCCAAACCGACGCGCTTCGTGGCTGGCAACACCTAAGGCCAATCCGCCATATCGCCGGGCAAGTCGAATCTCCACCGGCCCATCACCGATCACCGCAAATTGAACGGGTTGCGCTTCAGAGCGCCAGTGGGCATCGGCCTGGGCATCAGAATTGACGCGAGCGAGAACCTGTTGTAGCACAGCCTGCTTGCTGTCGAAGCGGCTGGCCGGCTGGGCACCGAAGATGCCGCCATCGAACAGCGTCGCATAGCCCAATGCCTCGGCTTCACGAATGACATCGGCCTCATCGGTGCCGCTGACCAAAAAGAGGGTGACGCCGCGTGCGCGCAGGGCTTGTAAGAATTCAAACGCCCCTTTCATGACAAAATCGGCAGCCGTAAGCTCGCCTCGCCGGAGGCGCGACAAACGGTCGTCCACCATCTGCATCAGCGCCTGGTTGTAAACCGCCTTGTAGCCAAAGGCATCTAAACGCTGCGACTCAGGCACAAGGCCGAACTCGGCCACCATCTGCACTAGGCCATCCATTTGCAAAATCGTTTGGACGCCGGTAGTTTGATCAATGAATTCATCAACCCGCCGGCTTACGCGGTGAAACAAGTCCGAATCAGCCGTGCGATAGTGATCGCCCAAGATGGCCTTCACCATGACAGGGGCCATCACCCCCTCCCAGTCTTGGCGCAGGGTGGATAGCGTGCCATCGTGATCAAACACGGCGAACTTTAAGTGCCGCGCAGCCGGCCACGGCTCGACGATCTCTAGATCGGTGTCACGATAGTAGGTCGCACGACGGGGTTCATCGGCCAGCATCGGATTGAAGACATAGGCCAGTCCGCGCGCGGCGTCCAGCAACTCTTGGGGCGTGGTCACGCCGGTCTGGTTCAACTTGCGCACGGTTATCGAAGCGGACAGATTAGCGTACACAGCCGCCTGCGCCGGCGCGATTCTGCACGCCAGCGCCACGGCCAACATCGCCGTGGCCGTGTCGCCGGCCCCCACGGCATCTGTCGGGCCGATGATTGATACGCCGGGCACCAAAGTAGTTCGACCGTCGTGATGAGCAGCTATGCCACGCTCACCGCGCGTGACGAAGCGCGGCGTTTCACCGTGAATTTGACCAAGCAGATCGATGAGTTGTTCATCGCTCAAGTGAGCGCCGGGGGGCAAGTCGCGGCCAGCAATGCGACATGCTTCAACCTCGTTCAGCTTGCAGCAGACATTCACAAAACGAGCAGCACACTGACGTGCATCAACCAAATGCCGGCCGCGCCAGTAGCTCAATTCATTACACAACTCGGCCGCACGATGGTCGTTGCACCACCCCTGCGGCAACTGCTGATTCACAACGAGAAAATCCAGCCGGCTGCGCGCAGCGCGCAGGCTATCCAGGAGGCGCTGCCAGATGTGATCGGCCAGTTGATTGAAGGCGCCGAAGTCCAGCCGCTGCAATTCATGCGTGCCGATATACGGCTTGCCGTACACCGGCGTATCCCATCCATCCTCCTGAACGAGCAAGCAATCGGTAGTTGCGCCGAGATCGCGCAACATCCGCTGCATCGTCCAGCCGAACATATCCGGGCCGATCACACCAAACGTCTCGACGTGGTGGACGCCGAGCGCAACCAGGTTGGCAACCACATTCCCCGCTGCGCCGAGTGTGTAACGCTGCCGGCGCACATGTCGCACACGTTGGCCCGTCTCGATGGAACGCTCGTTGCGCTCAGGGTCGATAAACCAATAGGCATCGACACAAAAATCGCCCAACACACCGATGCGCAATGCACGGGCGCGCTCAAGGAGCGCGTGCAGCTCATCCTGATCTGGAAACAGACGCATCCTGAGGCTTCACCCTTTACACTTCGAGCCGATCTCCCCTAGCCCACTTGGCGGAACAACTCTGGGAAGGTAATGAGTTGGTCGCCTTGGACATAGTAGCCGCGCGCGCCAAACGCTTGTGGGATGCGCGTAACCACGCTCTTCTGATCGCGGAAGTAATAGCCAAACTGACGTTCATCACTCATCGCCTGTGGCTGGTATGGGCGAATGTCAAAGTCGGCGATGACTAACTCGGGCGAGAGCACGTCGCCCACATTGCACACCATCGAAACTGCTTTGAGAAAGACTTCCGGTCCGATCACGGCAGAACCCATGTTGATGAAAACACCGCCGTGTTTGAAGCGACGCACCTGTTCGACAAAGATCAAGAAGTCGCGCCCACTTGCGCCACCCTTAGCCTCGCCGTCAAAACTGGGATGTTGATCAATCACATCGCCGCCGATGATGGCATGAACAGTTACCGGCACGCCGGTGTAAGCCGAAGCAGCGAGCACGCTCACTTCGGGATGCGCAAATGCGCGCGGCGCGCCAGGCCGCCGCACACGCGCCAGCACCGTCTCGCGAAACGCGTCGTCTGTGATCATCAAGCCCAGGGACTCACCGTAGCCCAACGCGCGCCGGTTCCCTTCGCGAATGGCCTCGTTGATGTAGCAGAACTCGTAGGCCATACCGAACTCGCCGCGCGCCAACACATTCGGGACATACTCGCTGGTCTCGCCGATCAAGGCCAGCTCGAAGTCGTGGATCGAGCCGGCGGTGTTCACGGCATAGAGGGTGAGGATGCCACGCCGCATCCAGTCGATGATGAGAGGGCCAAAGCCGTTCTTTAACACATGCGCGCCGCTGAACAGCACCACCGGCCAGTCGTTATCGCGCGCACGGCGGATTGCGCGCGCCACCGGTTGAACGGCGGCGCCGATCTCCGCCGGCGCCGGCGGATCGGCCAAAGCGCGCTGCGGCTGCACCAGCTCCGTCCAACGCACCTTGTTCTGACGCTCTGAGAGCGGATAGGTGCGAATCGAAGCAGGATTGAAGATGGGAAACCGACCGGAATACTTCATGACGAACGCCGCAATACATTGCGAAGCCAGGCGGCAGCCTGTCGTAGTTGGGCGCGAACAGCGCGCGGCGACACGCCGCCCACCACATCGCGCAGATCAACCGAGCGGGCAAAATCGAACACGGACTGGATATCTGCGGCAAAATGTTCGGACAGGTTGCGCCATTCCTGCTCGCTTAACTGGTCAAGCCGAAGACCTTTGGACTCGGCCAGCGCGACGGCTCGGCCGGCCAGATGATGCGCTTCGCGGAACGGCAGACCGCGCCGCACCAGATATTCGGCGACATCGGTAGCGAGCATAGCCGGATCAAGAGCAGCCCGCATGCGTTCGGCGTTGACGCACAGCGTATTCAGCGCGCCGGCCAAAACTGGCAGAGTCAGCGAGAGCGTGTCGAGCGAGTCAAACAGCGGTTCCTTGTCCTCCTGCATGTCCTTGTTGTAGGACATCGGCAAGCCTTTTAACATGGTTAAAACAGCCGTTAAGTTGCCGATCAACCGGCCTGCTTTCCCGCGCACCAGCTCCATCGCGTCTGGGTTTTTCTTTTGCGGCATCAGGCTGGAGCCGGTGGCATAGGCGTCGGAAAAGGTGATGAAACCAAACTCGGCGCTGGAATAGAGAATCAAGTCTTCAGCCAGCCGACTGAGATGCACGCCCAACAGAGCGCAATCAAACAACAGTTCGGCGACAAAGTCGCGGTCACTGACGGCATCGAGGCTATTCTGCGAGACGGCGACAAAACCCAACTCCTGGGCCAGCGTGGCGCGATCGATGCCGAACGGATTGCCGGCCAGCGCGCCCGCACCTAACGGCATCACATTTGTGCGGCGCGCGCAGTCCTGGAAGCGATCTACATCGCGAGCAAGCATCCAGAAGTAGGCCAAACACCACTGAGCAAAGGTAATCGGTTGGGCACGCTGAACATGCGTATAGCCGGGCATCAGCGTGCGCACATGGGCGCGCGCTTGGTTCAACAGGGCCGATTGCACCGCGCAGAGGTCAGATCGCAGCGTGCGCATTGCATCGCGGCAGAACAAGCGCATGTCTGTGGCAACTTGATCATTGCGGCTGCGGCCGGTGTGCAACTTGCCGGCTACGTCACCCACGATCTCTTTCAGCCGGCGTTCTACGGCAGTGTGAATGTCTTCGTCGTCGGGCTGAACCACAAAGCGGCCGGCGGCGAACTCGGCGCGGATGGCGCGCAGTCCTTTAACGAGCTGGCCTGCCTCGCGACGGGTAATCAGGCCGGCGCGCGCAAGCGCCCGCGCATAGGCTGTACTGCCGGCAATATCGGCTTCCCAGAGGCGAATGTCAAAACGAATCGAATCGTTCAGTTGCTTCATCAGCGCATCGGTTTCGGCGCTGAATCGGCCACCCCACAATTTAGCCATGGCTTTCGTCCTTGATCGTCGATTGTCCTAACACGCAGATTGTTTCTCGTGCGGAGGACGCCGGCGGTAATCCGGCGCGCGGTTCTCAACAACCGTGACAAAGTCGGTATCTTGCAGGCGCGAGGTGATGCGCGGATCGAACTCATCCAAAGCACAATTGGTCACGATCATGGTCGGCAGACGGTTGCGATAGCGATAGTCCAAAATCTCGAACAAGACTGCATCGGACCAGGCCGAGGCCGACTCTGCGCCCAGATCGTCGAGAATCAATACGGGAGCACGTTTGATGGTGGTCATACGGGCGCTGTAGCTTTCTTGCTCGGTGTTGGCTTGTAAGTCCAGCAGTTGCTTGAGCGAAGCCAAGAGATCGGGCATCGTGAGGAAGAGCGTCGGCACGCCGGCATTGGTCAGGTGGTTGGCCACTGCAGCGCACAAATGGGACTTACCATTGCCGCGCTCGCCCCACATCACCAGCCAACGCCGATGTGGGTGTTCGGCAAACTCTTGCGCGGCTTCCAAACAATCGCGCAAGTTTTCATCTTCTTGTCCGTTGAAAACCGTCTTGAAGTTAAAGAAGGTTTGTTGCAAGGCGACGCCAGCGTGGGAAGAAAAGGCGCGCATCGCTTCGACCTGACGGGACTGAACCACGCCGCACTGTAGGCAAGGTTTCAGATTGCCCTGCGCGTCCAAGACGAAGCGGCGATTCTGGCAATAAGGGCAGTCCGGCCCCCCATCGGCCGGTGGAATCGGCGCATTTGGATCGCTCAACGCGCCAAGGCCGGACGTTGCGCCCTCACGGTCGGTCGTCATCCGACTGCTCCTGCTGCGCTTTGCGGCGGGCGCGTTCTGCAATGCGCTGGCGAGCGCGCTCGCGAGCGGCGGCGCGTTCTTCTTCGCTGGCTTCTGCGACTTGGGCGCGGCGGATGAGGCTGCCGGATCGTTTTGTGGTGGACGGTTGTTTTTCTCGGCCACGAGTGGTCCTCGTCGCCCCGGCCGGCTGTTGAGAGTGCGGCGGGGCGGTCAGCACTTTCTTGATGTAATTCCAGTTTAGCGCATTGGCAGCAGCGGCAGCGTCGAATGCACGCGCCCACTGCGCTCGATCGATTACGCGCTGGGCCAGGTCGTTGATCTCGCGGGCAACTGAAGGATCAAGCGCACCGCGCCCCACCCGGCGGCGATATTCCAAAAATGCATACTGCGCGACCTCGTTGACCGGCTGGGGGACAAACAAATCGGGCGAAGGATTCTCCACCAGCTTGCGAATGTAGCGCCAGTCACGTTTATTCTGCTTGAGGGCGTAGTCAAAGGCAGCTTGCCACACGGTGAGATCGGGAACTTCAACCACAAGGGCAGCGATTTCATCGGCGATGTGCGCCGAAACCGGCAAACCAAAGGCAGCCTCATAGCGTTGAATGATCTGTCGGCCAAGCAAATCGGGCACGTGCTGTTCGCGCAAGAGGGACAGTTGAGCGTCTTCTTGCTCGGCGAGCAGAGCGATCAAGCCGCTGATATCGGCATCTTCGCGGCGCATGATGCGCTTGAGAGCTTCCAGGGTTGGCCGAAGGCCGAACAAGCCGGCAGCAGTGTGAATGATTTGAAACTCGTCACCGCGTGGCAAACGGCCGGCCAGGTCGCGGAAAGCCACAGCTTCTTCAGGCAAGCGTTCAGTATGCGCGATTACAGCGCGGTAATACAAGCTGGGTTGAGCCGGCGGGGCCTGCTCAACCACTGGGACGCAGTCACGCAAGCGGCGCGGGGGAGCACTTTTGCGGCGCGGTTCGCGCAGGGCAGCTTGCACGGCACACAGCAACTCTTCACTGGTGTAGCCCCACGCTAGCCACTCACGCACCAGCCCGACATCTTCTTCGCCGACGGGATACACCTCGATCTGTTCGAGCTTTTCAATTTCAGCGGCCAACTGCGTCATGGTTTGATGAGCAGCGTCGGTTGGTGTGCGCCGGCCAGCCTGAGCAGCCGTTTGCAGCGATTGCAACGATTCGACAACGGCACGACTCTGGGCATTGTTGGCAAAGTAGCGCACCCGGTCTGAGCCGACAGCAGGTGCAGCAAGCAACACGCCACGCGCCACGGCGCGCTGTAAAGCCGCCTCCAGCGTAATCTCCGGCGCGATGCCCAAACCGTGTTTAAGCGCTGGATGGCCGGCCAGTTCATCGCGCACCAGTGCAGCGGTCGGCGACTGTTTCAACTCCAACAGACGCAGCGCCACCAGCGTTACTTTTAGCTCGGCCAGATCGTCGATCTCGGCTAGCTTGTCGCGGATCAGGTCGTCGATCGCAGTCATTGCAGAGGCCATCGCTCCCGCCGTCGTTAGAGTTGGATCTTCTCACGGGCGAGATTTTTGAACGAGGTCAAGCGCTTGTCGAAAAACAGATTAGCCTTGCCGGTCGGACCGTTGCGGTTCTTGGCGACATGGATCTCGGCGATATTCTTAAACTCCGTGTCAAGGTTATAGATTTCGTCGCGATAAATGAACAGGACGATATCCGAGTCTTGCTCGATGGAACCACTTTCACGCAAATCACTGAGCATCGGGCGCTTGTCACTACGCTGTTCGACCAAGCGCGATAACTGGCTGCCGGCCACCAGCGGCACTTTTAACTCACGGGCGATGCTTTTGAGTGAGCGCGAGATGTACGAAATCTCTTGCACGCGGTTGTCACTGCGTCCGCCCATCTCGGCCTGCATCAGTTGCAGATAGTCCACGATGATGAGGTCGAGGCCGTACTCTTGATAGATGCGGCGCGCTTTGACACGTAAATCCAGTGGGCTGAGGGAAGGCGTGTCGTCCAGAAAGATGTACAGGTCGGCCATCTGCATGCACACTTTGGTCAAGCCGGCCCATTCCTCATCTTTCAAGTCACCGGTGCGCAGACGCTGGGAATCGATGCCAGTTTCGGCCGCCACAAAGCGCTGCACCAACTGCTCGTTGCTCATCTCTAGACTGAAGATGGCGACACGTTGGCGATGTCGGAAGGCAGCATGGTAGCCGATATTGAGCATGAGGGAGGTTTTGCCTACACCCGGCCGGGCAGCCACAATGATCAGGTCGCCTTTCTGAAGGCCGCCGGTCAGCTTATCCAGGTCAGGATAGCCGGTGGGGATGCCCAACGGCTCATCGCGGTGTTCATGTAGATATTCGACGCGCTCAAAGAACTCATTTACGGCCTTGCGGATGGGCACCATTTGGCCGGACAGCCGCTGATCCGACACGTTAAACAAAGCGGCTTCGCTCTTCTCGATCACCTGCGGCACAGGCAGGGTTTGGTCATAGGCCAGGCGGGCAATTTCAGAGGCAGACTGAATCAACCGTCGGCGCAGCGCGCAATCTTCTACCAGACGCGCATAGGCTTCGACGTTGAGCGCCGTCGGCACGGAAGCCGTCAACTGCGCCAGATAACTCTCACCGCCGACTTCCTCCAACAAGTTCTTCGCCGCCAACTCGGCTGCCACCGTCAGCAGATCAGCTTTGTCGCCCAGCGTCAGAATGGCTTGATAGATCCAGCCGTTTTTAACAATGTAAAAATCTTCAGGGCGGAGAAAGGCAGCAATGCGCGGCGCCGCCGTCGGATCGATCAGCAACGAGCCAAGCGTGGCCTCTTCTGCTTCAACACTGTGTGGAGGGAGCACATCCGCCATAGGAGCGGGGGGATTATACAATCGCGCTTCAGGTTAACTATGCCCGGACAAATTAGGCGCACTCTGCGCCTCGGCACAAACCAAGCCGACCAGCTTGCCGGCGAAGGGATGTATCGCTGGATGCTCTATATCCTGATCGCGCTTGGGTTTGCTCTGCGCGCGATTAACCTGACCGAGGAAAGCTTATGGCGTGACGAGGTGGACACGATTCGGTTTGCTTTCGTCTCACTCGAGCAATTG
>JANWVJ010000065.1 GCA_025056895.1 Thermoflexales bacterium
TGTGACAATTGGAACAAACTCGTTAGACGCCGGCCAAGTGCCTATGGCCGTCTGGCGATTGACCCTACTGCGGAGGATATGGTAATGATTCGTTCGGATTCGCTCGTGAGCGGCATGGACTTGAACAGCATTGCAGAGGCCTTGCGTGCGCAAATCGACCAGTTTGCCCCCACATTAGAGGCTGTTGATGTCGGCGCCGTCGTTGAGATCGGCGACGGCATTGCGCGGTGCAGCGGCCTGAGGAATGTCCAGGCATCCGAACTGGTGGAGTTCACCAAAACCGGCCGGCTGGGAATGGCTCTAAACCTAGAGCCGGACGAAGTCGGCGTGATCGTGATGGGGGATTACCAGGACATCGAAGAGGGGGACGTGGTGCGTTCAACCGGCCGCATCATTTCGGTGCCGGTCGGCGAAGCCCTGATCGGCCGCGTAGTCGATCCGCTGGGCCGACCGCTGGACGGCAAAGGGCCGATCAACACAAACCAATTTCGCCCCTTGGAGCGAATTGCCCCCGGCGTCGTGAAACGCGCCAACGTGGATACGCCGGTGCAAACCGGCATCAAAGCCATCGACGCCCTGATCCCAATCGGGCGCGGTCAGCGCGAATTGATCATCGGCGACCGCAGCACCGGCAAGACTGCCGTGTGTGTGGACACGATCATCAATCAAAAAGGCAAGGGCATGGTGTGCATCTACGTGGCGATCGGCCAAAAGCTGGCGCAGATCGCCCGTGTGGTGGCCACACTCGAGAAGTACGGCGCGATGGATTACACCATCGTCGTTGTGGCCTCGGCTTCGGATGCTGCGGCGTTGCAATACATTGCCCCCTATGCTGGCGCTGCGATGGGCGAAGAAGTCATGGAAAACGGCGTGATGGTGCAGGGCCAGTACATCAACGACGCTCTGTGCGTGTATGACGACCTGACCAAACATGCCTACGCCTATCGCCAGGTTTCGTTGCTGTTGCGCCGCCCGCCGGCCCGCGAAGCCTATCCTGGCGATATCTTCTACCTGCACTCGCGTCTGCTCGAACGTGCTGCGCGGCTGGCGCCGCAATTTGTCATTCGCAAGGAAAGCGACCCCGATGAGTGGGGCAAAGGCGAGAGCGTCAACGGCAAAATCTACAGCGATGCCCTGGGCGAAGAGCAAGCCAAACACGATCTGAAGGCCCTGGGCAAGGGCTACAAACTGGTGCGCAATCCGCGTTCAGGCGGTTCGTTGACAGCACTGCCCATTATCGAGACTCAGTTGGGCGATATTTCGGCATACGTGCCCACCAACGTCATCTCTATCACCGACGGCCAGTTGTTCCTGGAGACCGACTTGTTCAACGCCGGCATTCGTCCGGCCATCAGCGTCGGCCTCAGCGTCAGCCGAGTGGGCGGTGACGCACAGACACGCGCGATGAAACAAGTAGCCGGCCGGTTGAAACTGGAGCTGTCCCAGTTCCGTGAGCTGCAAGCATTCGCCAGCTTTGGCAGCGACTTGGACAAGGCAACCCAAGCAACGCTGGAGCGCGGCCGCCGATTGACCGAGATGCTCAAACAGCGTCAATATGAGCCGCGCACGTTGGCAGCCGAAGTGACCGCCTTGTTCGCCGTGACCAACGGCTATCTGGACAAAGTTCCCGTCGGCCGTGTAGTCGCCTGGGAAGAAGCGTTCATCAAATACATGGAGACGACTTACCCAGACATCAACAAGGCAATTTTGGACGAAAAGCGTCTGAGCGACGAAACGATCGCTAAACTGCGCCTGGCCATCGAAGCATTCAATCGTAGTTGGTCCGGTTGACACCACGTCACCGACTGCCTGACAGTGAGGGTTTGCATCGTTCATGGCAACAGCACGAGAAATCCGACGCCGCATTCGCAGCGTCAAAAACATCCGCCAGATCACCCGCGCACTCGAGGCGGTGAGCGCGAGTAAGGTGCGCCGCGCGCAAGACGCCGTGCAAGGCACCCGTCCCTACGCCAGCCGAGCGCGCCAACTGTTGGCCGATGTGGCGGCCTTGGCCGGCGGCGAAACCCGCCATCCCCTGCTCACTCGTCGCGAGATGGTGAACAGCGCCTACGTCCTGCTGATCAGCTCCGACCGTGGCCTATGTGGCGCATTCAACACGAATGTATCGCGCGCTGCGCTCGATTTCGAGCGTGAGTTGGGCAAGCCGGTGAGCTATGTGACCATCGGACGTAAAGGGCGCGATTTCCTGTATCGGCGCGGGCGCAGGGTCGTAGCCGAATTCACCAACCTGCCGGCGCGGCCTGGATTGCTCGACACAACCCCCGCTACGCGCACGCTGATCCAGGACTTCCTCGACGGCAAGTGTGACGAAGTCTATCTGGCATATACCGAGTTTCGCAGCATGGTGTCTCAACGACCTGTGATTCGTCGCTTGTTGCCACTAGCAGCGCAAGATTTGACAGGCGACTTACCCAGCAGCGGGCCGCGCCCGGCTTACGAGTTCGAGCCTGGGCCGGCAGAAATCTTGGATGGCCTGTTGCCGCGATTGACGGAAATGCAAGTCTATGTGGCGGTGCTGGAATCGTTGGCCAGCGAGCACGCTGCGCGCATGGTAGCGATGCGCAACGCCACAGACAGCGCTACCGACCTGATTTTCAGCTTAACCTTAAGCTACAACAAAGCCCGTCAACAAGGCATCACAAACGAGCTGCTCGACATCGCCGGCGGCGCCAACGCCCTCGAACAGGCGCTTCGGGAAGCCGCAGCCGAATTGCGCGCATGAGCGTCGGCCAACAGACAATCGATCATTCAGAACTGTCAACCACGCCCAAGTCACACCCCATCGGCGACCAACAAACACTGTTGCCGTTCCTCGGTGCGGCGCTAGCAGGCGTCTGTGTGATGCTCTTTCTGTCCGTCGCCCTACGCCAGATCGATCTGCCCGGCTTGTACTACGACGAGGCGCTCGACCTGGCGCCGATGCTTGATATCCTGCGCGGCGCACCCACTTCGCTCCTGCGCGGAATCGGCGTGTCGATCGGCGGTTATACCTGGCCGGTGATGGTCATGGACTACATGGGCAGCCTAAACGGGTATCTGACGCTGCCTTTTATGCTGGCGTTAGGACCAGGGGTGTTGGCAGCTCGTCTGTCGCCGATCCTTTTCTCGGCAATCACCCTTCTTCTCGCATACCGGCTGGCGCGCAACTGGTTCGGTCAAACCGTTGCGGTCTTGACGGCGCTGTTGTTGGCCGTCAACCCTTCGTTCATCTGGTTCAGCCGGCAAGGCATCACCGTCACCTCGGTGATGACAGTCTTTTCGTTAGGGAGTTGGTTGTTGCTGGATTGGTGGCGACGCCACACCACTAGAACTGGGCCGTCCACCGCCAGGCAACGCCTGACCATGCTGGCTGCCGGCGTCTTGCTGGGTCTCGGCCTGTGGGCCAAGATCATTTTCCTGTGGTGGATCGCGCTGCTGGGTGTGATGAGCCTGCTCTGGCTGCTCACGCGCCCACGCAGCACATGTGTGAGTAGCCTGCGACAGGTGGTGCGCGCTTTGCCGGTGGCGGCGATAGGATTCGTGATCGGCGCAGCGCCGTTTATCTACTTCAATCTGGCAGGCCTGGCGCAAGGCCAATCGCCGGCTACCCTTGATCTGTTGTTCCGTTCCCTGCTCGAACCGACTCAGTATGGCGTGGACAACACCAACATCCTGGCCAACCTCAACAAGCGTTTGCAGGATTTTGCCGTGTTTCTGAACGGCAGTTACTTCTGGTTCTTGGCGTCCGTGCCCTATGGCAATGTCTTCGCCGTGCCGGCCTTCGTCGCCGGCGTGCTCATCGGCTCCGTGTTGGCGCTGCGTCGCCCGGAGTGGCGCAAGTGGTTTGCTCTGATCGCCTGCGTCGTCGCCTATTTACCGATCAGCGCATTCACCGTGTCGGACTTGTGGGCTACGCACTTCTTCCTCCTGTTTCCACTGCCGCAGATGATTGTGGCGACGGCAAGCGTCTGGCTGGCCGAGCGCCTGACGCGCCTCGCCATAAGCCCGAGGCGCGCCGGCGAGATGCGCGTTGCTCTGGCGCGCGCGGCAATCGCCGTTGCGCTGATAGCCTTGCCGCTCAGCCGTGACCTGTGGGTGAACGAGCGTTATCACGCCGATCTGGGCGTTCTGGGCGGCTCTGGGCGATTCTCGGATGCTATCTACAAGCTGGCAAGCCACCTAGAGGCGCATGGCGTCACAGAGCCGGTTGCGTTGGACTGGGGCATCGAGAAGAGTGTGCGGCTGCTCACTGCCGATCGCGTGCGCCCGATTGAAGTGTTCGGCTTTTCGGCTGAACCAGACGAGTCCTTCCGACAACAGATTCGGCGCCTGCTCGACGACCCCAATCGACAGTACATCGTGCTCTGGGATCGGTTTGCCGTTTATAATCGGCGGCTAGCGTTCACGCAGATTGCGGAGAGCATGGGGCGGCGCGTTATCGAGACATTCATTGCGCATGAACGGAGCGGATTGCCCGTCTATGTGGTGTTGCGCGCAGAATAAGCCCCTCAGGCGGGCAAAGCGGTTCGTCCATCTGGTCAGGCTCGACCCGATCTTCGAACGTGTTTTGCGCACATCGGCCGGCTGTGATGATGCCGGCCAAGAGCGTTATAGAGAGATCGATTTTGAACCAAATTTTGGTGAAGCAGAATAAACACCTGAACGGAGCAGCACATGGCAAGCATGAACGGCGATCGTGTTGGAACGGTTGTGGCAGTGCGAGGCGCGGTGGTGGATGTGGAGTTCCCCACCGAAGACCTGCCCGAAATTTACGAGTCGCTCGAAGTCGAGCGCCCCGGCCAAAGTCGGCTGGTGCTTGAGGTACAGCAACACCTAGGTGATCGGCGCGTGCGCGCCATCGCGATGGATACGACAGATGGATTACGGCGCGGCGTGTCTGTCCACGCCACCGGCGCGCCCATTCGCGTGCCGGTCGGCCCCGCCACACTGGGACGCATCTTTAACGTGCTCGGCGAGGCCATTGACGGGGGCGAGACCCCCAAAACCGATCTGATGTACCCCATTCACCGCCCGGCGCCCGCATTCGAAGACCAGAAAGCCAGCGTCGAGATGCTGGAGACGGGCATGAAAGTCATTGACTTGCTGGCACCCCTGACGAAAGGCGGCAAGACCGGCATCTTTGGCGGCGCCGGCGTAGGCAAGACAGTGGTGATTCAAGAACTCATCAACTCGATCGCCAAGTTCCACAATGGCTACTCAGTGTTCGCCGGCGTGGGCGAGCGCACGCGCGAAGGCACGCAGCTTTACCTGGAGATGAACGAAGCCGGCGTGATTGACAGCCTGGTGATGGTGTTCGGCCAGATGAACGAGCCATCCGGCGTGCGTCTGCGCGCCGCCCTGACGGGCGTGACGATGGCCGAATACTTCCGTGACGAAGGTCGCGATGTGCTGCTCTTCATCGACAACATCTTCCGTTTCATCATGAGCGGAGCCGAAGTATCGGCGTTGTTGGGCCGCATGCCCAGCGCGGTGGGCTACCAGCCCACGCTGGGCACAGAGATGGGCGCCCTTCAAGAGCGCATCACTTCGACCAAGCGGGGATCGATTACATCGATGCAAGCGGTGTACGTGCCGGCCGACGACTACTCCGACCCGGCACCGGTGGCGACATTTGCCCACCTGGACTCCACCATCAACCTGGAGCGCTCAATTGCCGAAAAGGGCATTTTCCCAGCAGTCGATCCGTTGGCCAGCACCAGCCGTATTCTCGATCCGAACGTAGTCGGCCAGGAGCATTACGATGTGGCGCGCGAAGTACAGCGCACCCTACAACGCTACAAAGACCTGCAAGACATCATCGCCATCTTGGGAATCGATGAGTTGAGCGAAGACGACAAAATCCTCGTCGCCCGCGCCCGCAAAATCGAACGCTTCCTCGGTCAGCCGATGTTTGTTGCGCGACGCTTCACCGGCATTGAAGGACGCTACGTCAAGATCAAAGATACAGTGGATGGTTTCCGTCGCATTCTGCGCGGCGAGTTGGACGAAATCCCCGAAGTGTATTTCTTTAACAAAGGGCCGATTAGCGACGTAATCGAAGCCTACGAGGCCGACCGAGCTAAGGCAAATTGAGCCGAGGCAGATCGTGGTAGAGCGATTGGGTCGGTGGGCGTACAGCGCACCGACTCAATCACGACAAGGATGAATTCGGATGCCACTGCACTTGGAAATTGTCACGGCTGAACGCGAAGTGTTCAAAGGTGAGGTGGACATGGTCAATGCGCCGGGCGGGGACGGCGACATGGGCATTTTGCCCCGTCATGCACCGGTGCTCTCCACGCTCAAGCCGGGTGTGCTGCGCGTGAAGATCGGAAACGACTACCAGGAGTTTGCCATCGGCGGCGGGTTTATCAACATTCTGGGCGATCATGTGATCATCCTGGCCGACAGCGCCGAGCGCGCAGAAGAGATTGATATTGCGCGCGCGGAAGCAGCTCGCCTGCGCGCTCAGGAAATGCTCAAGAACCCGCCGGCCAACAAGGAAGACTTATTCCGCCTGGAGACCGCCCTACGCAAGAGCGAAGTGCGCCTGAAGGTAGCCAGCCGTCGATCAGGCCACAGAACAGAGTTGCCCAGTTAGCCGGCGGCCGGCAGAGCAGTTGTGGGCGTTCATCGGTTGACATCACCGCGACGATGAGTTTGTTGCGAGCGGAAATCGGCATCGACCTGGGCACCGTGCACGTTGTCATCTACGTGCGTGGCAAGGGCATTGTGATCCAGGAGCCTTCCATTGTGGCTCTGATCAGCCGCGAGGAAAAGATTGTTGAGGTCGGCGAGGCGGCGCGCCAAATGTACGGCCGCACGCCTGATGAAATTGAAGTCGCCCGCCCCGTGCGCGACGGGGTGATCGCAGACTATCAAGTAACCCAGCGCATGTTGGGGTACTTCGTGTCACGCGTCAAAGGCTTCAAGTTTCTTCCGCCTCGGATCGTGATCGGCGTGCCATACGGTGTGACCAGCGTTGAACGGCGCGCCGTGCGAGAAGCAGCGATTGAGGCAGGTGGCGGCGAAGTGTACTTGCTGCGCGAGCCGTTAGCGGCTGCGTTGGGAGCCGGCCTGCCGGTTGACACTGCCACCGGCAATTTAGTGCTGGACCTAGGCGGCGGCACTGCCGAAGCAGCCGTCGTGTCGATGAACGGCATCGTGGTAGCCAACTCGGTTCGTGTCGGCGGCATCAAGCTTGACGAGGCCATCCAAAACTTTGTGCGCCGCAAATACAATCTGGCCATCGGCGAACCGACCGCTGAGGAAATCAAGATTCAAATCGGCAGCGCCTTGCCGCTAGAAGAAGAGCTGGTCATGCAGGTACAAGGACGCGACCAAGTGACCGGCTTGCCCCGCACGATCGAGCTGACCTCTACCGAAATCACCGAAGCGTTACAAGAGCCGCTGGCGCAGATCGCTGGCTGTGTGCGCTCCGTGCTTGAACGCACACCGCCTGAACTGGCGTCGGACATCATCGATCGTGGGATGGCGATGACCGGCGGCACGGCTCTGTTGCGCAAACTGGACGAGTATCTGTCGCGCGAAGTTGGGGTGCCGGCCTACGTCGCCGACGCGCCCATGGCCTGTGTGGCCCTGGGAACCGGGCGGGCGCTCGAAAACCTGGAAGTGCTTAAGCGAACAGAGCCGATGACATGACAGACGAGCACAGAGATCGGCCTCCAGGCGCGCCATGACCAAATTGATTCTGGCTTCTGCGTCCCCCCGCCGACGGGACCTACTGACTGCTTTGGGCATCGAGTTCGAGGTGCGGCCCCCACACGTCGATGAGTCTCCTTTGCCCGGAGAAAGCCCGCTCGAAACCCAACATCGCATCACCTTGTTAAAAGCACGCACTGCAAACACCGACCACGGCATCGTAATCGCCGCTGACACGACCGTGTTGCTCGACGGCGACATGTTGAACAAGCCGGTGAATGCCGACGATGCGCGCCACATGTTGCGACGGTTGCGCGGGCGCATCCACGAAGTTCAGTCTTGTGTTGTGATTAAACAGGACGCGCACGAACACATCGACATCGTGTCATCGCTGGTGCGCATGCGCCCCTATACAGATGAGGAGATTGAGGCATATATCGCGACCGGTGATCCGTTCGACAAAGCCGGCGCCTATGCTGTGCAACATGCCGCCTTTCGCCCTGTGGCCGAAATTCGCGGCTGCCCTCTCAACGTCATCGGTTTACCGCTATGCGCACTCAGACGGCGCTTGCCCGACCTGCCGGATACAACACCGGTATGCAAACAGTTCTCGGGGCGCTCTTGCGCCGAGAATCTGTCGGCGAGCAAGTAACCTGCCGGCGAGCGGTTTGCAGGCTTGGCCGCTGCATGATCGATCGGCGTTTGCCTAGCGAATTCCCCAGTATTCGTTGATGCTCTCTTGGTACGTCTCCACTCGGCCGGCTTCTACGTCGGCAACTTTCACCGGCCTGCCCAACGTAGAAGATTCTAGAATGGCCAAGCCCGGCGCCATATCCTTCAAACCTTCCACACCACTTGTCTCGGGTTGACGACCTTGCTCGATTGCGCGCAAGAACTCCAGCAATTCCAACGCAAAGCAATCGGTGATGCGATGCGGGAAGAGTCGTTCACGCAAAGCAGGGTCTGCATCGGCATAGAAGCGCGCCGTCACATCTGCCGGCGGCTGGCCGTCGAGGATAAGCTGGTCTCCCTTGAGGCAGCCTCTGGAACCGTACAGGGCGCCGCCGGCTTCAAAGTGTGTGTGTGGTCCGCGCCCGGCCCACGAGAACACTACATTGCCGATTGCGCCCGAAGCGAACTGCAACAGTGCAAAGAAGGTGTCATCGGCGTCGCACTGCACCTGTTCAATCACCTTGCCGGCCTCGTCCCGTGTGACGCGCAGCGGCTCTAAAGTCCGGGCGAAGGCAAATACTTCTTCGATTTCACCGCACACATAGCGCAGTCGGTCAAACAGGTGCGCGCCGATATCCATCGTCCCACCGCCGCCGGCCTCTCGCTTGATATGACGCCAAGGAGTACGGGCCACAATCGCATCGGGTGACCACACGTTGCCTACCCCGCCTGACAAAACCATCTGAATTGCACCGAGCAAATTGGCGCGAACGGCCCAAGCAGCAGCACGCGTGCTTTCAAAGTAGCGCAGGTTTTCCGCCACACCCAACGTCAAGCGCCTCGCCTCGGCTTTCTCGATCAAACGCAGCGCAGCGCGTGCGGTAAGTGTGAAGGGCTTTTCAACGAAGGCGTGAACACCGGCGTCCAGTGCATCACCGGCCACTACGTGATGCGCCGATACCGCCGACAGAATGACTACTGCATCGACCGCACGATCGGCCAGCATGCTACGATGATCGGTGTACACGCGTGGCGCAGCCGATTGAAAATCACGCACCCATACATCACGGACGTTGAGGGGATCATCCGGCCAGGCCGACACCGCCGGCAACGGCGCCGGACCTTTGCCGCGTTCGATCCAGCGTTCGGCATTGTCGCGGTTGCGCGAACACAACGCCGTCACCTCGAAGTTGTCAAAGCCGTGATCGCGCAGCAGCTTCAGACCGCGCAAGTGTGCGCCAGTGATGTAGCCTAGCCCAACAAACCCCAGTCGGATTTTGCTCGAAGACATGGACATCCTCCGCGTTTTGAGAAGGCAAAGTGAATTGCGAATTGCCTGCACACGTCATCTTGGCGTCGCCCGCTGTAACACCTGTGCAGCACACAAAGATTTCCAGTCTGATGCCGTGAACCATACATTCAACGGGCTATGCGGGCAAGATAATAGCATCCTGAGAGGACGACATCTTACAATGGAAGCATCTCAGGATGGCAGCCTGCTGTGTACGGGAGGTCTAAAGCATGACCGTTCACTATTTCAAACCGACGCTCTACCACACCACGCTGGGGGCACATGAACCGGTGCTGCGCATCACCGACGGCGATTCAGTCGTAACCACGACCCTCGATGCCGGCGGCTGCGACGAGCGCGGCGAACAGGTCGGGCCGCGCCCCAATCCGCAAACCGGGCCGTTCTATGTGGAAGGCGCCGAGCCGGGCGACACCCTGGCGATCACCTTCGACCACCTGTGGCCCAATCGCGATTACGGTTACACCAGCACGGTGATCGCCACTAATGTAGTCGATCCGGATTTCGCGCGCGAGCTGCCGCCGCGCGAGCGCGCCGAGTGGAGCATTGATCGAGCAAGAGGCATAGCCAGACTGATCAAGCCAGAGACAGCGCTTGGCGCATTTACCTTGCCGTTGGATCCGATGTTAGGATGTTTTGGCGTCGCCCCAGCCAACGGCGAAGCCATTCACACGTCAACAGCCGGCCGTCATGGTGGCAACATGGATTATCGCGGCTTTCGCAACGGCGTGACGGCCTATCTGCCGGTCGCTGCGCCGGGGGCGTTAGTGTTCGTCGGCGACGGACACGCCGTACAAGGTGATGGTGAGATGGCCGGCACCGGCATCGAGACTTCGTTTGAGGTGCGATTCACGGTGCGCTTACTGAAGGGCCGGAAGATCAACTGGCCGCGCGGAGAAGACGAGACCTTCATCTTCACCGTTGGCAATGCTCGACCGCTCGACCAGGCCACACAGCACGCCACCACTGAAATGATGCGCTGGCTGATGAGTGACTACGGCATGGACTGGGTCAGCGCAAGCACATTGCTAGGCCAGTGCGTGCGATACGAGCTGGGCAACATGTACGACCCGGCCTACACAATGGTGTGCAAACTGCCGAAGGCGCTGTTGGTGAGCCGTTAGCGGCTTTGGCAAGAAGAGGGCACTTGGTGGGGAAACAGATATCTGACACCTTCGAGATATCGGACACCGGATTACGTGGAGGGCGCTAGAAAGAGATTCCCGGAGTCTTTCAGTCTCCGGGAATCTCTTGAATCTCTGTCTTCATCTCAGGCCGGCCGGCGTGGTAGTCATGTCGTAGCGCCGGCCTGTGCGGGCCGACTCGATGGCCCCGCACATCATCTCGTTGATGTGCCGGCCCCACTCCACATTCAGCAGCGGGTCGCGATCACGCAGGATGCAGTCGATCCAGTGGCGCGTGGATTCGTGATAGTAATTGAAGCCGCCCGGAACCGGCTGAGGCCATTTGGCCTTGCTGAAATCGCCGCGCGCCGGCATGCGGTACCAGCCGTCGGCGTCCACATGCGGCAACAACTCGCGCCGGCTGGAGATGATGGCGGCAAACCCGCCCTGGCCCATGAACAGATTGCCCGCCGTGCCATACACATGCAGACCGCCCATGAATCCCTTTGGCACGGGGTGGAAAGGACGGCCCACATGAAACACGCCGATCGCGCCGCTGTCCATCTCGTACAGGCTGAACACATTGTCCGGCGCGCCCATTGTTACGCGCTCAGTGCGAGGCAGGTCGAGCACCACGTCCCAGTAATTCGCCTGAAACGGGTCAGTGACCCCGGCCAGGAAGCGATCGTATGCCGCTTCTGGAACGATCCAGCGCTCGGGCACGGAGATCTTCGCCATGGCCGTCACACGCTTGCACGGCCCCAGCAGTGTGACGATCTCTGTAGGAGCGTAGGGGAAATCGAACAACATGCCGCCGCTGTCGGCGCTGAAGAATGCTCCCAGTCCATACGGGTTGCCGCCCAGCGAGGCGTGATAATGATCCATCGAGCTGGGGATGTACGTGAACCAGTAGGGGTCGCCTAGCACGCCTTTATCAAGCAACGCACGCAGTTCGCAGTGCTCTGGTTGAAGCAGCGAGTTGGCGCTTGGTTCGATCAGCGCCTTGACGCCAGCCTTCCGAACTGCATCGACGATGGCGTGGGTGTCCGCCATCGTCAGCGCCATAGGCTTCTGCAGCAATACGTGCCTGCCGGATTCAGCAGCGGCCAGCGTGAATGCGGCATGGGTGCCAGGGCCGGTGAGGATCAACACCGCCTCGATGTCGGCGCGGCGGATCATCTCGTAATAGTCCTGGTACTGCTCGCGCGCCCCGAACAGACGGACGCAGGCTGCCGTGCGGGCCGGGTTCATATCACACACGGCTGCCAGCTCGACCTCGGCCATGCTCATCAGGCAGGGCAGGTAGTACGCCGTGGCGACGACACCGCACCCCACAACGCCCACTTTCACTTTGCGCGCTGGTTGGACCGACATGGATCATCCTCCAATGAGAAACCGCCTGAATCAGGGCAATGGAGCGCCGCGCGCCATCACAAACAACTCGTACCACTCCTCGCGGCTCAACGTCAGCGCGTCAGCGGCACAGGAGGCAGCAATGCGTGCTGGCTCGACCGTGCGAATGATGGGCTGAATGCCGGCTGGGTGTCGCAACAGCCAGGCCAGCGCAATGGCCTCGGGCGCTGTCCCTTTGGCCTGCGCCATCTTCGCCACGAGCGCAGCAGTTTGCCGGGCGCGTTCGTCCTGCTGCCGTCGGGAATCGAACAGCCGGCCTCCCGCCAGCGGCCCCCACGCCTGCACGAGGATGCCGTGCGCACGGCAGTAATCCAGTGTGCCGGCGGACGCCGTGTAGCCGTGTGGTTGCTGGTTGGCCACGATACCGTCGTCGATCAGATCTGTGTGGAGCAAACTCAACTCCACCTGATTGGCGATGAGGGGCTGCGCAACGTGCTTCTGCAACAAGGCGATCTGCCAGGCGGTATGATTGCTAACACCGAAGAAGCGCACCTTGCCGGCGTGATGCAGGTCGTCGAAGGCGCGCGCCACCTCTTCCGGCTCGACCAGCGCATCGGGCCGATGCAGGAGCAGAATGTCCAGCCGGTCAGTCTGCAATCGCTTCAGGCTGCCTTCCACCGAGCGCACGATGTGCTCGTAGCTGAAATCGAAACGATGCGGGTCGCCGGAGTTGGGGTCGTTGGCGAAACGGATGCCGCACTTGGACTGGATGAGGATGCGGTCACGCAGGCCGGGGGTGGCGCGCAAGATGTCGCCGAACACTTCTTCCGACTTGCCGATGCAATAGATGTCGGCATGGTCGAACAACGTGATGCCTTGCTCGACTGCTGCCATCACAGCGCGCGCGGCGCGTGCCCGTTCGTCTGCGGTGATGGGGTCGCGGTCCCACCGGCCGCCGATCTTCATGCAGCCATACGCAATGCGGGTTAATTCCAGGTCGGCGCGCCGAATGTGGTACGTCTTCACGGTATGTGCCTCCGGCTGCAAGTCTACTCAATCTCATTTGGATGCAATCTGGCGGGCGCACTTTTCCCAGGGCAATCGCATGTTGATGTGTGGTGCCGCCTTCTGGCTTTCACAGCGCGGACATGGTTGACACGCGACAGACACCCCGTCATTCC
Organism: Thermoflexales bacterium; assembly: GCA_025056895.1. Classification (GTDB taxonomy): domain Bacteria; phylum Chloroflexota; class Anaerolineae; order J036; family Brachytrichaceae; genus Roseilinea. The sequence goes on from JANWVJ010000065.1 coordinate 13,302, forward strand.
CGCGTAGGCGGGAACATTCCCGCGTAGGCGGGAATCCAGCGTATTCGGCGCGTTCATCGCGCTCATGGGCATCGTCGTTCCCGCTTGCGCGGGAACCCAGCCTGTATGCCTTCCGAGTGTCGTCGCCCTCCAGCCAGGCGCGTCATCCCTGCGACTGGGGACATCCTCACGCCTACAGGCGCGCAAGGCAACGACTGAACTGGATTCCCGCTTTCGCGGGAATGACGAGTGCGTCCTTCCAGCGCAGGCGGGCGCTGCGGCACAATCGAACTGGCCGGCCAGGGACAGGATGGCTGCCACGAGCAGAATCTTAAATTCGGCGTGAGATTGCCCTGGCATTTTCCTGTGGGGGCTGTTTGTGTGCACAGCCGGGCAAGCCCAGCGGCTTGCCCCACAGGACGCGCAAAGGCCCGCGCGCGGGCGCGGGCCTGGAGTGCAGGACCGTGAACTGACGAGCGGTTGCGATTATAGCTTGCCGAACAGCTTGACAAAGCCGCGATGCAGGGCATGGAAGCCGCGCACCGGCTGGGCATACATCAGGATGCACTTGCCGGTGACGAGGTTCAGCCCCAGTTCGCGCCCGGCGGCAACGGTCTCCGCCGACTCGGCGCCCTGTTGCAGCCACACATTCCTGATGCCGGCGGCAGCCGCCTCGCGCAGCACCGGCGCAGCCTTTTGCGGCGGAACGGTCACCAGCACGCCATCGACTTTGCCTTGCAGCGCGGCCAGGTTTGGATAGCACGGCGCGCCGGAGATCTCCTGCGCCTCAGGATGCACCGCAAACACCTGATACCCGCGCGCTTCCAGCTCGGTGTACGCGATGTTGCCAAACTTCCTGCCGCTGCGCGACACACCAACCACGGCAATGCGCCTGCCACCCACGAAGTCCAGTACGGCCTGATCCATGTGTATTTCTCCTGTTGCGAGTGAACCTGCGTGCGCGTTGTCATTACCCGCGCGCAGCTTCAAGAACCAGTGCGCGGCGCAATCAGATCTTAGCCGCGATCACCGCACCGGCATGGGTCGCGGGAACGACGCAGATTCCGCCAAAATACCGACACGCAGGCCGGCTCACGCCTCCGGGTCGGGGTTCCACCAGCACGGCCCCTTGTCGCGCCGCGCATCGACGGCCCGGCGGCGAATCTCCTCCATCTGCGCCGAAGACAGGGGGGCGAAGGATGCGGCTGCCGCAAAGGCGGCATCCTGCTCGTTGGGGAAACTCAGCCCCAGCAGCGCCACATCAGGATCGAGCGTCAGCGTGTAGTGCAGGCACTCGCTTACACTGAGCCGGGGCAGCGCTGCCTCGACCTCGTCGGAGCCGCCGGACGACAGCTTGCCACGCGGCCGGCGTTGCAGGGGCTGGTTGTAGCCGGCCGTGTCGCCCAGCAGCTTGCCGGCGCCGAACGTCTTGAAGCACACCGTCCCCACCCCGCGCGCTTTGGCCAGTGGCAGCGTGTCGGTGATGTAGCGCGCGTCCACAAACGGGCCGACGGGGAACATGACGAGATCGCACAGGCCGGCCTCGATGGCCGCGCGCAGCACGTCGGGATGATGCGACGAAATGCCTCCGAAGCGCGTCTTGCCGGCGCGAATGCACGACTTCAGTTGATCGAAGCTGGCGCCGGGCTGCGCCAGCCGGTGGAACGTCTCCAGCGACGACAGGCCGTGGAACACAAAGGCGTCGGTGTAGTCCAGTTGCAGCCGCTTCAGCGACGCTTCGATCTGCGGCGCGACCGGCGCTTCCAGCTCGTCGATCTTGGAGATGACAAACATGCGATCGCGCACACCCTGCACGGCGCGACCGACGATCTCCTCGGAGTAGCCCTGCTCGTAGCCGGGGGCGGTGTCGATCAGGTTGAGGCCGGCGTCGATGGCGCGGCGGGCGGTTGCCACCAATGCGTCGAACGGCAGGGCGCGGTCGGCCAGATCGCCGACGCCGAGTTGTGTGGCGATGAAGCCGGTGCGCCCCAGCTCGCGGCGGGGATGAAAGATGGGCAGATCACTCATGGCAAGACTCCTTCTCATTCGCCAGCAGACACGGCAGCCGGCTGCGCAGGGGCCGGCTCAGCCGGATACTCCAGCCCGCCCTTCACCAGCCGGTTGGAAAAGAACAACAGCGCCACGCCTGCGCACAACAGAGCAATCATGAGCAGGAAAGGCAGAATGCGGTTCCACTCCGACAACTGGCCGGCAATCCAGCCAAACGGCGAGGTGAGCACGATCATCACCACGTACAGAATGGCGAGGATGCGCGCACGCTCCTTCGGGTTGATGGCCGTGACCACCAGTTTGTCGATCAGCGTCGTGGCCGCCGGCGTGGCGAACGCCTCCAGCGCCGTGACCGCCAGCAGGATCGCGTAATTGCCCGGCGGCGCGGCAATCAAAAACACCTGGCTCACCGTCAAGCCCAACATGCCCCAGGCCAGCGGTGTGCGCACATCCATACGGTTGAGTCGAGGCATCACCGTAAAGTAGAACACCAGCATCACCACCGAGCGGGCAAACGCGAAGATCGCCAGATGTTCATCTGGGATCAACAACGTCTTCGTGACCAAGATAGACCAAAAGGCACCTTTCACCGTCCAGACGATGTTGAGGAGAATCATCAATACGGCAGCGAACACCGTGGCCGGCGTGCGCAGGATCTGCCGCAACACTTCGGGGTACTCGCGCAACATGCCCAGCCACGGTTGATGCCGGGTCTCCTCCATGCGCGCTACGCCGCGCTGAGTCTCGGTGACCATGTTGTTCATGATGAGGAACTTGGCCGTCATCATCACGAAGGACAGCAGGTACAGGCCGCGCATGGTCGGCACAAGAGAGAATCGGTCGATCAAAACGCCGGTCAGTGGAGAGAAGAACGCTGCAACCAGGCCGGCGATGTAGATGAGCGAATACACATCGATCAGCAGTTTCGGGTCGGTGTCTTCGACCAGCAAACACGTCCACGAGTTGGCCGATACACGCCATACGCTATTGAAGATAACA
>JANWVJ010000066.1 GCA_025056895.1 Thermoflexales bacterium
CACGCGCGACATCCCGAATGTCGGTGAGGAAGCCCTGAAAGACCTTGATGAAAACGGCATTGTTCGTATCGGCGCCGAAGTTAACCAGAACGACATTCTGGTGGGCAAAATTACGCCGAAGGGTGAGAAAGAATTGTCGCCGGAAGAGAAACTCTTACGCGCCATCTTCGGCGAAAAGAGCCGCGAGGTGAAAGATACCAGCTTGCGTCTGCCGAACGGCGAACACGGCAAGGTCGTGGAGGTCAAAGTCTTCGACCGCGACGAACATCGCGACTTGCCCGCCGGCGTCAATCGCATGGTGCGCGTCAGCATTGCCCAGCGCCGCAAACTGACCGAGGGTGACAAGATGGCCGGCCGCCATGGCAACAAAGGCGTCGTCTCTAAAGTCGTGCCCGTCGAAGATATGCCCTTCCTGGAAGATGGCACACCGGTGGATATCATCTTGAACCCGTTGGGTGTGCCAGGCCGTATGAACATCGGCCAGATTCTGGAAACACATCTCGGCTGGGCGGCCACCCGTCTCGGCTTCCGCGCCGTGACGCCAGTGTTTGACGGCGCAGATGAGCGTGAGATTGAAGCTGAGTTGGCGCGCGCCTGGATGATCGATCACGCTTATCGTGAAATCACCCACCGTGCTTGGGCTGCCTTGCGCGAGAACAACATCGACACCGAGCAGTTGCGCGATGACCACGATGCCCGCATGGCTTATCTCTCCGAATGGCTTACCTCGGGCGAAGCCGCTCAGCGCAACTACGACCTGGAGCGTGCCTACATCGACGAGGCCTATGCGCGCCGCATTGTGTTAATCGAGTGGCTGCGTGAGCAAGGCTACGACCCCGACTATTTGCTTAGCTTTGAAGATGACCAGCGTCCGCTGGCTGAGCGCGCCAAAGCCGATGCGGATTGTGTCAAAGTGTGCCTGCGCTTGTGGCTCCAGACGCGCGGAGTTGATGTCAGCGCCCTGACCGATGATCAAGTACACCAGCGCGCCACCCAGCTCAGCCTCGAAACCAACGACCCGCTGCCGACGCTCGGCAAGATGAAGCTGTTGGACGGGAAGACTGGCGAGCCGTTTGATAATCCGGTCACGATTGGCTATCTGCACATGATGAAGCTGGCCCACCTGGTCGAAGACAAGGTACACGCCCGTTCTACCGGCCCGTACTCGCTGGTCACCCAGCAGCCCCTAGGCGGTAAAGCCCAGTTTGGCGGCCAACGCTTCGGCGAGATGGAAGTGTGGGCGCTCGAAGCGTATGGCGCAGCTCACACGTTGCAAGAAATGTTGACCGTTAAATCAGACGATGTGCAAGGCCGCGTCAAGACGTATGAATCCATCGTTAAAGGTGAGCCAATTGAAGAGCCGGGCATTCCGGCCTCGTTCAAAGTGTTGGTCAAAGAGCTGCAATCGTTGGGCCTGGCCGTCGAGGCCATCAACGAAAACGGCGAGATCATGCACTTCGGCAAGGACGAAGATCGTCGCCAGCCGCCCCGTTTGGGTATGGGCCTGCTTGGCTTGGAAGAAGGGCTGGAATAAGATCGGCTCTCTTGCACGGTGGCCGAAACAGCCTCCCGCTCACGGGGGGCTGTTTTAGTTTTAAATCTTGGTGCGATTGCGTGTCTGGCTGGTAAGGTCATCGCAGATGCCCTTGCCGCGCTACAATCATTCACATGACTGATATCGAACATGCTCTGGCGCACGTGCGCGAACGCATCGCAGAAGCAGCTTTGCGCGCCGGGCGCGAGCCATCTCAGATCACGTTGGTGGCCGTATCGAAAACCGTTCCCGTATCGACCATTTTAGAAGCGATCGATGCCGGCCAGTGCGACTTCGGCGAAAACCGCGTGGACGAGGCGCTGCCTAAGATCGAATCGGTGCACCGACTAACAGAAGTAAAACTACATCCCGCACAGCACAAGGAATACGTCACAGCTCCTGTCCTGGATGCGCAACACCAATCCGACAGCACACCTGTTTCCCTCCGCTGGCACTTGATCGGCCATTTGCAGTCGCGCAAAGCTAAAGATGTGATCGGGCAATTTGATCTCATCCACTCGATCGATTCCGTCCGCTTGGCCGAAGTGCTAGACCGGCGCATGGCCGGCCTGGTTGCCGGTATAGGCCGACGACAACAAGATGTTCTCCTCGAATGCAACGTGAGCGGCGAAGTCACCAAGAGCGGCTTCGACCTAGCCGGCTGGGAGCGCGATGCGCATAAGTTCGATCAATTTGTCGCTGCCGTTACGCGCATTCAATCGCTACCTACTCTGCGCGTACTGGGACTGATGACCATCGCGCCCATCGTTGAACAGCCGGAGCAAGCCCGTCCCTTCTTTGCCAGCTTACGTATGTTGCGCGAAGCACTGGTCGAGCGCCTGGGCGGTTCCCCGTTGCCTCACTTATCGATGGGCATGACCGACGATTTTGAAGCCGCGATCGCCGAGGGCGCTACGATCGTGCGTATTGGGCGCGCCATCTTTGGCCCTCGTCAACCGTAACCGTAGCCCGATGAGTGTGTCTGAAACTGCGATGTCTTTCCCACTGCAGCATTCTGTGCTCGACGAAGTGCGTGCCTTGAGTGCAGCGCATCACACGCCGATCGTCCTGGTCGGCGGAGCAGTGCGCGATTGGTTGCTCGGTGTGCCGGTGGCCGATTTGGACTTTGCTGTGCAGGGCAATGCAGTCGCGCTGGCGCGCGCTGTCGCAGACCGGCTGGGCGGGTATTTCTACGTTTTAGACGCCGAACGAGGCACCGGCCGAGTGATTCTAAAAGAGCATCCTGCGGCTCACCCTCCTGCGCGCGCCGGCGGTCGTTCGGCGCCCTTTACGCTCGACTTCTCCGTGTGTCGCGGCGACAGTTGGGAACAGGATTTGCTTGATCGAGACTTCACCGTCAACGCCATCGCCATCGATCTGCAAGAAGCCAAGCTTATCGATCCCACCGGCGGACAGTCAGACCTACACCGGCGCATCATCCGCTATGTGCAGCCGGCTGCAATCGATAACGATCCCGTGCGCGCCTTGCGCGCTGTGCGGTTGTCTCTCTCGCTTGCGGCAACGATCGATCCGGACACGGCTGACGCTATACGCCGCGCCGCCGGCCAGCTTCACCGCCCCAGCCCGGAGCGCGTGCGCGATGAGCTGATGCGGATTCTCGAGCGACCGGATGCGGCTCGTGGTGTGCGCTTGTTGGATGGGTTCGGGCTGCTGAAAGCCGTCGTGCCAGAGGTCGAAGCGATGCGCACTTGTTATCCTACGCCGCCCCATTGCTTCAACGTGCTGGAGCATACGTTGGTGGTATTGGATTGTTTGGATGTGCTGTTGGCCGGCCGCTCAGAGCCGAACTGGTTCTTCGACATCGATGCCCCCCGACGCGCTCAGTTGGCCGCTCATTTTGCCCAATCGATCACCGATGAGCGGTCGCGGGTGGCTGTGTTTCGTCTGGCCACGCTCCTGCACGACAGCGGCAAGCCGGCTGCCTGCGCCCTAAACGAGCAGGCTAACCCTTCCTTTGACAATCATCCGACAATTGGGGCCGAATTGGCCGTTGGCCGAGCGCGGGCGCTCAAACTGAGCAACGATGAAGTGCAGCACATCCAAACGATCGTGCGCCATCATGCGCGCCCGAACTTCATGTCGCGCCACGGGGAGACCGATCTGCGCGCTCAATATCGCTTGTGGCGCGTCGTCGGCGACTGCTTGCCGGAATTGGCATTGCTGTGCGTAGCCGACGGGATTGGTAAAGCGGGTAACCATATTGTGCTCGAGGAACGTTCGTTCGACGAACGCCGACGGCGAGGACAGATGGCTATTCTCTTGCTCGATGCGTACTACACCCGTTTTGCGCCCGATGTGGCGCCCTTGCCCCTGATCAGCGGCCAAGATGTATTAGCGCTGGGCGTTCGTCGCGGCCCGCGCGTTGGGCAGATCATCGAATCCGTGCGCGAAGCGCAACTGGCCGGCGAGATCGCCACCCCGGCGGAGGCGTTGGCTTTGGCGCGTGAGCTGGCCGGCTGTTCACCCAGCCCTGCACCTGATCACATGGACGAACAGCCTGGCTTACGGGTATCGCGCGATTAATGCGCCCCGCCGGCAAACACCACGCTCCACAGCCAGTTCACCACTGCGTGGGCTGCCCCTGCTGCGACGACATTGCGCGTGGCGAGATAGATGCGCGCGTAGAAAATGCCGGCAATCACGGCCAGTACGAAGCGCCAACCGATCTCTGTCGGCTCGTAAACGATATGGGCAAACGCAAACAGAATAGCAGAAATCACGGTCGCAGCGCTTTGCGGCAGGCGCAGTGTTTGTTCAAGATACGTCAAGATCGTTCCGCGAAACAGGATTTCTGCCGGCAGAGCTGCAAACACGAATCCCGTCAACAAACTGGTCGCTGCGTCTAACGGCAGCGGTGCGGCAAACTCCGGCGTCAAAAAGCCGCTAAAAAGCCCAATCGGCACGCTGATTCCCGCCAGCAGAATGACATTGCTTGCGGTGATGCTCACCGCGCGCGCCGTAGGCCGAAAGGACAGTCCGACACGCTCAAACTGCCCCGAGATGGCCAGTAAGAATACAAACAACGGCAAAACCGCCAGCCGAAAATAGCCGCCCCATTCCTCTGCCCCGATCAGGCCGAAGTGGGGAAAAGCATTCAACTCGACAGCGTACCAGACGGAAAGCACGGCGCAAACGAATAGAAAGTTTAGGGTGCGTTTCTGTTCTCTACCGGTAAATATCAGCAGCGCCACCGGCAGCAAGAATGCGCCAAGGCGCAGCGCTACATCTGATAGGTCAAAGCTCTGATTGCCAACCAGCGGCAGAATGAGCGGCGCAGCCACTGTTACCAAACCGAGAGTCAGGTCTGCCCGCCGAAAGTCTGGTGTATTTAAGATGCCCAGCGCCGTCGGCAAGAACAGCAAAATGCCGGTGATGAGCAGGTGGCTTGTGTCTGTGGTTCCGTCAGCAGGAGCATACGTCACATAAGGAACCAGAAGCGATAGCGGCGCAAGCGATAAGGCAATTGGTTCTGCTAAGGCCGCTCGACGCAGCGTTTGGGCCACGCTGGGGACACTGGCCAGTATGAATCCGCCGGCAAACAAACTGCTCAACAACAAAGGAAACATCGCCGGCCCGTTCAGCGGCTCGCCGAGTTGCACGGCGAACAGCGCAACCAGCGCCGCCCAGATCGCCAGTCGCACTCCCCAATCCCACACGGTCACACGAGCATGATGTGCCGCCGGCGCTCCGGCCTGAAGGTTTTCCTGAGCTGTGCTCTCCTGAGCAGCGGGCGACGTAGCAGATGAGTCCGGCTCAGAAAGTGAGTTCATAGCGGCATTGTAGCATCGGGTAGTGCGGTCTCTCACATTCTCGCGCGCGGCGGCCCGGCCGATCAGCGCACCGCCGGCACAAAGGCGCGATACGGCGCTACGCCGTTCGGAATCAGAATCCGCGAGGTGAACGGGGCCAGCGTCAAGCTCCCGCTGACCGTAGCGCCGTTCAGGTCTCGCCAGGGATGCAGAAGAGTGAACGTTTTGGGCGCTTTGGTGTCGTTGTAGAAAATAACCGCGCTGGCCAGCGTTGACGACACCAACTCCGTCGAGGCAGCATCCTTGCCGGAGTACGCTTGCCACTGCGCCAGGGTGCGATCGGCGACCGAACGGATGTGACCGGTGCGCGTGACATGGTAGAAGCGGTTCTGGTTCGACGTGCCCAGCCGGCCTGAATCGCTGGCCGAAAGCGTAAACGTGTCAGCGCGCGCGCCCAGCAGAATATTGTTGACAAACATGGACACGTAGGCGGGGCTGTCCCCGATGCTGGCCTGGCTGCTCCAGTCGGTGGCGCTGGCGTTGCGGAACAAGGTGTTGCCGGTGGCGCTGCCGGTCGTGTTCTGAAACAGCAGACCGGACGCGGTGGCGTTCACGATGGTGTTGTTTATCACGCTGATATCAACGGCGTTCTCATCCAGATACAGCCCGAATCCAAACAGCGGGTCGTAGGTCGGTATGGCGCCATCCGTGTTGCCGATGCTGTTCAGGAGCAGATTGCCGGTAAACACAATGTTCTGCGCCAGGCTGCCAAAGACACGCACCGCGCCACAGTCGCCCTTCGAGTAGCAGGCGCGGTCAATCACGTTCCGATCAAACGTGTTGTTGTAGCCGAACACGTCAATGCCGTTGTAGCCGGCGCGCTCGATGCGGTTGTAGCGCACCGTGACGCCGTTGCTGGTGTAAGCGCCGTCACCGCTGACCGGCATCCGAATCGCGTCGCCGTCCTCGGTGCATTGCCCCTCGCCGGCTGTGATACCGCAGCCCATGCCTGACCGGTTCAGGTTGGCGATCAGTCCCACATCGCGGATCACGTTGTCTTCAATCAATGACAAGCGAACAAGGCTGTTGATGCCGAAGTGATTGGGGCGCTCGATCAGGTTGTTGGTGATGGTGATATAGCGCCCGCCGCGCCAGCCGTCGTAACCGTTGCCGTTGGCGCTGGCGTTCCACACCCAGGTCGCCAGATTGATGCCGGCGCTGTCCACGTCTCGAATCGCGCAGTTGCGAATGACCACATGGCTGTGCTCATCCTTCTCAAGATTGACCGGCGTGGTGATGCCGTTGTCGAACCAGTTGCGGATGTCAAAATTGTCAATCACCACGCGTGTGATGTGCTCCCATAAGTGCCGGCCCAGAATCACCCCGCCCAGATTGTCGGACTCGCCATTCAGCACCACCGACCCTTCGATGGCGCTTTGATTCGGGTCGCTGAGCGAAAACAGATACACGCGCCGGGCTGCCGGGTCGTAATACCATTCGCCGTCGCGGTCGAGTGTGGCAAGGTGGCTGTCGAGCCAGAAGCCCCAGCCGGCGCATCCGCCGTCATAGCAACTGACGCTGGCGTTCAACACCAGGGTGTTCCCCGTGTCGCCGGTGACGTTGCGATTCAAAATGTACCAGCGCATCCCCTTGATGTGCGCCGTTGCGCCTGTCCAGTCCACCGCCGGCAGCTCCGAGTCGGTGATCTGGTTGCCGGCCGGCTGGGCGTCGATGGTGGAATAGCCGCCGTCGGGCGCGTCGAGATTCGGCCAACGCCCAATCCCCAGCCGCGTGCCATCGCGAAAGAGCTGATTGATGCCCTGTGTGCCGGTGAACCGATCTACGTTGCCGACGGCTGCCAGGTCGGCGCGCCAGACCTGGCCGGCGTGGAGCTGCCAGCCGGTGATCCGCTGTGACCCGCTGAGGATGGGTTTGTTGGCGCACGCAGGATCAGGATAGCTGCCAAAGGTGATGGTGCCGGTCAGGCTGCCGGAGCGGGTGATGCGCAGCATTTCACCGCGCCACACGTCGCCGCACAGGAAGCGCACGGCGTCTCCGGGCTGCAACGCCAGGCTGTTGACTTTGGCGATGCTGCGCAAAGGTGCAGCAGGCGATGTGCCGGTATGCGCGTCGTTGCCGGCGCTGGACGAGACGTAGTAGGTGACAGCGGCAACACCCTTTGGCGAGATCTGGTTGATTGTCGCCAGTGCAAGCGCGGCCTGACTGTGCGCGCTTGCGGCAGACACGAACACTGTTGTCAGCGTCAGCAAGAGCGCGGTCAGACAGCGGTTGAGATAGCGTCTGAAAAACTCTAGAGGGAATGGACGCTCAAGAATCATCAGACGTTACTCCTTTGTGCTACGGTCAAGCAGCGCATTCCAGGCACGGTGCACCTGCGCCTCAGTCTGTTCTGGCGAGCCAGATGTGTCAATAACAACATCTGCGCGCGCGATCTTGTCTTCCTGCGGATTCTGGGCCTCGACCCGCGCGCGGGCTTCGGCTTCGCTTAGGCCGCGTGACGCGATCAGCCGGCGGATTTGTTCCTCGGTCGAGCACGTTGTAACCCACACTTGATCACACCGCTCGGCCCAGCCGGCCTCGAATAGCTTGATGACTTCGATGACTGCAATTGCGTCGCTCGGCATGGCGGCCAGCAGGCGCTCGATCTCTGCGTGAACCGCCGGATGGGTGATCGCTTCGAGTTGCCTAAGGCGAGCGGGATCACTGAATACAATCGCCCCCAGTGCGCGGCGATTTAACTCGCCCGCCTCGGTCAATACAGACGGACCGAAGACGCGGGCGATTTCGGCCAGCGCCGGCCGGCCTTTCTCCACCACCTGACGGGCAATCGCATCCGCGTCGATGACCTGGGCTCCCAGACTGCGCAAGACGCGCGCGACATGACTTTTGCCGGTGGCAATGTTTCCCGTTAAGCCGATGAGTTTGGCCGGCGTCACAATGCGCTAAGCGTAGCACAAGTTTGGTGTATAAAACCTCAATCCAAGCCAAGCTTTGGGGAGAGCAGCGATGGCGTCTTATGGTTATCATGACAAAGTGATCCATGTCGATCTGACCACACTTACGTCCTGGATCGAACGCCCTGGGGAGATGTTCTGGCGTGTTTATGGAGGTGGCGGGTTACTGGCGACCTATTATCTGATGAAGCATTGTCCACCGCGCATCAATCCATTCGATCCGGCCAACTTGCTCATTCTCACATCGAGTGTGGTCGCCGGCCATCCTTACGCCGGCCTGGCGCGTTTCACTGCTGCTGCCAAAAGTCCATTGACAAACGGCATCGGCGAAACGCGCTGCGAAGGCCCGTTCGGCATCGCGATCAAGGACGCTGGGGCAGACGCGCTGATCTTTCACGGCGCGGCCCGTGAACCAGTGATTGTGCTGATTGATGGCGGTCAGATCAGCTTTCATCCCGCCGACCTTCTGTGGGGCAAGTCAGTTTCACAGACGGTGGACGCGCTGGAAGCGCAATTTGGTTCGGACAGTCATACCGCCGTCATTGGGCCGGCCGGAGAGAACCGCGTCCGTTTTGCCAGCATCGTCACCGATCGCGCTTACAACGCGGCGCGCATGGGTATCGGCGCGGTGATGGGATCGAAGAACCTCAAGGCCGTGGTGCTGCGCGGCACTCTGCGCCCGCCTGTGGCCGACCTGGCCACCTGCGAACGGCTCACCCGCAAGTACGCTGAGGAGATGCGCCGAAACTCCTTGACCCGCTGGCAGCTTGAGCCGCCCGGTTTTTCCGCGTGGGTTCACTTGCATGGTCTGGACGCCGCGCTGTGCACCCGCAACTACCGCGACAGCGCCTTCGAGGCGGCAGATGCCTATGAGCCGGCTCGCTTCATGCGCCTCTACGTGAAGGAGGGTGATTGCCCCGGCTGCCCGAACAACTGCATCAAGTTCTTCAGCGCCGGCGACGACACACAGTACGATCCACGCGCTGGCGGCATTCATCAGGAGATCGCCGGCGCGCTCGGCCCCAACTGCGGCATCGCCGACCTCGACGCCGTGTTCAAAGCCAACGTGCTGTGCAATGAATACGGCCTCGACCCCACCTCGCTGGGCTTCACCCTGTCGATGGCGATGGAGTGCGTCGAGCGCGGGCTGCTCGATATTCCCCTGCGCTTTGGCGACGCCGGGGCCATGCTGGCCATGATCCACGACATCGCGTTGCGGCGCGGCTTTGGAAACATCTTGGCTGAGGGATCCAAGCGCGCCGCAGAGCGGATTGGCGGCGCAGCCCCACGCTATGCCATGCAGGTCAAGGGTCAGGAGATGGTCTGCTTCGAGCCGCGCACACAGACCAATCTGGCGCTGGGTTATGCCACTGCCCCCATTGGTCCGCGCTACGACATCAACGAACACGACTGGGACTTTGATACGGAAGTGGGCTGGGAACACACGCTGCACAGTGCCCGCACGCTCGGCATTTTGGAGCGCGTTCCGATGAACTATTTGGGCGTGGACAAGGTGCGCAACTTCAAGGCGCTTGCCACGTTGTGGTCGGCGGCAGATGCGCTGGACATGTGCATCTTTGCCATCGCGCCGACGCGCGTGTTCACGCTGGAGGATATGGCTGCTTTACTCGGCGCAGTCACCGGCTGGGTCACCTCGTCTTACGAGATCATGCGCTTTGGCGAGCGCCGGTTGCACCTGATGCGGCTCTATAACTTGCGTGAGGGGTTGACTGCTGCCGATGACACGTTGCCGGCGCGTTTCTTCGAGGAAGGTGTGCAAGCCGGTCGCTGGCAGGGCGTCAAACTGGAGCGCGCCCGATTCCACGCCAACATCCGCGCCTATTACCGCATGATGGGCTGGGACGATCAAGGGGTCCCGCTTTTTGAGACACTGCTCGATCATCGGCTGGAGGAACATGCCGGCGGTTGAAGCAAAGCCGGCGCGCAGCCGGCATCAGCTGCGCACGACGCGCACTACCAGCGCCACAGCCATCGCTGCCAGCAACAACCAGATCAACACGATGACAACAGCCGCAGCCCGGCTAACCGGCCTGCCTTGGCGCATGATCTCCTGCGCTTGGGCGCGGCTGTCGCGCAGGACCGAGTCAGGAATCAGCCGCAAGGCGAATGTCACGCCGAGCGGGATCACGATCAGATCGTCCATGTAGCCCAGGACAGGGATCACATCTGGGATCAGATCAATCGGACTGAACGCATACGCGACAACCAGTGCAGCAACCACGCGCGCGAACCAGGGTGTTCGTGGGTCGCGATAAGCCAGATAGAGTGCATACGTTTCTGTCTTCAAGCGCGCGGCCTGCGCTTTCCAGCGTTCGAGCATGGCAGTGATTATCCTGCACGCCGGCTGGTATCATGCTCGCCGTGAAACTCGTTGTCTTCATCGGCTACCCGCGCGTCGGCAAAAGCGGCCTGATCGTGGCGTTGGCGAATGCCTTGAAGCAGGAGGGCCGGCGTGTGCGCATCTTGCACAATGGCATCGGCCGGCTGGCAGCCCCCGGCGCAGAAGCCCTTGACGTGGTAGAGGTACACGGCGGCTGTGTGTGCTGCGATCTGGCGATGGGCTTGTTCTCCATGCTTCGCAAGTGGGCGCACGAACAACCTCCCCCTGACGTGGTTTTGCTCGAAGGGTCGCCGACGGCCAGTCCTGATACACTGGAAATTATTCTGGCGCAGTTGTACGAATGGGTACACGAAACTCACTTGGTCACTATGACCGACGCAGAGCGTATGGCGCGCGTGGGTTGGCCGTTGGATTATCTGACCGAGAGACAGGTAGCCAGCGCCGACCTCTGGTTTGTGGTGAATGCGGATCGTCCCGATCCAAGCCGCCTCGATGCAGTGGTCGCCTCGCTGGAAGCCCGTGTTGCGCCACACAAAATCGGCCGGGCGCTAGAGGCGCTGCCGGCGCTGCGGAACGCAATAGGAATCTAGAGTAACTTCCCAGATACCATGACACACTCCACTGCTCAGCCTCGCACGGCCTTTTCTGTGGTGACCGGCTTTTTGGGCGCCGGCAAAACAACGCTCTTGCGCCGGCTCTTGCACAGCGACTGGAAAACGCGCAATCTGGCCTTCATCATCAACGATCTGGCCGAGATGGATGTGGACGGCCAGATTCTGAGCAGCGAGGCCGACGGCAATCTGTCCATCACCCGGCTGGCGTCGGGGTGTGTGTGTTGCACCATTAAAGGTGAGTTCGAACAAACGGTCGATCAGATCATTCAACGTCTGCATCCCGATGCCTTGATCGTTGAATCATCCGGCGTCGCCAATCCGGCTGCGGTACTGCACGGCCTCAATCATCCCGCCTTGCGACTCGATTCGGTCATCTGTGTGATTGACGCCGAGCGGTTTATGCACTATGCCCGCTTATCGGCAGCGGTCGAATGGCAGGTGTACATGGCCGACTTTGTGCTGATCAACAAGGCTGAGTTGGTTGCCGCCGACCAACTTGCAACGATCGAGCAGCGCGTCCGTCAGTTCAACGCGAAGTGCGCCATCCTGCGCACCTCGTACTGTGACGTGTCGCCCGATGTGCTGTTTGGCGCACAAGTTGCCTACGCCGAGCGGGACATCGATGCACTGGTGCAGCTTGTCCAGCAACAAATCGACGAACGAAACGCACAACAAGACCGGCCGGCGGACGATCATGATTCCCCTCCTGAAGCGCCAATCAGCCATGCGCACTCGCCGTCGCCACATCGCCCTGTCTTCCATGATCATCTTTCTGAGGATGCGATTGACAGTTTTGTGGTCACGCTCGACCGGCCGTTGGATGAACGCAAGTTGACGGATTTTCTGAAGAGTGACGCGCTGCGGGAGGTATATCGCGCCAAGGGCTTTATTCACTTGGCTGACGTTCCCGGCTTGCGGCTGTTCAACTTTGTGCCGCGCCGTTTTAGTGTCGAGCGATTCAATGATGACGCCGCCCCACACGACTTTGTGATTTTTATCGGTCGTCAGATCGCCGCACGGAAAGACGAGGTGGTGCGCCGGCTGCGCGCATGCCAAATGTGAGAGCGAGTCGAGGTCAATGAACATGAGGAGAGTGTTTGTACAAGCCGTGCGCTTGATGTGCTTGTTGGGGGCTGCGCTTGGCCTAAGCGGGCCGGCGCACGGCGCTGCCCTCAATCCCTTCACCGGCTTGGCCGTTGACGATGCGGTTGCGCAGCGCCGGGCCTTGCTGGTCAAGATTGCCAACACGGCGAATGTGCGTCCGCAGACCGGCCTGGCGCTGGCCGATGTGGTGGTCGAGCATCTATCCGAGGGCCACATCACCCGCTTTACCGCTCTGTATCTGACGCACGCGCCGGAGAAAATCGGTTCTGTGCGCAGTTGCCGGCTGATCGATCTGGAGTTGCCGCAGATTTTTGACGCCGCCCTAGTTTGCTCCGGCACCAGTCCTGGTGTCCAGCAATTGATGCGCACATCTCCGGCCTATCTCGACAATCGCACGATGATCGCCGACCTGGGCCGTTTCTCCGGTTGTGCAGGATGTCCGATGTATCGCACCAAGGACGCCCCTGTGCCGCATAACCTCTTTGCCAGCGCGGTCAATGCGTGGGCTGTGTTGACCGAACGTGGCAAGAATCGCCCAAGTGCCTTTAGCAGTTGGCGATTCGATGCCGGCGCGCCGGCCGGCGGCATCGCGGTGAAGTCGGTGGACATTCTCTATCGCAGCGGCACGGTCACGTGGGTGTACGACTCGGCAGACGGCTTGTGGAAGCGCTTCTATGGGCGAACTCCTCATACCGATCGTGCAACACGTCAGACGATCTCTGCGGCAAATGTCGTTGTCTTGTATGCGCATCACGCTGTTACGCCCATCGTCGAAGATGTGGGCGGCGCGCGCTCAATCGAGATTCAGTTGTGGGGCCAGGGATTGGCGCGGGTGTTCCGCGACGGCAAAATGATCGACGGCAACTGGCGGCGCCCCGCTCAACCCGGCGTGCTGGAGCTTGTCGATTTTGCCGGCAGTCCGATTTTGCTGAAACCCGGCCAAACTTGGATCGAGGTCGTGCCGCTCGACTTTCCGGTGAAGGCTCAGCAATAAATTGGTTCAGGGATAACGTATGGCTCAGGCCCTCTCTCCTCATGCACTATGCGCCACGATCGATGACTTGGCTTGGCTGGCCGGCAGTTGGTACGGCTATACCGGCGAGGATCCCATCGACGAGCACTGGAGCGCGCCCGCCGGCGGTGTGATGATCGGCATGTTTCGCTGGCTGAAGCAGGGCCGGCTGTACATGTATGAGTTTCTGGCCATCGAACCCGATGACCGCGGCGGCTTGACGCTCCGACTGAAGCATTTTCACGAGGGCTTGGTGGCCTGGGAAGGCAAAAGCGTGGTGCGCGCGTTCAATTTGGTAGAGTTAGGCGAGCGCTTGGCCGTCTTCCGGCGTGGCGGGGCGTTTCGCTCAAATCAATTTATCTATCGCCGGCCAGATGACGATCACTTGGTTGTCGTCGAAGAAGTGCGCAAGGGCGGAGAACTGCTCACCAACACGTTCAGTTACACGCGCGGCGTGGCCATGCGCCGCTCGCCACTCTGATCTGATAGCACGCCGTCAGTCCCCCTCTTCATCTAGGAGTTTGAAGGCCGCTCCTGCGATGCTCAGCGAGTCAATGCCCATATAACGATACACATCTTGCCGGCTGCCCGATTGCCCGAATTGATCAACGCCCAGCGAAACCGTGCGCTGCCCGAACACGCTCCCCAGCCAAGCCAGCGCATGGGATGCGCCGTCATGGATGCTGACAATCGGCGCGTGCCGTTCCTCAACCGGAATCAGCGTCGCCAGGTGAGTTTGGCCGCTGCCGTGCTGTTTCCAGCTTTCGTAGAGCCGGCGCGGGCGAGGCAAGTGAATCACGTTTGCCCCAATCCCCTCGCGCTCCAGGTATTCGGCGGCTTGCAGCACGTCCGGCACGATTGCCCCGCATGTAACTAAGTGAATGAGGGGGGTGCGCTGTTGGGCTTCGCGCAGCCGGTATCCGCCGGCCAACGTCTGCGCGCGTAGTGTGTTTAAGCCCAGCCGCGCAATGGCCGGCTGCAGGAGCGCTTGCTCGATCGGGCGTGTGCTCAACCTGAAATAACTACTGCGGCCATGTGACCGGTCACAGCACTGACGCAATCCTTCGAGCAACGCCCATTCCACTTCCACGGCAAAACACGGTTCCCAGAAGTCCAAGTTGGGCAGCTCGAATCCCAACGAGGGCGTCACCGAGGATTGATGTGCGCCGCCCTCCGGCGAGAGGGTTACGCCGCTGGGTGTGCCGGCAAAGATAAACTTCGAGCCAGAGTACAACCCATAGATCAATGCGTCCAGCCCGCGACAGACAAACGGATCGTACACCGTGCCGATGGGAAATAACATCTGCCCGTTGATTTCGTGCGATAGGCCGAGTTGTCCCAGCAGCATGAACAGGTTCATCTCTGAGATGCCCAGTTCGATGTGCCGGCCTGTCTGGCCGGCCTGCCAGTTTAAGGCGCGCGCACGACCGGCTTCGTAGTCGGTGACTGGGCGCAGAGAGAATGTGCCGACTTTGTTGATCCAGCCGGCCAGATTCGTGGATACGCTGACATCCGGCGAAGAAGTGACGATGCGTTCACCGACGCCGGGTGCATCGGCCAGCCGCAGCAACGCCCGTCCGAACGCCTCCTGAGTGGAGGCAAGCGGCGCATTCGATGTGTTCAAAGCCTGCGGGATAGCCGAAGCTTGAACGGCTGGGGCGCGCAGCGCACGTCGATACAGCTTCTGGGTGCCCTGGAACAAAGCATCTTGCTCGAGGGCAAAACCTAGTCGCTTGGCAGATTCCGCGCACCAACGGCCTTCGGGGGAATCCGGCTCGAAGCCGTTCCACTGAGTGGTGTCATCGATGCCCAGCAGCTTCTGGAACGCAGCCATCCGCTCCGGACTGAGCAAAGCGGCATGATTGAGCGGATCGCCGGCAATCGGCAGGCCCCACCCTTTGATCGTGTAGGCAAAGATCACTGTGGGTTGAGACGTTACACTTGCCTGTTCCAGCACGTTGAGCAGCACGCGCAAATCGTGTCCCCCCAAGTTGGCCAGCAGGCTTGGCAGCTCGGCATCTGTCACCGCTGCAATCGCGCGGGCAATATCGGCGCAATGGGGGTGTTCCAACAGGGCGCGGCGAATGGTCGCGCCGTCACTGCGGATCAAGCTTTGATACTGCTCATTGCTCATGTCGTCGATGCATTGCCGCAGCGCCCAGCCGCCGGGCCGCGCGTACACAGCTTGCAGGCGCAACCCATATTTGGCTTCTAGAACCTGCCAACCGCAGGCACCAAAAATCTGTTTCAACCGCGCCGCGCGCACGCCGGGCACGACGCGGTCTAGGCT
>JANWVJ010000067.1 GCA_025056895.1 Thermoflexales bacterium
ATGCATCTAGACGACTACATTGCCCTGTTTCGTTCTCGTTACGCAGCCAAGCCCACATTCATCGGGCGGGCGCCTGGGCGTGTCAACCTGATCGGCGAGCACACGGATTACAACGAAGGTTTTGTGTTGCCGATGGCGATCGATCGAGATGTAACCATCGTCGGCGCAGCGCGTCAGGATCGGATGGTGCGCATCTACTCGGCAGATTTCGACCAAAGCACAGAGTTTTCACTGGACAGGATTACCTCTGATACAGCAGCGCCATGGAGCAATTACATCCGTGGCGTGGCGGCGATGCTTCAGGGCGACGGCCTGACTTTGTGCGGATTGGACGGTGTAATGAGCGGCAACGTGCCGATTGCGAGCGGCTTGTCCTCTTCTGCTGCAACCGAAATGGCAACGGTGATGGCCTTTTGCGCCGCTTCTGGTCAGTCGATTGAAGGGGTGCGAGCAGCGCGGCTGTCTCAGCGGGCCGAAAACGAGTTCGTCGGCGTCCAGTGCGGGATCATGGATCAGTTTATTTCGTCACTGGGCAAGGCCGATCACGCCCTGCTAATCGACTGTCGGTCGCTCGAATACGAACTGGTGCCGCTGCCGGCGGGAGTGAGCGTGCTGGTAGTGGACACAACCGCGCCACGCACGCTGGCCGGCAGCGCCTACAACCAGCGCCGGCGCGAGTGCGAAGAGGGCGCGCGCTTGTTCGGCGCACGCAGCTTGCGCGATGTCAGCGCGCAGACATTCGAACACAAACGCGCTGCGCTGCCCGGTGTGATTGCCAAACGCTGTGCGCACGTCATCTATGAGAACCAACGTGTGCTTGACGCTGTGGCTGCGCTCAGACGTAGCGACATCGCGACGTTCGGCGCACTGATGAATCAATCGCATGACAGCCTGCGCGACCTATACGAAGTGAGCAGCGCCGAACTCGATGCTGTCGTAGAGATCGCGCGCGACGCACGAGGCGTTTATGGCGCGCGCATGACCGGCGCCGGCTTCGGCGGCTGCGCGATCGCACTCGTTGAAAGCGGTGCAATGGCTGAGTTGGCGGACATCATCGCAGTCGAGTACCCGCGCCGCACCGGTCGCACACCAAATCTATATCCATGCACTGCCTCAGAGGGTGCAAGTTGGAGTATTCTGTAATTCTGTGAACTGGGCCGGCGTGTTCCCGCGCTGCTCTGGCTTTCTGACAGGTATACTCGAATTGCCAAAAATCTGGCGTAACTGGAGAAATGACATGCTGCACATCGTGATGGACGGGTCTGGCGACATGCCGCCGGGGTGGGCTGATACTTACGAGCTTCAGGTTGTGCCAATTGTGATCCACATCGGCGGGCAAACGTTTCTGCAAGGCGTGAATCTATCTGACGAAGATTTCTATCGCTACGTTGATCAAAACAAGGTAATCCCCAAAACGGCCACGCCGTCGCCGGAGCAGTTTATCGAAGTTTTTCGCAGAATTGCCAAAGCCGGCGACACGATCCTGTCCATCAACTTGTCCAGCAAGTTATCGGGCACGTTTGCTTCGGCGCGCATCGCTGCTCAGGCGCTGGAAGGCGAGATCAACGTCGTCGCATTTGACTCTTGGTCTGGTTCGGCCGGTCTGGCTTACATGTGCCGCGAAGCGCGCATCTTGGAGCGTCTGGGCACACCCTTACAGGGCATCCTGGAGCGGCTGGACTTCATCCGGCGCAACACGAATATCATGTTCATGCTGGACACGTTGGAGTACGCCCGGCTGAGTGGACGGGTCAAGGCCCTCCAAGCAGCGGTTGTCTCGCTGCTGAATATCAAGCCGATCATCAACGTGCGCGAGGGCGCGATGGAGCTGGCCGATCGTGTGCGCACGCAACAACGAGGAATTGCCTACATTGTGGATGCCATGCGACAGCGCTTGGGGGAGCGGCTGGTGAATGTAGCCGTGGTACACGCGCGAGCGCCTGAAATCGGGCAGATGCTTAAAGAGCGGGTGCAGGCTGCGCTCAATTGCAAGGACCTGATCATGACCAACCTATCGATTTCGGTGGCTGCGCACCTGGGGCCTGGAACGGTCGGGATGATTGCCTTTCCGGCTGCGCCGGACGCCTAAAAGTGCGCTATAATTGCACCCGCTAAAAGGGCCGTTAGCTCAGCCTGGTAGAGCAGAGGACTTTTAATCCTTGTGCCGCAGGTTCGAATCCTGCACGGCTCATTACCTCGTTTGTGTCTGCCTGCCAGCCTGACGGCAACCGTTTTGTTCAGTTGCGCCGCATGGTTCACGAAATACCTGTCAAAGTTGTCGCTAGCAATCGGCGCGCATCGTTTGACTACCACTTAGAAGATCGCTACGAAGCCGGTCTGGTGTTGACCGGCGCTGAGATCAAGTCTGTGCGCGCCGGCAAGCTCGATCTGCGCGATGCGTTTGTGGTCGTGCGGAATGGCGAAGCGTGGTTGTTGAATATGCACATTGCGCCTTACGCTATGGCCACCGGCTTCAGCAAGCCGACCAACGAGCGGCGCGAGCGCAAGCTGTTGTTGCACAGAAAAGAGATCGGTGAGTTGGCGCGCGGCATTGACCAAAAAGGTTACACCGTTGTACCCACGCGGGTATACCTAAAGCGGGGACGGGCTAAAGTAGAGATTGCGCTGGCCAAAGGCAAACGTCAATACGATAAGCGGCAAGCAATCGCCAAGCGCGACGCCCAGCGTGAGATTGAGCGGGCCGGTCGAGAGAGAATATAGCTCAGCAAGCAAGTAGGATGAGGGTCGGGCCGCCGGGGCCCGGCCCGACCCATCCGAAAAGCCACGCTTACTTTTCTGGCTGCAACAGGCCGTAGTCGCCGGCTTTGCGGCGATAGACGACTTTGACCGCGTTATCGTCAGCGTGCATAAACACGAAGAAGTCGTGACCCAACAGCTCCATCTGTTCGATGGCCTCGTCGATGCTCATGGGTACGACGGGAAAGGTTTTGACGCGCACCACGCGCTGCTCTTCGAGTGGTGGTTCATCCGAGCTGGTATCAATCGGCAGGGCTTCGGCGGTGGCCAGTTCCTCGTCCTCAACAGCCAGGCCGGCGCGCTTGCGGTCAATGCGGCGGCCCTTGTAGCGCGCGATGCGATGGTACATCTTGTCCAGCGCCGCGTCGAACGCTTTGAACAAATCGGCATCTTGCTCTTCGACGCGCAGCAAAGTGCGCTTGCGGCGGATGGTCAACTGGAGTGACTTAGGCGCATCATCACGCGCGCTCTGCCGAGTGACCTCAACGCGCAGGTCTTCCAGGCCGGGCAGGTAACGATCCAGTCGATCGGCTTTCTTGTGGACATATTCCTCGAATCGCCGGCTGATCTCCCATCCGTGGCCTTGAATTGTGAGTTGCATCGTTTTCCTCTCCTCAACGTAGGTATGACTGGTTGACGTATTCGCCAGCGCGCTGGCCGGCGCTGGTCATCATATCGTTGCACGACATTAGCCCTGCCCGGCGCGCGCCAGGGTCAACGCCGACACAGACACCGCCCCGGCATCCAACAGGGCAGCCGTGCATTCACATAGGGTTGTGCCGGTTGTCAGCACGTCATCCACCAACAGAATGCGCCTGCCGGCGCAGTGGGCGCCATCGGCGGCAAACGCTCCCTGCACATTAGCCCGACGTTCGGCAGCGCCCAACCGAGCCTGGTGTTCGGTGTGTCGCGTGCGCGCCAGCGCGTGGGGCATCATCGGTATGCCGATGTGTCGGGCAACATAGAACGCTAAGCGCTCGCTCTGGTTAAAGCCACGCTCGCGCAGCCGCCCGGCATGTAACGGCACCGGGACAACCAGATCAACCACCAGCTCCCCGCCGGCCGAGGCGCCGATCCAAGCCTGAAGCATCAACCGCGCGAACGGTTCGGCCAATTGGGGCGCGCCGTTGTACTTGAACTCATGAATCCCTTCACGCAGTGGTGCTGTGAAGGGAGCGGCCGACACAACAGAGAGGCTGTACGAGCCACACGACGCCTCTACGGCCGGTTCCAGCGTCCTCAACCGCTCTGAAAGCCCGAAGCGGGGTGTACGCGCTTCACAGCCAGGGCACCAGAACCCTTCTCCCACCACACCACAGCCGCCACAGCGCGGTGGGTACAGCATATCCAGACCGGCTTGGAACGCACGACGAATAAACGCGCCTATGCCCCGCAGCCTGACACCCGCCGGCGCGCCTGGCAGGGAGTATCGGCGTTCAACAGGCTGCGCACTCATTGCGTGACCAGACGACTCAGAAAATCGGTGATGTTCGGGCCGAGCAAGACCAGCGTCACGGCCAGAACGATCGCAAATAGAATCAAAATCAGCGCGAAATCGATCAGGCTCCCCCGTCCGCCTTCACCACTCGGTGGGCGCATAGACGCACGCTCCTTGTCGCTGTCTCATACAAAGATTATATCCACAGCCGGCGTCGTCGCAGCGCAGGGAGACCGCTCGATTCTCTGCTCGCTTGCGTAGGATGGTTATACTGTTTGCCATGTCCAGAGCAGAACCACTCTACCGCTTGCAACTGGCGGACGTTGACCTCGATCAGGCCAGTAAGCTGTTGCGCGAGATCGAGGCTGCTCTCGCCGGCAATTCGGCTGTTCAACACGCGCAGTCTGAACTCGGCGCCGCCGAAAAGGTACGCGCCGCCATTTCGGCTCACATCCGTTCTTTAGAACTGGAGAGCCAGTCACAAGATGCCAAACTGCGCGAGGCGGAAGAGCGGCTGTACTCCGGCGCGGTGCGATCGCCAAAAGAGTTGCTCGATCTGCAACGCGATATTGAGATGTTAAAACGGCAACGGGATCACATCGCCGAGAAGCTGCTCGCGACGATGTTGGAACTGGAAGAGGCCGAACAGACGGTGGCGCAGTGTCGGGCCGCGCTGGCGCAGGCTGTGGCGCGCTGGCAAGAAGATAGCGCGGCCTTGCGTGAACAACAGCGCGCCCTACAAGAACGCATCACTGCAGCTAGTGAGCAACGCAATGCCGTCATGGCTGTCATTGCGCCGGCCGATCTGGCGCTATATAAAACCTTGCGCAGCAAGAAAAGCAACGGCATGGCTGTGGCAATCGTAAAAGGCAAGGCATGCAGCCAATGTGGAGAAGCGCCGTCATCAATGTTGCTCCAGCAAGCGCGCGGCGATACCCTGGTCACCTGTCCAAACTGCGGGCGCATTCTCTACAGCGGATGATGGGAATGCCGGCCTTGGCGTACTACTTGGTCAGCGGCGCCACAACCGCCTGGCGCGCCCGCGAGATCGTTCCTGCGCTGCTCGAACGATTTGAACGGGTGCTGACCATTCCCACCCCTGGCGCGGCGCGCGTGATCAGCGTCTATGACTTATCGCGCATTCCGGGCAATCACGTGGTGGAAAGCTATCTAGATGATCAACTGCGCCCGCGTCCAGAGCCGGGCGCAGTGATCTTTGCGCCGTGCAGCTTCAACTCACTCAACAAGCTGGCAGCCGGCATCGCCGATCACCTGGCCCTATCGATCGCGGCAGAGATGGTGGGGCTGGGTCAGCCGGCGCTCATCGCCTTGTCGATGAACGAAGGGCTGTGGATGCACTCTCAGACCAAGGCTTCTGTTTGCGCGCTACGACGCTGGGGCGTGTGCGTGTTGGAGCCACAACGCGCCGCCGGCGGGTTATCACTTGCGCCGCTTGATGCGCTATTGGCAGAACTCGACCGGCTGTTGTGCGCCGGCCAGAGCGGACCAACTTAGTCGCGGGCGCGCTGACGATGCAGAGTGGGATCAACGGCAGCAGCCATCGCCTCCACATTGAGCCAGCCGCCTAGAAATTCGTTAATACGCTGCGCACCGGCGCGCGGCGCGGCAATGAGATCGTTGTAATTCACGTACAACACGTGTATGTGCGGCTGCACCGCCAGCCACGCTTCGACCTGTTGCAGATGCTTTTCGAACAAGGCTGACATGTGCGCGTCGCTCACTGCATCGGCCGGCTCGCCACGCCGGATCAACATCTGCCTTTGTGAGGCCAAAATTTCGGCCATCGCACGGCGCATGAAAATCACGCGATAGTGATACTCGGCAGGTAGATACATCAGCAACGCCGAGATCACTTTGACGGCGCGACCTTTTGCCTCGGCCAGCCAAGCGTAATCTTCTTTGAGTTTTTTGACGCGCTCGAACTCGTAATACCCCTTTGGGTTGTCTTCGTCTGGCGCGCGCAAGTTGTCAGTTAGGGGAGGAATCCCGCCGGCTTCGAGCATTTTCATCATCAGCGATGTGCCGGAGCGCGGCAAACCGGAGACGACGGTGATTACACTGCGATGCATCAGTATCATGGTGAACGGTATTGTATGCGCCGGCAGACAGGCCGGCATACAATACGACAAGATTTAAACGATGGAGACGCGCTCATCCGAACTCACGACGGCGGCAGAACAATCGCCCTTTTTGTCAGTGGTGATACCGGCCTATAACGAGCGGGACAACATTCAAGCCGGCGCGTTGAGCACGGTGGCAGATTATCTGTCCGCTCAGCCTTATGCCTACGAGGTGGTCGTAGTCGATGACGGCAGCGAAGATGACACCGCCGCGCTGGCAGAAGCATTTGCCAAAACGCATGACTGCTTCCGCGTCGTGCGTGAACCGCATCGCGGCAAGGCGCATACCGTGATTGCCGGCATGTTAGCCGCGCGCGGTGCAATTGTGTTGTTCAGCGACATGGATCAAGCCACACCCATCACCGAGATAGCTCAAGTTCTGCCTTGGTTCGAGCGCGGCTTTGATGTCGTAATCGGATCGCGCGGAGCCGAGCGCCGCAATGCGCCGCTGTGGCGCAAATTCATGTCGCGCAGCCAGATTGTGCTGCGTAACTTGATTCTAGGTTTTCAGGGTATCACCGACACTCAGTGCGGCTTCAAAGCGTTCCGCAGAGAGGCCGTCCGTGCAATCGTGCCTCGGCTGAGCTTGTACGGCGGCGCGTTAGATGGGCCGGTAAAAGGCGCAGCGGTCACGTCTGGGTTCGATGTGGAAATGTTATTCGTAGCGCGCAAGCTCGGTTTTCAGATCAAAGAAGTGCCGGTTGAGTGGGATTACCGGCACAGCCGACGCGTCAACCTGCTTAAGGATTCGCTGCGCGGCGTGCGCGACCTGGTGCGCATCCGCCTCGCCGACTGGCGAGGCGCGTACGGCCGCGCACATCCTCAGTCTAAATAGGGTCTTCTATGCGTCAATATGATGTGCTCATCATCGGCGCTGGGGTAATCGGGTGCATGATCGCCCGCTGGCTGTCGCGCTACGAGCTGCGCATCTTGCTCATCGAGCGAGAAGCAGATGTGGGAATGGGCGCCAGCTCGGCGAACTCGGCAATCGTTCACGCCGGCTATGACCCGCCGCCCGGCACGCTGAAGGCGATCACCAACGTGCGGGGCAATGCCATGTGGGACGACCTGGCCGGCGAGCTGAACATCCCTTTTGACCGGCGCGGCGACTATGTGGTTGCCGTCGGCGCGGAAGAACTGCCGGCTCTGGAGCAATTGATGGAGCAGGGGCGGCGCAACGGCGTGCCCGGCATGTCCTTGATCTCTGGGGCAGAAATGCTGCGGCGTGAGCCGAATTTGAACCCTCTGACCAGCGGCGCGCTATGGGCTGCGTCGGGTGGATTGTGCGATCCGTTCGCCGTCACGATTGCCGCCGCTGAAAATGCCGTTCAAAATGGCGTGACGCTGCTGACCGAAACGGCATTTGAGGCCTTCGTGCCCGGCGGCATCCAGACCAATCGCGGTGTATTCGGTTGCCGCTGGGTCATCAACGCTGCCGGCCTAAACGCAGACGCCGTGATGCACCACGCCGGCGTGCGCCCGGAGTTCCGCATCACCCCGCGCCGAGGTGAGTACGCCGTCCTCGACCGCGCCGAGATCACCATTCGCAATGTCTTGTTTCCGGTGCCCAGCGCCAAAGGCAAAGGCATTCTGGTGACAGCCACTGTTCACGGCAACGCCATTGTCGGCCCAAATGCACAAGACATCGACGACAAGGAAGATCGGGCGACCACCGCCGAGGGGCTGGATGAAATCTGGCGCGGCGCGCACAAGCTAATCCCGGCGTTGAATCCACGCCACACCATCGCCACTTTCGCCGGCCTGCGCGCGTGCGGCAACGCGCGTTGCCAGACGACCGGCGTGAACTACGATCATGACTTTGTGATCGAAATCCCAAAGCCCGGCTTTATCAACCTGGGCGGCATTGATTCCCCTGGGCTGACCGCCGCGCCGGCCATTGCCGAGCGCGTGGTTGACCTGTTAAAAGACGCCGGTCTAGAGCTGAAGCCCCGGCGAGACTGGAACCCCATCCGGCCCGCGCCCCCTCGTTTCTGCAATTTGTCCACTGCACAGAAAGCCGAGTTGATTCGCCGCGACCCGCGATACGGGCGGGTGGTGTGCCGCTGCGAGATGGTCACCGAAGGCGAAATCGTGGCAGCCATTCACAGCCCTGTCCCGGCCCGCACCTACGACGCGCTGAAGCGCCGCACGTGGTTGGGCACAGGGCGCTGCTTGGGCGCGTTTGACATGCCGCGCGTGGTGGACATTCTGGCGCGCGAGCTGGGCATTCCACCCACCCAAGTAACCAAAAAAGGCCCCGGATCAGAGTTCTTGGTGCGCGAAACCAAGAGTTGGGATGAAGCGAATACCGATTCTCATTCCGTAGGAGCGTATGAAGCAAAAGTATGACGTGGTGGTGATCGGCAGCGGGCCGGGGGGACTAGCCGCCGCCATCGCCGCAAAACGCGCCGGCGCGCACGATGTGCTGATCATCGAGCGCGACGTGGAACTGGGCGGCATCTTACAGCAATGTATTCACAACGGCTTTGGCGTTGAATCGCTGAAGCGAGATTTGACCGGCCCCGGCTACGCGCAGCGTTTCATTAACGAAGCGCAGGCGCTGAATGTGGAGGTGTTGCTCGACAGCATGGTGCTCGAAATCACGCCGGAGCGCCACATCATCGCGTGCGGCAAGGAGGCCGGCTTGGTGGAACTGGACGCGCGTGCGGTTGTGTTGGCAATGGGCTGCCGCGAGCGCACCCGCGCCCAAATCCGCATCCCCGGCACACGGCCGGCCGGTGTGTACACAGCCGGCACAGCCCAGCGCTGGGTCAATATCGAGGGGTACATGCCGGGTAAGCGGTTCGTCATTCTTGGCTCCGGCGATATCGGCATGATCATGGCTCGCCGGCTGACGTTTGAAGGGGCAACTGTGGAGCGCATGTTGGAGATCATGCCGTTCATCACCGGCTTGAACCGCAACTACGTGCAATGTTTGCTCGACTTCAATATTCCTTTGCAGCTCAGCCACACCGTAAAGCGCGTGCTCGGCAGCAAGCGCGTCGAGGCGGTTGAAGCGGTTCAAGTCGATGAACGATGGCAGCCGATCGCCGGCACAGAGGAGATCATTCCTTGCGATACGCTGTTGTTGTCGGTCGGGTTGATCCCAGAAAACGAATTGTCACGACAGATGGGCGTAAAGATCGATCCTCTCACCGGCGGGCCGTATGTCGATGATGGGTTTCAGACCGGCATGCCGGGAGTGTTCGCAGCCGGCAACGTGGTGCATGTGTACGATCTGGTGGACTGGGTGACAGAAGCTGGGTTGATCGCCGGCCGCAGCGCAGCCGAGTTTGCGCTGGGCAAGCGCCCTCATCCGTCAGCAGATGAAAAGACCTGCCGCACAAAAGCTAGCGAGAATGTCCGCTACGTCGTGCCGCAGCGCGTGAATGCCGAGGCGCTCACGCAGAGGCCGGTCAAGCTCCAACTGCGTGTGCTGCACCCGATTGAAGAACCGGTGTGGGTCGAAGCGCGCAATGGTGATGATCTGATCGCTCGGCAGGCCGAACGATACGCCCGTCCGGGCGAGATGCTCAGCCTCGACCTGCCGCAAAAAGCCTATGATGCCGTGCGCCGAGCAGAAACGTTGACGGTGAATGTGGTGAGACGGAGAGCTTGAGAGAGTAAGAGGGTGAAGGATTGAATCAATGGCGCGGTGGCTCAAGCACCAACTGACTCAATCACCAAACCACTCCATCATCCAATGGCGCGATGGAACAGACTGACACGCTGATCTGCATCACCTGCCCGATGGGCTGTTCGTTGGCCGTTGTGCATGAAGGCCAGACGGTGATCCAGGTAACGGGCAATCATTGCAATCGCGGGCCGCGCTATGCGCAAGCCGAATTAAGCGACCCGCGCCGCATGGTGGCCACAACGGTCAAAGTGCGCGGCGGCTCCAAGCGACTATTACCCGTGTACACCGCTGCACCCTTTCCAAAGAGCCGTATCTTCGAGCTGCTGGCCGTGCTGCGCAACCTGGAAGTGGAAGCGCCGGTGCGCGCCGATCAGGTGGTGTTGGCGAATGCATTGGGCACAGGTATCGATGTGTTGGCCAGCCGAGACCTATCATAAACAGCCCTTGTGTTCCTCTCTGACAAGTGGTTGAAACTCAAAGGAATAAAGCACGATGTCTTGTTCCTCCGTAGCAAGGCGCTGCATGACCGGCGCGCCAGTTGTGTGGATTGCTTGCATAGTGGGTATGACAGCTTGCGCCGGCATCCGGCCCGCACTCTCCACTCCGAGTCCTTCAACACTGGCTATCAGTACACCGGCTATTTCCTCGTCCGTCACCAGAACATACTACGTCTCGCCAACCGGCGATGACGCGAACCCCGGCACATTTGAACTGCCTTGGCAAACTGTCAACAAAGCGGCAATGACCGCTCGCGCCGGGGACACCGTGTTCATTCGCGGAGGCAAGTACAATCTGGTCGAGCGCATTCGGGTGTCCCACAGTGGGACGCCGGATGCGTGGATCACATTCAAGGGTTATCCCGGCGAATTCGCCGTTATCGACGCCTTTGATATCAACGTTGGATCGCCGGGGATCGGGATGGAATTCCCTCATGATGATGGAGCATTCCAGATCGAAGGCGTGAGCCACATCCGCATTGAGAATCTGCAAGTGCAGAATTCGCGAGGAGCCGGCATCACCGTCCGCGATAGCTCCTACGTGGACATTATCGGTAACTACATCGACAACACCTACTCGTCTGGCATTTCGGTGTGGGACACCAACCACGATGCGTTAGGGACAGCCTTCATTCGCGTGCTCAGCAACACGGTCACACGAGCCAACACATTTGCCATGTTGCCGAAAGGCTACAGCGCCGAGACCGAAGCGCCACATGAAGCAATCAGCATTGGCGGAGCAACGGATTTCGAAGTAGCCTACAATCATGTGTTCAATGTGAACAAAGAGGGGATCGATGTGAAGGAAGTGAGCCGGCGCGGTGTCGTGCATCACAACCTGGTCGAGCGCGCCGGCCGACAGGGGCTGTATGCCGATGCGTGGTTCGGCGACCTCGAAGACGTGACCTTTCACCACAACGTGGTGCGCTACTGTCAGGGAGCCGGCTTTGCGATCTCAGTAGAAGGGGGGCGGGCGCTGCGAAACCTGCGCTTTCATCACAATGTGTTGCACAACAACTCCGGCACCGGTATCCTGTTCGGACGTTGGGGCGGCGACGGTCCACGCAGCAATATCTCCATCTATAACAACACCGTACATCGCAACGGACATGGCCCACGCTCGCATACCGGCTACTTCTGGATCACCGGTGGCCTGTATCTATACAGCGCCAATCTGCGCGGTGTCCACATCTACGACAACATTTTCAGCGAGAATCGCGGCTTCCAGATCGGTTACAGTGAGCACTGGCTGGCCATCGACTCCAACGGAGAGCAAGCGCTGGCGGCGCGTAACATTCGCATCGAACGGAATGTGATCTACACAACCGAAGCGGTGCAATCACCCTTGCGCAGAATCGGCTGGGGGCCGAACGATTACGCCGACATCTACATCATCGAAGGGCAGAATGCCATTCGGGCTGATCCGTTGTACGCGGACGCAGCAGCCGGAGACTTTACCCCGCGACCAGACTCGCCGGCGCGCATCGGCGAAAAGGGCTATTTGGGCGCTGTTGCGCCGTGAGCAGGGCAAGCTGCCCGAGCGATTGATTCAACTCACACGCGGCCGGCGCTTTTCTGCGGCTGTTCGGTCGGGACGCGCTCACCAACCGGCGGCCCATCGGGTTTAGGAGAAGCTGAAGGGCGTTGCGCTGGGGAAGGTTTGTTGTGCCGGCGGTGCAGCACTTCTTCCAGAGTGCTGTCTGTTT
The DNA here is from genome assembly GCA_025056895.1 of Thermoflexales bacterium. Lineage (GTDB taxonomy): Bacteria > Chloroflexota > Anaerolineae > J036 > Brachytrichaceae > Roseilinea. The sequence continues at coordinate 12,177 of JANWVJ010000067.1, forward strand.
CCGGCAACCCTTGGGCGCGACGCATACGCGGCAAGTAGAAATCAAACGCGAGCGCATAGGCCGCACCCACAACCGGAATGCTGAACAAGAGGCCCCAAAAGCCTACCAGTTGTACGCCTATCGTCACGGACACAAGTTGCACCAGGCCCGGCACACCGACGATGTCGCTCATGATACGCGGCAGCACAATGTACGCCACAATTTGATCGGCGATTAACAGGATGATGGTCACAGCCAACGCAGCGTCTGGACGCACAACGAGTGCGATGACTGCCGCAATACCAATGCCCAACGGCGATCCCAACAACGGGATGAAAGACAGAATTGCGTACTGCAGTGAGATCACCACGCTGAAATTGATCTGAAACAGGCTGCACACGAGCAGGGCAATTGCGGCGCGAATCAGCGCGGCAAAGACATATCCGCGCAAATAACCGGTGAATGAACGATCGACAGCCGCGAAGCTGGCGATAAGTGGCTCATGGGCCTCGCGCGGGATGAGCAGAAAAATTTGCCTCTGCAACAGCCGGCCTTCCATGGTCATGAACAAGCTCAGGATCAGCATCAGCGCCAACTGGGCCACCAGGTTAGCCGTGCCGGCGGCCAGGCTCAATGTCTGCTGGGCGATATTGCCGATCGAGTCACGCACCTGCGTGGTGATCGCCTCTGCCGAAAGAATCTGGTCGATAGCAGTTGGGTCGAGATCGAATTGCAGAGCAAACGAGGCCCACAGCGCCCGGATTTGACCCGGTAGGGCGGTCGAAAACTCCGGCAAGCGATTGACGAAGGCGCGAATCTGATCCAGCGCAGTCGCCACGCCAATCGTTAACAACCCGGACACAATCACCAGCGCAGTGATGTAGACCAAACTGACGGCCAATGCGAACGGCATGCGCACGCTGGCGATGCGTTGCGCTGCCAGAGCGCCGAATCGACGCTCGACCCAGCGCACGATAACCGGCGGGGGCGTTAGACGGCGCAAGCTGTTAATGAACGGCCGCAGAACCAGCGCCAAAAACCAGGCACCGGCCAAAACCGACAACAAGCCGCTGATCGTTTGGCCAAAACGCCAGACTTGCTCGATGATGACGATGGACAACGCAATGATGGCAAGGATTGTGGCAACCCGAAATATCTTTTCTCGCGTCATGTAGATGCAATACATGAGGCCGGGCGCAGCCGTCCGGCGTCACATTTCGACCAACTTGACAACGGTCACGCCATCGCCGCCTTCACTTTCCTGACCGGCCTCGAACGAGCGCACCAAGGGATTATCCTTGATGGCATTACGAATAGCCCGCCGCAAAGCGCCGGTGCCTTTGCCGTGAATGATCCGCACGTAGGGCAGGGAAGCCCGTGCTGCGCGCTCGAGATACTGCTCTAAGCGCGACAATCCCTCATCCGAGGTAAGGCCGCGCAGGTCAAGCTCCATCCCCGGAGATGCCGGCCGCTCAAACGACTCATAGACTTCTTGTTGGAATGCACTTTCGTGCGCCGAAGCGGTGCGCACTCTTTCCAGATCGCTGAGCTTGGCCCGCGTGCGCAAGCGACCGACTTGCACATCGGCTTCGTCGCCGACTATCGCGTTAATCACTCCCTCTGCATTGAGCGAGCGCACATGCACACGATCATTCACCCGCAAGGGGCGTTGTCGTTGCAAGCGGGCAGGATCGGCTTTGCGAGATTCATGCGCGGTTGATCGCTCGGCCTGCTCCTCCAGGCGTTCTGTTTCTCGCTCAAGCGTCTTCACTTCGTCCAGCGCGCCGCCAGCCGCCAGCACACGGCTGCGCAGGCGACGCACTTCTGCGCGCAGGGCGTCGATCTCGCGGCTGACTTCTGCGCGCGCCTCGGCCAATAGCGCTTGACGTTCATCTTCGATGTTCGCCAGGCGGGCGCGGATTTTGTCTGCATGCTCCTCGGCTTCTCGCTTGGCGCGCGCGGCAGCTTGGCGGGCAGCTTCGGTTTGGCGTTGCAGTCTGGCAATTTCGGCCAGCATATCTTCTGTGCGCGCATCGCCGGCATCGATGTAACTTTGCGCCTGGAGCAAGACTTCCGCCGGCAGACCCAGCCGCTGTGCGATGACAAAGGCGTTGGAACGACCGGGTAATCCGATCTGCAAACGATACAACGGTTGCAAGGTCTCATCATCGAAGGCCACGCTGGCATTCTGTGCGCCATCGGTGATGTAGGCCCATGCCTTCAGGTTGGGATAGTGTGTGGCTACCACACAGAATGCGCCGGTGTTCAGCAAATGCTCCAAGATGGCGCGCGCCAACGCCGCCCCTTCAACCGGGTCTGTGCCGGCGCCCAACTCATCGAGGAGCACTAACGAGTGCGCGTCTACACTGCCCAGAAAGGAAACCAGATTGGTCAGATGGGCGCTGAACGTGGATAGGCTTTGCTCAATGGACTGTTCATCGCCGATATCGGCGTATAGGCGCTTGAAAATCGGAAGCGTGGCCGACTCGGCCGGTATGTGTAGCCCGCACTGATTCATCGCAGCCAGCAGGCCGATTGTCTTGAGTGCGACGGTTTTGCCGCCGGTGTTGGGGCCGGTGATGACCAGCACACGTGATTGGTCGTTCATCAGCACATCGATCGGCACCACGGTATCAGGTTTGAGCAGGGGGTGGCGCGCCCGGCGCAAATCGATGATGCGCGCCACGGACACGCCGGCCTCCACGCCCCGCACCGCCTCAGCGTATTTGGCCTTGGCCAGCGCCAGATCAAATTGGGCCAGCGCCTCGACCGTGCGCTTGATGAAAGGCGCTTCCTGGCCGACCAGAGCAGATAGATTGGTTAGAACACGCCGCACTTCGCGGGCTTCGGCAAGTTGCAACTCGCGCCACCGGTTGTTTAGCTCCAGAGTCACCAGCGGTTCAACAAACACCGTCTGCCCGCTGGCGCTCTGGTCGTGAATCAGGCCGGGGATGCGGCCCTTGTGATCCGCTTTGACCGGGATGACGTATCGCCCGCTGCGCTGAGTGATGATCGGTTCTTGCAACCAAGGCAAATGGGCCACATCATTAATCAGGCGCTGCAATTTTTGCATCAGGCGGTCATACACAGCGCGCGCTTCACGCCGGATGTTGGCAAGCTCAGGCGAGGCACTGTCGCGCAGCTCGGCCTTTTCGTCAAGGCAGCGGCTGATTTCGTTGGCCAAGCCGCCGCACGGCTCGATTGGGTTAGTGATGGCCGTCAACTGCGGGTAGAGCGCAGTGAAGCGCGATAGGGTGCGCTGGACCGTGCGCGCGCTGATCAAGGTATCGCGGATAGCGAGTAAGTCAGCCGGCTCTAACACACCCCCTCGGACTGCGAACTGGGCCAGCTCTCTCACATCCCGCGCCCCACCGATGCTTAA
>JANWVJ010000068.1 GCA_025056895.1 Thermoflexales bacterium
ATCGGCACCATCCTAGGCCAGAGCTACGTGAACATCGCCGAATATCGCCTCGGTCGCACGGGGCCGGGCGATATGGCGCTCTCGTTCATCAACCTGGACAATCCGGTTCCCGACGAGACGTTGGAAACGCTGCGCAGGCTGCCCGAAGTGGTGGATGTCAGACAAGTGGTCTTGTGATCTCGGTAGGCATTTCAAGCTAGGGGGCAGAGGAGCAGGGCTTTAGGGAGTGTCCGGCTCTTGATCCTCTGCCAAGAATTCGTTCAACAGTCGCTCTTCGTCGGCCGCTGTTGTGGCCTTGCCGTCCAACCAAGCGTCACGCAGGCGGGCCAGCAATTCGCGATAGCGCGGACCGGGAGGCAAGCCACGCGCTTTGAGTGTGTCGCCGGTTGTCACCGTTTGCACACGCCGCCAAACATGCCACTCGGCACGCATCGCCTGGCGCTTCAGCGGATCGCGCTCAAACAACCAACCCAGCCACAGTGTCAGGCCGCTGAACGGGTTGAGTAATGCAGATTGCCGGCTGGGCGGCGCGTGAAACCCTGCTGGGGACAAGCTGCTCAGCGCACCCAACGCGACAAGCGCATCCCGCACGTCGGCGGTGAACGGAATCCAGTCGATCCAGCGGCTGATGCTCATCTGGCCCAGGTTGTATGTGAGCGCCGCCCAGCCGGCTGCGCGGCGTAAGTCTTCCCTGGGCAATCCCAGCGCACCGATATCCCATTCGTCATCGCTGAGGGCGTGCGCAATGCGCGTGAAGCGATCTTCTAGAGCAGTGTCCTCTGGAATGGGGATGCTCAATGCACGGAACAGCCCCCACCGGCGCAGACACTCCAGTGCGCGGGGAGGATGTTGTTCCAAGAAGATCAGCTCGACATCGTATTTCACCCGCTCCCCGCTGAGCGCGCGTACATAGGGGAGGCCGCGTTTGATCCAGGCGCGCGTCTGTTCCTCCACCGCAAAGTTCAGCCGCGCCGCATAGCGCGCCGCGCGGAAGATGCGGGTGGGATCATCGACGAAGCTCCGTGGGTGTAAAGCGCGGATCAGCCGGCGGTGCAAATCACTCTGTCCATCGCACACGTCGATTAGCCGGTCGTCGCGCAATGCCAGCGCCAACGCATCCACCGTGAAATCGCGGCGCAGCAAATCGTCACGGATCGTCGCCGGCGCGACGCGCGGCAAGGCGGCCGGACGCTCATACGTTTCGCTGCGCGCAGTCACGATGTCCACTGCCTGGCCCCATACAAACCAGGTGGCGGTGCGAAATCGCTCATATGGCTGGACCGCACCGCCTTGCTCACGGGTGAGCGTGTGAGCGAAGGCAATTGCATCGCCTTCAACGGCAAAATCCAGGTCGTCGATACGGCGATTCAGCAACCAATCGCGCACAGCCCCGCCGACCAAATAGGCCGGCACAGCCTCGCGCTCGGCCGTTGTGCGGATGGCCTCGAGGATACGTCGCTGTTCGGTATAAAGCAGCGCAGCCAAAGAGTCCGGCATGATCACCCTTACAAGAACTTCGGTTGAATCGACGAGCACATCCAACTGCCGAGCACGCCTATCTGGGCGCTGAGACGACATGCACAGGTCTCATGGTTGCCAATCCTACCGCGTGCGACACAAGCGCAGGGCATTCGGATGCGCGCTATGATTGCAAGGCCAGGATTCACGCGCTCGCCGTGTAGCGCCGGCGAACCGGACTCAAAACAAAACAGGCAGGACTCTACACTCATGTCAGTCTATTCTCCCGAACAACTGGCGTACTTGATTCAGTTCATTCATCCTCAGAAAACGTTGGGCGCTCTGCCGCAAGTTGGTGATGAAGTCGTTGCCGCTGCATTTGGGTTAGATGTAGCTGAGTACCGGCGAATTCGAGGCAGCTTCACAGAGAATGCGCGCCGCGCGGCTCAGGCGTTGTTGCAGCAGGCAGATTTTGCCGCCCGCGTGGCACGTTTGCCTTTTGCGCGCGGGTGCAAGGTGGTGGCTTTAGGCGACAGCATCACCGACGACGACCAATCGTGGGCCGAGATTCTGCGTCACGTGCTCGCCCTGGCGCGGCCCGACGACACCATCAGCGTGATCAATGCCGGCGTGTCGGGTCATACCACTTCCGATGTGTTGGCGCGCTTTCTGGGAGTGGTCAACGAGCAACCGGACTGGATCATCTGCATGATCGGCACAAACGATGCGCGCCGGCATGGGCTATACGCAGCCAAAACGATGATCAGCCCGGCCGAGACAGAGCGCAACTTCGCTGCCCTACGTCAGTTCGCGCGCGCACAGACCTCGGCGCGCTGGGTGTGGATGACGCCGGCTACAGTCATCGAAGAGAAAATAGCCGCCGATTGGTGGCTGGGTCAGCGCAACCAGATCACATTCACGAACGCCGACTTACGAGCGGTGGCCGATATCGTGCGGCGACAACCCGATTCGGTGGTGGACTTACAGGTTGTGTTTGGCACACCGGCCAACCCGCAGTTACTGCTGAGCGACGGGCTGCACCCCTCACTGGCCGGCCAAATTGCAATCGTCACCGCTCTGGTGCAACACTTGTCGCCTTAAGCGGTGCAGAAGCGGCGCGGAAGCGGCGCCTGATCGGTGTCACAAGCCGATCAGCCAGCGAGCTGCGTTGCGCAGCAAGCGCTGGCAGGACGGATGCTGAAGCGCCGCCAGAGTGTGTCCGTGCGGGAGGTACACTACGCGCCCCCGGCCGCACTCATACGCCCAGCCCGATACAGACTGCCGGCCGTCATCGCCCAGCCCCTGACTCACCAACAGCGGCGTCACACGGTCGAAGTCCCAATGCAGCCAGTGTTGCTCATCCTCGATTTCGTAGGAGGTGACGCCGGCAGTAACTGGATGATCGGTGTTCACCACTTCAACACGGAAACGCGCAACAGGAGGATGGCCGATATAGTAACCGCCGAGTGTGCGGCGATAACCGCCTTGCCAGGGATAATTCCATCCCGCATTGTGCAACGCCAAAAATCCACCGCCGCCCAGCACAAACTGCTCCACAGCGTCTTCTTGTTCAGGCCGCATCCAGCGCAGCGGGCCGGCTTGCATCCCGTTTGGGTATTCCATGCCATCGCGATGAATCACCAGAAGATGCACACCGGGCAAGCGTTCATGGAAATGCACATAGTCGGTCGTGCGCTCGACCGTGATCGATTCTGCTTCGAGCGCTGCCCCAACCCCTTCAAATGCGTCGTCGGGATGGTGATAGGCATCGCCGGCTAGGATAAGCGCCCGCCGAGAGGATGTATGCGCAGCAAGAGCCATCTTGTCTTCTCCGACAAGGCATTCTAGCCAGATTGTCAAACCTCAACACAATCCCCACGACTTCTTCTCTACAAATTCACAATCGCTCGCTAGAGTGATCAGCGACAGGCGATTACAGCCGGACAAGCTGAAACACAACTAACTCACTACGGAGGTGACTTATGAATGGAAAGAAGTGGATCGCAGCTATTGGAGCGGCAGCGCTCATCGCAATCGGAGCGGCGGCAGCCGGCCCAGTGCTCGCGCAAAGCGAGGCGCCCAGCACGACGCCGACCACGCCGCAAAGCTCCCCCTACACCGGAAAGATGTTTCGCGGATTTGGGTTCGGGTTCTGGGGCGGCTCGACCGCACAATTTGACGCAGTCGCCAAAGCCCTGAACCTGACGCCCACGCAGCTCTTCGAGCAATTGCACAGCGGCAAGACGCTGGAACAAATTGCTCAGGCGCAAGGAGTGGACATGCAGACGGTGATCAATGCACTGAACGCAGCGCGCATCCAAGCGCTCAAAGATCAGATCGCGCAAGCTGTGGCAGATGGCAAGATCACCCAAGAACAAGCTGACTGGATGATCCAGGGAATCGAGAAAGGCTATATGCCGTTCGGGCGCGGCTTTGGCAAATTCGGCGGCCGAGGGCATGGACGCGGCTGGTGGATGCCCATGCCGAATACGCCGGCCACGCCAACGCCCGACACTTCATCATCCTCAAGCTGAAGTCAGGGTCAAAAACCAACAGCCCAGCCGGCATAGTTCGCCTGATGTGAAAGGGACGAAGATTAGCTCTTCGTCCCTCTGTGCGTATCACGCCTGCTCAATTCAATGCAGCGCGCACAGCACAAGCCGACGTGCTCAGCGCATCGCACCTAGGCATCTGATCGGCGCGCCGGCGAGACCCGCACATCCACGTTCAGCCGCTTGGCGACCTCATACAGGGCCGGCTGCCATTCCTGACCGGCAAGCGCCGGCGGGACGGCGACCAGGGCAGTCATGATAAACAGCGGCGCGCCGCTCATCGGAGCAGCCGTCACAGCAGTATCCATCGACTCAATATTGATGCCGCGTTGCGCCAGGTAGTGAGCGATATCGTGTACGATGCCCTCGTGGTCAGCGCCCCGTACATCGATCTGAAAAACCGGCCAGTCGGCATACGGCAACGCTGGAGTCGGCTCGGCGGGACGGAGCATGACCTGGTAGCCGCGCGCGTTCAACTGCTGGAGATCCTGCTCCAAAGCAGCCGATTGATCCGCCGGCACAGACACCAGCATGAGCATGGCAAACCAACCGCCCAGCCGGGCCATGCGGCTGTTTTCCACATTGCCGCCTCGCGCCAACAACAATCGCGTCGCCTCTTCAACAATACCCACTCGATCAACGCCGATCAGTGTGAATATAACCGTAGTGCGCATTGCTCTATTATTGCACCGAGGAAGTATGATTGCTGTGCGGGCGATGTCCGCCGATCGAGGATATGGACACGATTGCCTCTCTCTGCGAGCGTTATCGAGTCGATCTGGCGCATGCCGACCATGTAGCGCGCTTGACCGTTGAGCTGTTTGACGCGCTTCAGCGGCTCCATCGGCTTCCGCCACGCGCGCGTGATCTGGCCGAGGCCGGCGCGATGCTGCACAACGTGGGTTTAACGGTGGACGAACCGAGCCATCACCTGGTCGGCCGAGACATCATTGCTGCAGCACAACTGACCGGCTTCACCCACGCCGAGCGGCTGATGCTGGCGTGCATCACCGCGTTCCATCGCAAAACGGTTCGGCCCGAAAGTGAGCAGCTCTTCCAGGTGTTGAACCCGGTTCAACAACAAGAGACCCTGGCCCTGAGCGCACTGGTGCGGATCGCCGATGGGTTGGACTACTCGCAAACGCAATCGACACATATCGATACGATAGAGTTGGATGTATCAGAGCCAACCAAGGCAATCCGAGTGCGAGTAACAGGCGCACACAGCCATGAAGATGCCGCGCGCGCAGAAAAGAAATCCGACTTGTGGCGCGCGCTGTTCTGCCCAGTGTATGTGAGCGGGCGCCTGACCTCACCCGGCCTCGCGCTTGACCACACACTGGCTGCCGCCGGCCGGCGCATCCTGCGCTATCACCTCGACCAAATCGAGCCGCAGGAATGGTTGCTGGCGGCGGACAACCCGATTCCGCCACGCCAGATTGATCGTCTCTACACAACGGTGCGGTACATGCGGGCTACTGTGCGCGCTTTCGGCGAGCATTACCGCTCGAAGCGTGTGCGCCCATTAGCCAAAGGCTTGTCGCAGTTAGAAGCCTATTTGCAGCGTGTGCGCGAGCGGGACGTGTGGATGGCGATCTTGGAGAAGTATGGGCAAGGTCTTGAACCTGACAGCGACTTATCGGCCGGCGCCGAGGCACTCAGGGCAGCTTGGCAGGCTGAACGCGAATCGGCCCAGGCAGACCTGATCGAGTACACACACGGCATAGATCATGGTACGTGGTTCGAGGCAATCGCAACGTTTACGCAGAGCGACCGAGATGATAAGACGGCGCCGCTCGGCAAGCCGGCTCGGTTGCGCCATGCGGTGGATTTGATTCAAGCCGCTCACCTGGCGCGCGTGAAAGCGTTCGACGAGTTGCCGGCCAGACCGGCCGTTGAGGATGTGCGCCGGGTTTATCTGGCCGTCGAGCGCCTGCGATCGATCACCGATGGGTTGCGCGATGTGCTGCCGCCGGCGCAGGTTGAGCGCATCCAGACAGCTTGCACGGCTGCTCAAGAGACATGGGGCATCATTTACGATGCCTACACAGCAGCCCATGCGGCGCTCCGTTTCTTGGATGAGCACGCCGCAGATGAAGCAACCTTGCGCGGTGTCTTGGCTTTTGGCGAGTCCCAGCGGCGGGTAATCGACGCTCGCCTGCCGGCCTGGCGCACATTTCTGGAGCCGCTGTTGGTGATATGATGTCTGCCTAATATCGCCGGTGGGGAGAACTCAACGTGCAACTTTGGCGCGGGTCAAGCCGCAAACCGATTACGCACACTCTTCTGACAAGTCTGATTGCGCTCGCGCTGGGCATGGTCTGCATCGGATGCAGTACAGTGAGGGTTGAGCAACGCTATGAACCACCTGAACAGCGCGATAAGCTGATGACGCCGCCGGCCACCAGCACACCGATCATAGTGGATGTGGTCGTGCCTGCCGGCGCACCGTCTGGCGCGGCAACTAACGTTGCGCCGACTCCAATCGAAGGGACCGCCGCCCAAGCAGCCGCGCTGCCGCCCCAACCGACTCAGGATATCCCGACAGCGACGCCGGCTGAGATGCCAACGCCCGCGCCGGAGGTCGCTCCGGTTACCGGTCAGCAAGTGCCGGTGCCGAAGGTAGGCCCCGATGCCACCACCGGCCTGTCGGCCACCGAGACGTTCTCCGACACAGCAGTGCCGGCGCCGGCAGAGCCGGTTGTGCTGCCGGAAGGGACGATCAACATTGCCTTGCTCGGCGTCGATACGCGCCCGCAGATGAAGATGTTAAACACCGATGTGATCATCATTGCCAGCATCAACGCGAATGTGCCGGCGGCGACATTGCTCTCTATCCCGCGCGACACGTTGGTGTACATTCCCGGTTGGCGCTCGCACAAGGTCAACACTGCCTTTGCGCGGGGCGGGCCAGACTTGTTTAAGCAGACCATCAAATACAACTTTGGAATCAACGTGGACTACTACGCGATGGTCGATTTCACCGCCGTGGTGCGAGCAGTGGACACTGTGGGCGGCGTGCAAATTGTGGCGACGTGCCCGCTCTTCCAACAATTTCCCAAGGACCCGTACTACATGGCCGATCCGGCCTCGCCGCTGACCGTGACCATGCCATACACCGACACGTTCACGGGTGAAGTGTGGGAACCCGGCATGCCCGTGCCCCTGCTGACAATCAATATCCCACGCCCCGGCATTTACACATTAGATGGGTTACGGGCGCTGGCCTATGTGCGGGCGCGATACGGCGTGCCGGGCGGCGACATCGACCGAGGCCGGCGGGAGCAGCGCTTGATCCGTGCACTGTTCAACAAGGTCAAGCAACTCGGCATGCTTGTTAAAGTGCCGGAGCTATACGCCCAATTTCAGCAGTATGTGAAGACCGATCTCACGTTGGACAACTTGTTGTATCTAGCTACGCTGGCGCCGCGCTTCGAAGATGTGATCATCCGCAGCCGCTTTATCGAGGGCGGCGGCATGCGCGGAGCAACGTTGCCCGGCGTTGGGTCGGTGCTGATCCCCAATCGCGAAACGATGCAGCCTTATATCCAGCAGGTGCTGCGCGTGGCGCTTAACCAGCGCCCGAACGAGGGCATTCCTATTGAAGTCTGGAATGCCACAAGCGACCCCGACTTCGGGATTGTGGCTGCCGACCGGCTGAGCGAGTTGGGCTTTCGCATCCTCGACATTCGGAACGTGGAAGAGCGTGTTGCAGCGACCCAAATCGTTGACTTCACCACGACCAAGAAAGGGAGCGCCTTGCCGTTGCTGCAACGCACCTTCAAGATTAAAGACGATCTGATCATCTCCCAACCCACTCCAGACGGCGCGCGCTATCGCATCATCCTTGGACCGGACTTCAACCCGTGCTATTACCAGGCTCGATCGCCGTCAGAGATTACTCCCACACCTCCGCCGACCACCAATCCCATCCCCGCTGCGCCGACCGAGACGCCGACCCCACACCCTTAGGCACACACTATTTCAGCCGACCACCTCGATGCCCCGTTCGGCCAGCATCTCGCGCACGATCTCGGCGTGGGCTGGCTCGACAACCGCGAAGGGCAAACCGCTGCCCTCAATCGGCCGCAGATAACGGCCCACCGTTGGATCGTCGAGCAGATTGTGCAGCACGTCATGATTGTCTAAGGCGACCAAACACACAGGGTTCATGTGAGCGCGTCCATAGAATCGGGCCCACTCACGGATGAGGTGCTCCACAGAGTCCGGCAGCGGCCCGTCATGCAGATGTGCAAGCAGCGCCAGGATTTCATCCACATTCATGTGTTGAGAAAGCGCCCGACGAATGCTGGCAGCAGTGATGTGCACAGGCCGGCGCAGACGGAACAGGTCTGGGTGCAGCGCCGGGTTTGCGGCGCCGACTGTTTCTCTGCCGGCGGAGAAACTGCTGTGATCGAGCAACGGTGCAAGCTGACCAAGCGCAAACAGACTCGGCGCCGGCTGTTTAAAGATCACTTCAAAGATCGGAGCGCCGGATGGGTCGGACGCAGAGACAAGACGTAAGCAACCTTCTGTGTCATCGTGCTCTGGCGCAGGCCGACCGACCTCTGGCGCCCATCCGGCCTGGGTGAGGATATCCACAACCTGTGAGACGATTTGGCCAGAAGCAGAGGGCAGGCGATCTGTATTGGCAGGCGCAATCAAAGTGTGCGCCGGCCCAAGCGTCGTCAACTCGAAGCCGGACTGCGACAAGGCCTTGCAAGCCGCTTCGCGCGCTTCGTCATCTGCAAACTGGGCGACACAGGCGCTGCGATAGAACACGATGCGATGATGGAGCGCCTGCCACTCTTCCAGCGAGCGCCGCACGTTTGCCGGCAACGGCGCCCCCTGATGCTGCTCCAGAAACGTCGCAATCCGTTGTGCATTCCAGCCGGCGCGCTGCCCGCGATATACCGAGTAGCGCGTCAATTCATACGTCATCGCTCGGTCCCCGCCGCGCAACTCGGCAAACTGATCCAGCTCGATTAACACACTATCGGCGACGGGTTCCATGGCCAAGACGGTGAAATTCGGTTGGACAATCACCCGTCCGCCGCTCTCTACAAATTGAGGCGGTTCGGCCAGATCGAGCAACCACAAACCGGTCTGGCTCAGACGATAAGCCACGGGGGGTGCGACGCTGCCGGCTTGTTCAGGCGCCTCATAACCGAGATCGATCAGTCCCATCCAGTGCAATGGCCCCACCAGCATTGACAGCACCATGGCGCGGATATCCGGCGTGATGTGTGTGACCGTCGGGCCGCCGGCAGTGCGATCTGGCCGCATCTCGGATTCGACCAAGTTGAGCACAGAGCGCCAGCGCGGCTGTCCTGACGGGTCTTGCTGCGATTGGAGCGATTGGCTGAGCCGGTCGGACTTTTCAATGCGCGCCATTGCCCGCAGCAACGCCAGACGCAGTTGGCCCATAAATCGACTCGGAGGATGGACTGCACTCTGAGATGCTTTATCCGGCTCGGAGAACAGACTCGGCTCGATGATGACAAGCGCATCTCGCCAAGCCTCAAACGCGCGCCGAATGCGCTCCGTTAAAGGTCGGTGGAAGAACAGCCCCTCGCCTTGTACAGAAATGCTATCTGGCCTTTCGGACAGTTCACCCAGCTCTGTCAACAAGTAGCGTATGAACAGCAAGCGTGGCTGGCGCTGCTCTGAATCCACACCGTTCAGTGGCTGATTCAGCGCCTCCAGCAACGACTTGAACGCAGTTTTGTAAATCCAACCGCGCGCCGTTAGATCGATTTGTCCTCGAGTGCGCACGTAGCGCCAATAGCGACTGAGGTCGCGCTGGAAGTCAAAGGCTGAACCGGTTACAGCAACAGGCGGTGCGACAGGGAGGACGGCCAACCCAGAAGAGATTTCTCCCGTGCGGGCCAAATCGCCCTGCCCTGAACCGACATACGCCGGGTCAGGGGCAACGGCGCGCGCCGAGCGCGTGTATCCGACCGATCGTTTGAGTTTCATAGCCCTGTCAATCTCGCATCAAGCCGGCATCACGACCGAAGTTGGTCGGTTCGGTTTGTTTACACCACAGAGGGGGTATATCCCCGTTCAACCAGCTCGTGCATGAGTTGCTCCATTTTATCGGCGCGAATGACTACGGCGCGCGGCGATAATTGACACACAATCGCCTGGCCCAAAGAGGTATTTGCCAACAGCTCCGGCAACGCATAATCATCGGACAGTTGCAACACAGTCAGCGAGGGGTACACGCGCACGCGGCCATAATGTTCGGCGATGGATCGGTAGAGGGCCAGTGCAGGAGCCGGGGCCGGCGCGCCAAAACGCTTGAATTGCGCAGCAACCTCCTCAACTGTGATCCCCTCGCGCACGGCTGCTTCGATGCTGGCTGGCGTCAGGCGATACGTGAAAGGCGCTTCAGCCGGCTCGCCAATCTTGCGTGCAAAGGCGATGAAGTCGGCGCGCTCTGGGGCCGGCGGCAAGCGCCAAGTCATTTCATCCAGCCAAACAGCAGGCGCGCTGACGCGCGGACGCGGCCTGGCCGAGGGGGGTAAAGGCGGAATAGTCAGTTCTGTCTTGGCAACGCCGTTGGTCATGCTTGCACGGCGCAGAATCACTTGTGCTCCGAACACCCAGTCCGCCAGTTCGGTAAGACGAAAGGCGATCAGTCGCGCCTCACCGCCGGCCTCGTTCGAGGAGCATGCTTCTCTCTGTTCGGCGATCTCGACCAGGCCGAACCAGTGCAGCGGCCCACACAACGCCGCCGTGAGCATTGCTCCTACACTGCGCATCCAGTCATCCGCTCGATCAAACCGTAAACGAGACAGACTATCCGGGTCTGCGAACCACCAGTGATCCGGTGTAAAAAATGTCCAAGCACAATTGGGGTAAAAGTCGAACAAGGCGCGGCGTAACGCCGGCCAGTCGATCCACACACCGCGAGGCAGCCCGCGCAAGACACGGCTGAGGTAACGACGCACACTGCACCATTCGGCCCCCAGCTCGGCTGGGCCGAGGTCTCGCGCGCCGATGGCGCGCATCACCTTGAACAGCGGCTTGGGCGGCTGAGGGGTTTGGCCCTCGCCGAAGACCAAAGCCGCTTCGAGTGGATCGGCTACGTATTGTTGCCACGCCGTCCAGGCGCGCAAGAAACGCTGCTCGTGGCTCAGCGCGAACCACTCTTCAACAGCACTGAGATTGGCGCTCAGCCATGCGCCTTGCGGGGACGGCGCGGCCGGCGGGGCTGCAATAAGTTGCAAACTGGCGGCAAGCGCAAATAGAAAGTCGCATTCGGCAGGAGGTAGGCCGGTTTGATGTTCCAGCCGAATGCGGGCCTCGCTCGTCAGCCATGGCCAGATCGGCACGCCGACGCCGCTGCTCGGGTCTGGAGCCCAGCCAGGGCGTGAACGGATCAGCCGCTCTACTTCTTCTCGGTCGTGTTCCCAGCGCCGCAGCCAAAACAGCGTATTGGCCTGCGGATGAGAGGGCAACGTTGAACGGACACCCACGCCGGTTGACAGCACGGCATCCAAAAACAGATCAAACGCATCGAGAAAAGGCATCGGCGAGGGAATCGGGCGAACCGGATGCGCAGGGGATACCGCCGGCCAGGAGATCAGCGGCACGTTGCCACCGGCGGCTTCCAAAGGCAACCAGCGATAGTACACATCGCGGTAGCCGATATAGCGGTGGGTGGGAAACAGCAGGGCGCGTCGGCGCAAATCGTCCAACATCTCGGCAAGCGGTCGATCCGGCGAGACGGCGCGGCCTTCGGTGCGTTGATCTGCTCTGCTCACGGGAACCGGTTGTTTGGCCCAGAGGGCGGCGATCAACGTGCGGGGAATGGGCAGCTCGTGATCGCGGGCGGTGAACAGGCGACGGATGAACTCCGCTTGCTCCGCCGGCAAGCCGTCGAGCAGGGACTCAGGATGATCGCGCATGTGCGCCACGCGCAACAGGATCGCTTCGGCAATTTGGGTGATGTAACCGCTGCGCGAAGCACCCTTAAGCGGGATATTCCACTGGCGCGCCAGGGCGCGCAACTGGGGAGCGGTGAACTCCGCTTCCAACGTTTCATCTAGAGGGGGCCAATCGGCGCGGAATGGCGCGGCGCGCAGCCACAGTCCATCCCCCTCAGGCGACCGCTGCGGCGTCAACTGATCTTCCATCGCTCTCAACCTTGGCCTGATCTGTGTGATATGCAGGCCGCACCTCACGCAGAGAACGAGGCGGCCTTTCGGCGCACCGGCGCAGCGTTCGCAGCAATGACGGCCGGTCGGAACGCCTCCACTTCGTCCTCGTACAAAATGTCGTAGTGATATCCCTGCTCGGTCAGGAACAATTGCCGCTTGGCGGCAAACTCTTGATCCAGCGTATCGCGAGTGACGATGGTATAGAAATGCGCCAGCAGACCGTTTTGCTTCGGACGTAAGACGCGACCCAGACGTTGGGCTTCCTCTTGACGCGAGCCGAACATCCCGCTGACTTGAATCAGCACGTTGGCATCGGGCAAATCGATCGAGAAATTGCCGACTTTAGACAGCACTAACTTGTTGATCTCACCGGCGCGAAACTGATCGTACAATTTTTCACGGTGGCGAACGGGCGTTTCACCGGTGATCAGTGGGGCGTCGATGCGGCGGGCAATTTCCTCCAACTGATCCAAGAACTGGCCGATGATGAGCACCGAGTCTTCGCGATGTTTGGACATCAAGATCGATAAGATGTTTTGTTTGCGGCGGTTGGTGGCCGCAAAGCGATACTTGTTGTCCAGATTGGTAACGGCATATTCCAAGCGATCTTCTTCGTCCAGCGCGACGCGAATCTCATGGCATTCGGCGGTAGCGATCCAGCCCTGCTTCTCTAAGTCTTTCCAGGGAACGTCGTACTTCTTTGGGCCGACCAGAGAGAACACCTCCTCTTCACGGCCGTCTTCGCGTACCAAGGTGGCCGTCAAGCCAAGGCGCCGGCGGGCCTGAATTTCGGCTGTGATGCGAAAGACAGGCGCCGGCAACAAATGCACTTCATCGTAGATGATCAGCCCCCAGTCCAGCGAGTTGAACAGCGACATGTGGGGATAGTCGGCCAACAGCGAGGAGTGACGGCCGGTCGGCGCTGCGGCGTCTGTTGAGGATTGGAGATCGCCGCTCTTCGCACGGCGCGGGCGATAAGTGAGCACCTGGTACGTGGTCACGGTGACCGGGCGAACTTCCTTTTTAAGGCCGGTGTACTCGCCGATTTGATCTTCGGTCAGAGTTGTCTTGTCGAGCAGTTCGCGTATCCACTGCCGCACTGCAACCGTGTTCGGAGTCAAGATCAAAGTGGCACATTGGGCGCGATGCATGGCAGCAATGCCGACCAACGTCTTGCCGGCGCCGCACGGCAAGACAACCACACCGCTGCCGCCGGCCGCGCTGCCGCCCGCCCAATACACTTCTGCCGCATCAATCTGGTAATTGCGCAACGAGAACGGCGCACCGGTCAACGCTCCCAGTTCGCGCAGGTCGAAGGACAGAGCAGCTCCTTCTACATAGCCGGCCAGGTCTTCAGCAGGGAAACCGATCTGCACCAGCACACGTTTGACGTGCCCGCGCTGGGCCGGATCGATTTGAAAGGTCAGCGCATCCAAGCGCGCCTGGATGAGCGGAGCAAACAGTTTGTTCCGGCTGATCTCCTCGGCCAAGCGCAGGTCGTCGGCAACGACCAACATTCGGCCGGCGCCGCGTCGATCCGCAGCCCAGAACCCCTCTTCGGCAATGATCTTAATCCGACCATAGCGGGCAATGGCATCCCGAATATCGACCTTGACGTTATCCGGGAGGGGATATTTGGAGAAGCGCTCAAGATCGGCCAGGATCGTGTCGGCCGTCAGGCCGGCAGCCGCAGCATTCCAAAGTGACAACGAGCCGATGCGATAGGTGTGCACGTATTCCGGGCTTTTCTCCAGCTCGGCAAAGCGCGCCAGCGCATCGCGCGCCTCGGTGTACAACGGGTTGTCCACCTCAAGCAAGACACTCTTATCGCTCTGGACAATGAGCGGATTTTCAGGCCGATACGTCGTCATACGAAAGGTGTATTAGAACATAGTTCGGCCTGACAGGTCAACTGGCCGGAAGGCGGAAAATGATCGCTGAGGGGTGTGGGTACACCACAGAAAGCGCCTGGATTCCTGCTTGCGCGCACGTGAGGCGCTTGAATACGGCTCGCCGGGCCGCGCAGCTTTCCGGCCGCGCTTAAGCGCCGGCTTACAGTCACGAATGTTGCCGGCGCGCCGCCCACCACTCTGGGTTACACCCGAGTTACACGAGCGACGCCGGATCGGGCCATACGGATTCTGCTTCGGCGCGCAGGATAGCGCGATTGAATGGAAAGGCCGAAAGATACCGCTGGCGCTGCAAGCGCGGCAACACATGCTCGATGCGTCGTAGATGGGCAACCGCCTCAAGCAGCGCGGCGCGCGCTTCCTCTGAACGGCCGAGCGCGTGCAACACTTGCGCCCGCGCGAACCAGACTTGTTGGGGATTCTCGACCTGTGGCATACGCTGTACATCGGCTACGGCCTGGGCGCTATACGCATCCGCCGCCGGCAAGTCGCCCATGCGCAAACAGGCAATGGCGAGAAAAGCGCGGTCGATGCTCACATCCAGATGGCCTTGGGCAGTTCGCAAGGCCAGTCCTTGTTCCATCAACGAACGAGCTTCTGCGGCGCGATCTTGCTGCAACACTGCCGCGCCCAAGTTGGCCAGCGCGGCTGCTTGCTGGGCGAGCAAGTTCAAGGCGACGGCGCGCTCATACGATTCGCGCAGCCAGCGTTCTGCTTGTTGCCCTTGCCCCATCCACACCATCGCCGCGCCGAGGTTGCTGGCGGCCACGCAGAGACCGCGCGCATCTTGAATAGACTGGAAAAGGTCGTAGGCATCACGCGCCAGTGCAACGCCATGTTCAAAATCGCCGGCGCGCAACGCCAGCGTGCTGGCGTTGACGCGCGCAGCGGCCATACCCTGGCGGAGATCGAGCGCGGCATAGCCGGCATACGCAGCTTCGTAAGCGGCCAGCGCTTCTTCCAGGCGCCCCAGCCGGGCGCACATGCGCGCAATCAGCACCTGAGCCGCCGCTTCGCCATCTGGGGCGCCGTGCCGAGCAAACAGACGGAGCGCCTCCTGGCCGTAGGTCAGGGCGCCGGCAAAGTCATTGCGCAGCGACGTGAGGTTCCCCATCATCAACATTAGGTGCGGCAGAAGCGGCGAGCGCGGGCCGGCGACTTCGATCGCTTGATTCAGGGCTGTGTGCGCGGCGTCATACTCTTCACGCCATTGGGCCATTTCTGCCTGCACCAAACGGCAGCGGGCTTGGGCAGCAGTATCGCTGCGCCGTTCGGCCAGAGCCAGCGCGCGCTGTAACGTGGCTTCGGCTTCACCCCAGCGCCGGCTGTGGCCCAGCGCACGCGTTAGCAGCAGGAGAATCTCGTCATCATTGTGCAAGGTGCAAGCCGCGGCGCGTTGAAGCATTTCAACCGCCTCGCTCCATGCATTCCGCGCCA
>JANWVJ010000069.1:0-11880 GCA_025056895.1 Thermoflexales bacterium
TCCATGGCCGCGCGCGAGCAGCGCCGTGAGATTGCCTTGCTGTCGAGCCGAGGCGCCTTGCAAAGGCAAGTGCTGATCATCATCTTTCTGGAGATCGTCCTGTTGTTGGCAGTTGCTGTGCCGTTAGGATTGCTGATCAGCGTTGGCCTGGCCGGCCTGATGAGCTGGTCGGTCAGTTTCATGCAGTTCGAAGTAAGGCGCGCCTTGCCTGTGTATCTCGATTCAGTCGATTGGCGTATCCTCGGCATCGGCATTGCCTTGTGCGTGTTGGCGCGGCTGCTACCCACTTGGCGCAACAGCCGAGTCAGCATCATCACCCACGAACGTGAAAGCGCACGCATTCAAGAGACGCCTCTTGCCGTGCGCTTGTTCTTTCTGATCATTCTGCTGGCCGTCACCTACTACGCCTATCGCCAGATTTCTCTCAAGGGCACGCTGGGCATGGTGAGTTGGCGGCTCACCGACGCCTCGAATGATCCGCTGTTGTTGGCGGCTCCCTCCTTGTTTCTGTTCACGATGCCGTTGTTGGCAGTGGAGTTGTTCTCGGTCTTGATGCGGCCATTCACGTGGCTGGGACGTAAATTGCCTTCTGTCACAGCTTATCTGGGATTCGTTGGGCTGGGTCGCGAGAGCAGTCTGTTTCGCGCGCCGGCTTATCTGTTGGTGTTGTGCCTGACGCTGGGCGCCTTCTTCGCGTCACTTGCGAAGAGCGCCGACACCTGGATGGTTGATCGCCGGCGCTATGAAGTCGGAGCCGATCTAACGTTCAAGCAAGGCATCTTGGATATCACCACGCAACAAGGCGGCGGCGGCTTTGCCCCGGCCGGCGCTTCGGTGAGTGGGCCGCTGTTCAGCGCCCAGGCTTCGGCCATGTTGCCCATCGAGGAGTACTACAAAATCCCCGGCGTCGCCGAAGCAGCTTGGATGAGTGAGTTCGAAGCTATTCCGCAAGTGCGCGGCGCTAAAAAGCTCCGTCTCTTGTCTGTTGATCGCCTTGCCTTGCCAAAGGTAATGTACTTCCGGCGCGACTTTTCCCGCGAGTCGCTGGGCGGTATGATGAATCAGTTGGCCTCCCAAGCCGACGCCATCATCTTGCCGCGCTCGGTCTTAACTGCTACCGGCTTGCAAATCGGCGATCCGTTCCCCGTGGATATGATGTTGACGCAGGACATGGCAGCCGCTGGCCTAAGGCCCTTCCGCTTGAACTTTAGGATTGCCGGCGTCTTCGATTATTTCCCCACTGTATATGAAGACAAGCCCGGCGCCTTGGTCAATGCAGACTACCTTGATGCGATGACCGGCGCAGCATTCCCCAACGGCGTATGGATGCGCTTGCAGCCCGGCGCCGACACAAAGCAAATCATTGCAGCCCTGACCGAGTTGAAAGTACAGCCCAATCGCATCAAGGACTTGGCGGCCATTATTGATCAAGATCAGCAAAAGCTGGAATATGTCGGCATCTTTGGGCTATTGTCGATTTGCTTCCTGGCCGGCGCCGTTCTGGCGGCGATCGGCATTCTGGTGTACAGCCTTTCGTCGATCACGGCCCGTTCGCAGCGATTTGCTGCCTTGCGCGCGCTGGGTTTGACCCAAGGCCAAGTGATGCGCATCATCTTGATTGAATACGCCTTTACGCTGGCCTATGCCATTCTGGCCGGCGCGGCGCTGGGGGTTGGCGCGTCCATCTTGTATGTGCCGCTCTATCCCTTGTCCGATGAAAAGGCGCTGCCGGTTCCGCCCTTCCGCCCGCTGATCGATTGGCAAGGCGCGGTGTGGCTGGCCAGCATGATGGCTGTTGCGCTGGCCTTGATTCTCGGCGGCGTGTTGCTCAAAGTGTGGCGCGAACGCATCTCTGAAGTGCTGCGCATGGGCGCGTGGGAGTGAACGTTCGGCATCCATCGGATGGACTCTGCGGTCAACAGTTGCGTTGCGCTCTGTTTCGATCGTCGGCCATAGTGCGCCGGACGTTACAGATTGGCTGTCGATGAGGAGGCTGCTATGAAGCTGGGTTTGGGTTTGTACGGCAACATGTTGAATCAGGAGAACTTTCGTTTCGCGCGGCAAGCCGGCGCAACGCACATCGTGGCGCATCTCGTCGGCTATTTCGGGGCGCTGACCGACGCGGCTAAGGATGATCGGCTGAAAGGCTTTGGCATCTCGCGGCCTGACGGAGAGATTTGGACCTATGAAGGGATGCGCGCCCTGCGCCAGGCGCTCAATGCCGAGGGACTGGAGCTGGAGGCAATCGAAAACTTTGAGCCGGCTCATTGGTATGACGTGTTACTCGACGGACCGCGCAAGCGCGAGCAGATGGAACACCTCAAGCGCATTCTCCGCGACATGGGCCGCGCCGGCATCCCGGTAATGGGCTATAACTTCAGCTTTGCCGGCGTGTGGGGGCGCACGAGGACACATGCCGCGCGCGGCGGCGCAGAGACGGTTGGCTTTCACGATCCGCAACAGACGCCTATCCCCAGGGGGATGATTTGGAATATGGTGTATGACCCGACTGTGTTTGATCCTGAAGGGCGTAATGGCGTTGTGGGCGAGATCACCCAAGAACAGTTGTGGGAGCGCTTGACCGACTTTTTGCGTGAGATGTTGCCGGTGGCAGAAGAAGCCGGCGTCAAACTGGCGCTGCATCCCGATGATCCCCCCATGCCGACTTTGCGTGGCACAGCCCGTTTGGTGTATCAGCCTTATATCTATGATCGGGTCTTGAATGTCTATCCCAGCCCGATGAACACACTGGAGTTTTGCCTGGGCACGCTGGGCGAGATGACCGAGGGAGATATTTACGAGGTGGTGGACAAATACAGCCGGCTGGGCAAGATTGCGTATATCCACTTCCGCAACGTGCGCGGCAAGGTGCCCCACTACGACGAAGTGTTTATCGACGAAGGCGACATCGACATGATCCGTGTGCTACGCATTTTGCATCGCAACGGCTATGACGGCGTATTGATCCCGGATCATACGCCGGCCATGAGCTGCGCTGCTCCCTGGCACGCCGGCATGGCCTATGCCCTTGGCTATATGCGCGCCGCTATCAGCCTCATCGAGCAATTCGACAATCAATGATCACCCTGGAATCCACCACGCCCTCGGTTGAGGCGCCGACCTGGGCTGTTCTCCAGCGCCGGCTGATCGATGCCATGAATCAAGCCGTCTATCTGTTCGTCGAAAAGTACATCCGCGACGACGGCGAGCTGATTTGGGGCAACCACACCCTCTCGCGCGATGGGGCCGATGATTTCTACGAGAGTTGTTACAACTGGTCGCTGCTCTACGTTCTGGGTGGGGGCGATCATTTGTTGACTCTTCAGGACAAGATATGGGAGGGGGTCACCCGTCAGCTCACACGCATGGGCATGTTGCGCCACGAGTACGAGCTGGGCTACGACCAGTTTCACCAGAGTGAGAGCTATATCGCCTTCTATTTCCTGTGCATGGCTGATCCGACCAATCCCAAATGGGTGGATCGCGCGCAGCGCTTTGCCGGCTTTTACCTCAACGAAGACCCCCTTGCCCTGAATTACGACCCGCATCATCGCATCATCCGCGCACCACACAACGGAGCCGGTGGGCCGCGTTGGGGATTTTTTGACGGCGAACCGGCATATCACTGGTCGCAGACCATGTCGCCCTATGGCCTTCCGTATCAGGATGTGCCGGGCGTCTGCACCTTTGAGGACTTGAAGGATGTGCTGCTCGCACAGCGTATGGGCCAGGCGATGCAAGAACGCATGGGCAAAGGCGATGTCGTTGCGAACCTCGGCGCAACCAGCTTGGCGACCAACGCTTGGCTGTTGACCGGAGAGGACAAATATCGGCGTTGGGTCTTGGAATATGTGGAAGCATGGATGGACCGCGCGCGCGCCAACGGCGGCCTGTTGCCGGATAACGTTGGCCTGTCTGGGCAGGTGGGGGAATATCTGAACGGCCGCTGGTATGGAGGGCTGTATGGCTGGAGCTGGCCACATGGGTTTTATAACATCGCTGCCTCGGCGACCGTGGCCGCTCTCAACGCTTTTCTGTTGACGCGCGACACCGGCTATCTGGATTTACCGCGCTGGCAAATGGACAAGCTGATTGCCTTGGGTCAACAGCGCAAGATCACCGATTTACCGATGAGCCTGCGTCATCACTGGGCCGGCATATTCAGCGCGCTTGAGTCTGATGAGACGTTCGTTGTCCCGTACCGGTATGCCGATTCTGGCTGGTTCGACTATCAGCCGATGTCCCCAATCTATCCGGCGGCAGTGTGGAATGTGTCGATGGCCGATGCTGATTGGCAGCGTCTGGAGTTTCTGCGAGCCAACGGCAACTACGACTGGCGGCGTGTTATTCCTTTCCGATCGAAAGAGGACAGCGGCCACGAACAACCGTGGTTACGCTACATCGTCGGCGACAATGCCGGCTATCCAGAACGCATCCTGAGTGCGGCCTACCAGGTTGTCTGCCGCCGGCTGGCCTTGATTCGATGTGATGACGCTGATTTGCGGCACGTCAATATTCATCACTGGCAGGAACTGAATCCGGTGACGACCGAAGCCCTGGTGCAACTGACTACCGGCGCACCCCAACACGTGTACTACGGCGGCTTTCTGATGGCACGGGTGTGTTATTTCGATCCGGCCCGCAAGCGGCCCGGCTTGCCGGAAGATGTGGCGGCCTTGGTCGAAAAGGTCTCGGAAGATCAGATTGGCCTCTGGCTGGTCAACCTCAATCCAGTGGTCGCGCGCGAGTTGATTGTACAGGCCGGTGGATTTGGCGAGCATGAATTTGTCTCGGCTACTTTTCCCAATCGCGTCAGTGATTATCCCGGCTCACAACAGGACTATGCGCCGCCGGCGCTCGTGACCGAGCCGACAATCTTGCCGCTCAGCGGCAATCGCTTTAAGGTTCACCTGCCGCCCGGCCACGAGATACGGTTGCAGGTGACGATGCGCCGATTTGTGCACACGCCGGCTTATCGGCGCGTGACCACAGATTGACCGTTCGCCCCTTTCCTACTCGCCATTTTCGGTGGGGAACAATTCCTGACCGTCGCAGCGGTGACGATAGCCACGCACCATCAAGCCAGGGCGTCTCATGCTTTGTCCGCCCGTCTGGAAGTTGTGTGGATGACGGTAGCCAACGCGCACCAGCCGGCGGGGTCTGTCTGTCGTGTTGATGTATGAGCCGTGGATAGTGTAGATGCTGAACAGCACCACATCGCCGCGCTTGGCCGGCACGGCGACGGTGTTTTCCAGCGGATATTGATCCACCGGCAGGTGTGGGGTGCATGGCCCTTCGGGCGTCATCGTGATGTGCTCAAGCGGACCCAGCTTATGCGAACCGTCTAAAAAGCGAATCTCGCCATTTTCATGGCGTGTGTCATCCAAGTGCACCAGCACGTCAACGTAACGGCCGTCCTGATGCGGATAGAAAGGGTAATCCTGATGCATCGGGAACGGCTGGCCTGTTGAAGGTGGCTTGATGTGCATGGTTGAGTGGTGCAGCTCAACATCCGGCCCAAGGATGTCGCTGATGATTTCGGTCAGTTTGGGGTGTGTCACGGCGCGCATCCACGCGGCAGAATAGAACTGCAAGTCATGCATGGCCGTTAGTTTGGATTGTTTCTCTGTGATTTCATCCATGTAGGCGCGTCGCCACGGCCCTGTCCATCCCAGGCTAGTAGTAGCCCACTCGCGCACGAGCCGGTCCATTTCGTCCGACAGCTCATCGATCTCAGCTTTGCTGAACACCTGTGGAACGTGTAGAAAGCCATGTTCATTGTAAAAATCCACGTGATCTTTGCTCAACATTCCCGATCCTCCTTCTTTCCTCTTCCTTCTTCCTTATCGCATCACCGTCTCGATCTCACAATTGACTTGCCGGTTTACCTGCCCTGATGCGAACACTCTCTTCACGCCATCTTCACTTCTCTCCTCTCTTCTCTTTAACTCTACCCTGTCCGTGCGTATTCAACCACATCCGTGTAGGCGCAAGTGGCCAGCCCGATGACATGGTCGGCGCCTCCGTAATACACATACACGGTGTCACCCACGCGCACATTGGCGTTGCTGAAAACCACATTTGGCACGTCGCCGCGCACTTCCCACATCTCTTGTGGCCACAGAATCGGCGCTCTGGGTCGGTGAATCACACGAGTTGGATCGTCTTTGTCCAGCAGCAATACACCTAGCCGGTACACGCGCTGCGTGTCGTAGGCGTGATAGAAGACTAGCCAGCCGTATTCGGTTTCAATCGGCACCCCGTTCGCGCCGACGCTGGTGTTATCCCAGTCATTGTCCTGGCGCGGGCCAAAGACGCGCGCCATATCCGATTCGTGCCAGGTCAGCAAGTCGCTTGAATAGGCAATCCACACGAAGGGCCGGCGACGATGGAACGCCACATAGCGCCCGTTGATCTTGCGTGGGAATAGCACGTGGTCTTTGTTGTCTTCGCCGCGCACAATTGGGCCGAGGCGTTCCCACGTGATCAGGTTTCTGCTCTGCGCCAGCATCGGCAAGATGCTGCCGCCGGCGATCTCCTGACCGCCCCCATACGGGCCGAAAGCCGTGTAGGCCATGTAGAACATGTCGTCGATGCGTGTGACGCGCGGATCTTCTACCCCTCGGCTTTCATAGGGTTCCTGCGGTGTCAGGACAGGCCGGCGTAAGCGATTCCAGTTCACCCCGTCGGCGCTGACTGCGTAGCCAATGCGGCTGATCCAATCCAACCCCTGTGCCCGATAGTGCATGTGAAACAAGCCGTTGTGATACACGACCGAGGGGTTGAAGACGTTGTAGCACTCCCAGTCGCTGGACGGATCAGGCAATATAATCGGTTCACTGCTGTAGCGGGTAAGTTGAAAGGTCATGAATCTCCCTTGCTTGACGGTACGAGCCTGTGCGATGACAAGCGTCGGATTGCAGCGATTGTAAGAGAGAAGCGAAGGTAGGGGTAGGCGGAAGCCAAGGGTAGGCGAAGGCACTGCCTTCGCTTGTGTGCTCAGCCCACTCTCAACAAGATCAATCATGCACAAGTATTGCCCGTTTAACTTGACTCCTGAAGAGCTGATCGACTACACGCCGGAGTGGAAAGGCGAGCGCTTCCCCGACGGGCGGCCCAAGGTGCCGGATGCCCTGATTGCGCGCGTGCGTCGCGTGACCGTTACTGCCGCGTGGGCTGTGCTGCGCAATGAAGGCTATCACCATCAATACGAGGGCGGCTGGGTGCGCACGCATCCCGGCGAGGTTCTGGCCGGCCGCGCCCTGACGGCCATGTACATGCCGCGTCGCCCCGACCTGCGCGCGCTCATGGAGCATCGCGGCGCGGCAGCCGGCTGCATCGGTGACCAGATTTCATGGCCCATCGATCTGCTTTCGCCGGGCGATGTCTATGTGGCCGATGTGTACGGCAAGATCGAGCAAGGGCCGATTATCGGCGACAACTTGGCCACCGCCATTCATGCCAAGTCCGGCAACGGTGTCGTGCATGACGCGGCTGTGCGCGACTGGGACGGCATCAAGGCGTTGCCGGGGTTTGCCAGTTTCGTGCGCGGCTTTCATCCGACCTACGCTTCTCCGACCATCATGTTGATGGGCATCAACTGTCCGGTGCGCATCGGTCAGGTCACCGTGATGCCGGGCGATGTCGTGCTCGGTCGCGAAGACGGCGTCATCTTTATCCCGGCCCATTTGGTCGAGAAGGTGGTCAAGACCTGTGAGCTGATTCAGTTGCGCGACCGTTTTGGCAAGCAACGTCTGGCCGAAGGGGTGTACACCCCCGGTCAGATCGATGATCGCTGGAGCGATCCAATCGAGCAAGACTTTTCGCGCTGGCTCGAAGCCCACATGGATGAACTGCCCGTGCCCCGCGAGGCCATCCAGGAGTTGCTGAAAGAGCGAACGTGGTGATGAGATCTGGCCGTGGAATGACGGACAACGGGCGCCTGCCGGCGCTATACAGACGCCATCTGTTCTGGCGCCAGGAGTTCATTCAGCTTGCTGGTGTTGCTTGACCAGTACCCCAGCGCAGCCAGCAGTTCTATTTCTTTGCAGAGCGCCGTATAGAACAGTCGAAACCCGTCTCGCAAGCGCTGATTGTGCTGATAGTGGTCAAGGATGGCCCGCAGCGTCGCCAAGTAGCACTGCGACGCTTCGATCTGCGAGAGGCGGTGCGCAAAGCCGGCCTGATTTCCGTTCCACTGCGCCTGGGCGCGCGCGATCATGACCTCTGTTTCAAAAGTCAGGTCAGCCGAAAAGTCCTGCATCTCTGGGTCGATTGACAAGATCGGTGCAGACGACCGCAATGCATAGACGATCTGATCGTGTTCATGAATCGCCTCAATTGTGCCGCCATAAGTAAAAAACTCGATCCGCTTGTCCACTCGATCGCTGATGCTGATGCGCCCCAGGCCAACCTGCCTTTGGCCGTACAGAGGATATTTCAGCCGAATAGTGGACCAGTTCAGAGAATCCCCGGACTCGCCCATGCGCAGCCGGATACTTTCTGGGTCGAAATGCATTTCGGTGGGAACCTCGCGCATGGCGATGAGTAGTCTGTGCTGACCGGGCGCGTAGGGGTGTGCGTCTGGCAACAACAGATAACCCCATCGCTCCATCAGCCGCGCCACAGTGGATGCAGTTGTGTTCACAGCGTCCTCGATCCGCTTCCTCTCGGTCGGCTTGTAGTGTAGTCCCCTATAACCGAAATGGGGAACAGATGATCCGGCCATCTATAATCAGCGCCGGGCAAAGGTGTTTGGCCGGCCTGGGGCTGTCGGTCATGCCCCGAAGCCGAGCGAGAGATATGGTGGCTTTAATGAACGTGGTCAGTGCGTTTGGGTTGGCGGGCGCAGCCGGCTTGAACGCTTACATCCCGCTCTTGATCGTCGCCGTCCTGGCGCGCGCAGAAGTGATTCGCTTGCAGCCGCCGTTTGATCTGTTGTCCGAATGGTGGGCCATCGGCATCCTGCTCCTGTTGCTCGCCGTTGAGATCGTCGTCGATAAAGTGCCCGGCGCCGATCACGTCAACGATGCCGTGCAAACCATCATCCGTCCCACTGCCGGTGCCATCCTCTTCGCTGCCAACAGCGGTGTGATCACCGAGATCAGTCCGGCCCTGGCCCTGATCGTCGGCCTGATGACGGCCGGGATTGTGCATGGTGGCAAGGCGATGGCTCGGCCTGCCGTCAATGCCTCGACAGTCGGGATCGGCGCGCCTGTTGTAAGCGTGTTAGAGGATATAGTCTCCGTTGTGGCGTCATTCCTGGCGATTCTGGCGCCCATCTTGTTTTTGCTCTTTGCTGCCGTCATTGGCTATCTGCTCTATCGCCTGGTGCGCCGCTGGCGACGAGCGCGTCGCCAGAATCAACCTGCATGAACGTCTGGAATGTGATCGGACATGAGTGGGCCGTGCGCCGGCTGGAGCGATCGATCGCCGCCGGCCAGCTCGCCCAGTCTCATGTATTTGCCGGCCCTGACAGCGTCGGCAAAGCGACATTGGCCCTGGCTTTTGCGCAAGCCGTGTTGGCCATCGGCGCGCGCGATGCTGCTCGTTCGCAGGCATTGGCCGCCCAACGTAAGCATCCCGATCTCACCTGGATCGAGCCGGCAGATGCCCAGTCCGCCATCACCGTTGACCAGGCGCGCGCCGTGATGCGCGCCTTGACGCTTGCACCGGTTGAAGGAGCGTTCCGCGTCGCCGTCATCGATCAGGCGCAGCGAGCCACAGCCGAGGCCCAAAATGCGATTTTGAAGACGCTCGAAGAACCGAACCCGGCCACCATCATTGTGTTAGTCGCGCCGCAGGCCGACGCATTGCTGCCGACAATTGTCTCGCGCTGTCAGGTGTTCACACTGCGGCCGGTTTCAGAGCGCTTGATCGAACAAGCGCTTGTCACGCGCGGCGCGCCGGCCGAGCGTGCCCGCTTGCTGGCTCATTTGGCGCGCGGCCGGCCCGGCTGGGCGTTGCGCGCCTTGGCTGATGAGCGCGTATTGGCCGAACGAGCGCAACGGCTGGCCGACTTGCGCGCTTTGCTGGCTGCCAACCGCACGCAACGGTTCGCCTACGCCGAGTCGATGAGCAAAGCGGACCCCAGCGTGGCCCGCTTGACCTTGGAAGAGTGGCTGCGCTACTGGCGCGACGTGGCGCGTGCAGCAGGGGATTCGGCCGGCGGGTTGCCCCCGCGTGCCCTGTTCAATCTGGATTGCGCCGAGTCCATTTGTGACCTGGCCGCGCGTATCACGCTGCCGCAGGCGGTGCGCGCCGCGCAAGCGGTTGTGCGCGCACTCAATGCGCTCGACCAGAATGCAAATGCGCGGTTGGTGTTCGATGCGTTGTTTCTGCGTTGGCCGCTGGTCGCATAATGCCTATGCACTCTTCTGAATCCGATCTAGCCGCTTTGCGCGGCGTCCCGTCTCTGGTGTGGCGCGCCGGCCAGGAACGCAGGTTGGCGCTGTTGAACCGTGTCGCGCCGCTGGCCGGCAAGCGCGTGCTGGTGGACGGCTGCGGCATCGGGATGTATGTGCGCGCCATCGCCCGTTATACGCCACACGTGTTCGGCTTGGACATCGAATATGATCGCGTGCAGGAAGGGCGCCGAGCCGGCCTTATGGGGTTGTGCAATGCAATCTGTGAGCGTCTGCCGTTCCCCAATGCGTCTTTTGATGTGGTGTTCAGCCACGAGGTGCTGGAGCATGTTCAAAATGACCGTGCTGCTTGCCTGGAGATGGCGCGCGTGCTGCAATCAGGCGGGCGCGCGGCGATCTTCACACCCAATCGGCTGTATCCCTTTGAGACGCATGGGGTGTATTGGCGCGGGCAGTACTACTTCGGCAATAAGCCGTTTGTCAACTGGCTGCCCGATGGTCTGCGCAATCGGTTCGCGCCGCACGCCCGCGCATACACAGCGCGGCGCTTGCTGCGCTTGTTTGACGGCGCGCCGGTGCGACCGGTGTTGCTGACGCAGGTGTATCCGGCCTTTGACAACATTGTGGCGCGCTTTGGGTTGGCCGGCCGCGCCTTGCGGGCAGCCGTTCATGCGCTGGAACGGTCTCCGCTGCGCGTGTTTGGCCTATCGCACCTGTTGGTAGTTGAAAAGACATGACATCGCGCCGATACTCTCGCCGCCGCTTCCTGATGACGGGCGCCCCTACGGCGCCGGCGCCGGCAGCGGGGTAGGCGTGTCGATCTGCACAATCACCGGCGTCGGCGAGGGCAGCGGCGTGGGCGTGGGCGCAATCAGTGCTGTGTCGCGCGTGGCCTGCCCGGGCCACTTCTCAATGGCCGGCAGAGCATCGCTGAACCAGCGCTGGTAAATCGCGCTCAGTGTTCCGTCGTCTAGCATTTCTTGCAACGTCAAGTTCACCAAATCCCGCAGCGCCGAGTCCTGGGTCGGCAGCCCGATGGCGATCGGCGTCGCGTTCAGGCGATCGGGCAGCACCGTGATGTCGCCGGATACGCGCGCCAGCGCCAGCAACGTGACGCGCTCGGCCAGCACGCCCTGGATTTGGCCGGCCCGCAATGCCGCCAGCGCGCCGGCCAGGTCGGTGAACGGTTCATTGATGAAAGCAACCCCGCGCGCCCGTTTGGCCGCTTCGAGCGCGGCGACATCGGTTGTCTCCTGAGCAAACCCGACCCGTGCCCCATTTAAGGATGTTAAATCAACAAATCCAGATGTGCTCAATACGGCAGCGCTTAGTCCGCTGACGTAAAGCGGCAAGCTGAAATCCATCGTGCGCTCGCCGGCTTGAGTGTGCGGCAAGTCGCC
This sequence comes from Thermoflexales bacterium, assembly GCA_025056895.1. Classification (GTDB taxonomy): domain Bacteria; phylum Chloroflexota; class Anaerolineae; order J036; family Brachytrichaceae; genus Roseilinea. The sequence continues at coordinate 11,765 of JANWVJ010000069.1, forward strand.
GATTGCTATGTCGATCGTGTCGTCGTTAAACGCGACGGCGATCTGGCCGGCAGGCAGGGCGATGAATTGAGCGGCAGACGCACTCTGAAACCAACGCCGGCTGAGTTCTCGGCATA